>JBBJMN010000028.1:0-21691 GCA_037720485.1 Candidatus Nitrosocosmicus sp.
GAGAGGAAATTAACAGAGGTTTGATTTTTCAATTTTTCAAAACAGGTCATAAACAGAGACATATCATATACATATACATCATATATACATTATAATGAACAAATAAATTAAAAAAAAATTAAATGCCATATTTTTTTTGGTTTCCATAAAAAACAATATCCCATAAAAAAGGAAAAAAAATTGTGTGTTCATTTCGGCATACAAAATCAGGTTTAAGCCAAACATGTGCTTTCGCTTGTCATTATGCCATTCCAGAACAGTTTGTTGATTAATCATAACCATTTAGCAAATTAACACATTATGCTATTAATGATGGAATGTGGTAGAAATAACACAAAGCGCTGACAACCCTTGTTATAGTTCCTTGGTGAAGAGATTGTATGAGCATAAAAAATCTGCTAAAATCAAATGTATGGGCAATAGGAATGATCGGTGGCATAGTTCTCATAAGTAGTGTATTTTTCATACCATTAACGCCACACTGGTAAAAAACATCACATAGCACATCCTTTCCATTCTTTTTTTGAACTATGTTTTAAGTTAGGTTTTGACACATAATTCATTTGGTAATAATTTTCATGATTTTGTTTATGGAACTAGCGGAGGAAAAACCGGAAAGTGATTAAAATGGTTTTATTCTGTAATAAAAATTGGTGATGCCACCACCTCCCATAATGAATAATTGATTTCTTAGGCTGCAGCATATGTTGTCTTTCTTCTTAGCACCAATGCAAATGCAAGGGACACTGCCGAAAGCAATCCTGCCGTAAGGAACACCAGGTCATATGACTGGGCCGATGGATAAGATCCTTGTGTTCCAATCCTCTCATGATCAGCCATGTATATTCCCGCCAGTGCTGGGCCGATTGCCATGCCTATAAACAACAATAGCGCACCAATCCCTACGGATATTCCAGTGAATTCTTTTGGGGAGGATGACACCACCATATTCCAGGTTGTGGTCATTGTGAGTGACAGGCCCGTGGCAATTATGGCCAAATTTACAGAAACCATGGACTCTGGTGCATGAAACACCATCAATCCAAATGTTCCAAACAGGCTGACGACTCCACCAATGATTGCGGGCTTTACACTGCCTATTTTGTTTATGATAAAGGGGGTAATGCTTGCAAACACAAGGAAACTTACCATAAAGGGCAGCTGGACATTCGCAGCATCCACTGAATCGCCCCCAAACCCCAAGGGAACAGGACTTCTGACCAACTGGACTATCGTGGGATAGATCATGAACATCGCAATCCCAGTAGATATCAGCAGGATGTAGGAGGGCAATAGTATCTTGTCACGCAACAATCTCAGGTCAACAAACGGAGGCACAGCCTTTCTCTCTAACATGACAAAGACAGATAGTGAAACCGCAGATATTACGAATGCGCCTGCAATGTGCGGAAGATTCTCAGTGCTTACTCCGATTTGTATAAGCGTAAGGGCAACGAGAAACGAGGTTATTGTGGCAGAAAGGGCCAGTATGCCCTTAATGTCTATCGAAAACGATTTTCTTTTCTTGTATGATGCATTTCCCTTAATCTTTGAGTTTTTTGATTGATTTAACACCGTGTGTTCCTTTACGAACCTTGCAATAAGCAATGTTACAAATAATGCGAAAGGTGTTATGGCCAAGAAGGTTGCGTGCCAGCCAAAGGTTTGGATGATGCTGGCGCCCACCAATAGGCCGACCACAGAGCCTGCAGAATACGCAGAGCCAAATACCCCTACAGCTATTGAAAGTTTGGCCGGCGGAAACGTATCCCTAAGAAGGCTAAAAGCAGCCGGGACAGCGGCTAAACCGACACCTTGAATTATTCTTGTAAAGAGTAGAAAGGTGATGCTATCTGCGAATCCGCCAGCGGTAAGCCCTGCCATATATATTACAAGCAATGACAGTAACACTTTCTTTTTCCCAAATAGATCTGAAAGCCTACCGGCAATTGGGGTCATCACTGCAGCCACAATCAAGTAGGCACTGAATATCCATGCAGCAGTCCCGTAAGATATGCTAAAGTCGCCTATTATCTCCGGTAAGGCAGGCAAAAGCATGGTTTCCGAGAAAAAAACTGTCAACAGGGTGCTACTTAGTATTGCCAAAGTGAGCCACGCATGGCGACTGACAACCGTTGTTTCGCTAATCACATTGTTTCTTTCGCGTAGGTTTTTGTTCATATTTACTTACCTTATCTCATTAACTATAATAAGGTAAGTATATAAACCAGTAAGTGACGATTTGGTAAGCATGTGAATCAAAGTTAATCATTCGTTATCCATGTTGATATCATGTGGAATAACAATTACACGAATGTGCTCTATTGGCATCATTTAAGTCCGCAAAAACCCCTTGTAATTTTGTTGAAACACAGGGTGATTGCTGCAAAAATCGGTTGCCCGGATTTAGCCTAGATGTTGATTGCGGATAGGGGAAGTAGCACGGATTAACAATGAAAATCAAAATGGAAAAAACTGTCAATCCGGTTGCCAAAACACTTCTATGCTACATGTATTTTTTTATTGATTTTGCGGTTATTTTGTCAATTTTGGCCGGGTCAGGGTGGTCAAATATCTGGTCGCCGCAATATTTGACGGAAAACAACGCCATTTGCTCCAAAATCGGCTGCAATTCTTTGCCCTTTTGGGTAAGACAATATTCTATCCGGATTGGAGTCTCATCGTATACTTGACGCCTTATGATTCCGTCATTCTCCATCTCTTTTAGTCGTATTGACAATGTTTTGGGATTTATCCCCTCTATGGAATTTAAAAATTCGTTAAATCGTTTATGTTTTCCGTAAATCATATTTCGCAGTATCAAAAGGGAAAACTTTTTGCCGATTATGTTGAAGGTATTGAAAACCGGGCAACATTTGCACAGCATCCCCTCTATCACATGTTGCTGCTGTTTGGAACTTTCCTTTTTTTCCTGATGTTGTTCATATGACTCTTGTTCTATCAACTTAACAACACTTTATCTACTTACTGATTATTCACTTACCAATTTATATACTTACCTTATTATAGTTAATAACACAAAGTGATTTAGAATGGTAGAAAACCAATGTGACTCAACTTGTGCGGTTCCTAACCGCATGGGAGAATCTGTAACATACAATCAGAATCGTTCAAATGCGTGTGGATGCCAAACATCAACAACTGGTAATTGCAACAGCTGTTCCTCTTGTTGTGAAACAGATCCAATCGAAACAGCAAAACAGTTATTGGAAAGATCCTTCTTTGCGGCACTGAAAGAGGTGCACGTCGAAAAAATCAAGAAAATAATTGAAAGGGATTGGGGAGACACCATAGATAGGACAGCTGAATTGGCGGTCAAAACAATTGAAAGGCAATGGCATTCATCTGTATCAGCATCAAATGCAAAAAAAGAGCTCTATGAAGAACTAGGAAGGATTATGGCATCTTATAGCAACAAGGGCAAGTAGATACGATATACTTTATCCCACTTTTTTATTTTGTTGGACTTGTTTCAGAAGGCTGTTGTTTTTGTGTTTTTGAGTTATCCCCCGTCTGCAATATTATTGTTATAGGTGTCGTCAGCAGGGAGGTATTTGGTGTGCGTACGATATTGCCATCTTTCATCAATAGGTCGCAGTTTAGCAATCCTATGTCATGGACATTACCTGTGATTCCAAAGACGGTTATCATATCCCCTATCTTAAACGGCCTAGTTATCGCTATATACATACCTGCGATCATATTTCCCAGCAGGTTCTGTGAGGCAAAACCAATGACCAGTGCAGACATGGTGCCAATTGATGCGGCCACGGCGGCGTTTTGACTAAGGTAGGAAACTGCAACAACAGCAATCACAATTGCTCCGGAGATCCTGGTAATGCTCCTTATGGATTTGGCTGTCCGGGTGGAGTGTAGCGTGGATAATGCCAACCTGAAAGCCGTTTTGGCTGTTATTTCCACAAACAGATAACCTATAACACCTACCTGAAAAATCTGTGAATAAACCAAATACTGAGCGGGAACCAGCCAAGCACTGACGACCAGAGTCATTGCAAGCACCATTCCCAAAAAAAATATTTTTTTCATAACCGATCGTTTGGCGAGTTTGATGGTTTGTTGATTATTTTTGACTTTATCAGATTCAAACATCTTGTTTTCCTGCTAAACTTAGTGTTATTCTTTAATACAGAGATTACGGTATACGCTAGTTTCCAGTTGTCGAAAACGAATATGCAAATTCTAAAAAAATCACAACGTGGAGTTACCAATATAATTTAATTTGACATGATAATGGTAAAAGAAAAAGTTTTTAGTCGCAATAACACAATTTAGAGCATCAGGTGTAAATAAAGTTCATAAAAAAAATCAATCTTTTAGTTTCAGTGGTATTTTTTTCTTATTAATTTTGTTATTGTCATTTTTGAGCAATGATACCCTCTTCATTTCCTTGGCCCAATCACCGTCTTTTGAGCTTCAAGAGTTAATAAACGAGAATCGAAATGGGGTTCAGACTTATGGCAATAATGATACGCACCTAAAATCAAATTACACCGACATACTGGCAGTGAACTACATCAGCGACGGGCAAACACTGAATACAACAATTTGGCTAGCCTCGGGATTCAACTCCTCTGCTTTTAACTCTACCGATAACCAGCAGTCCAAGAAGTTAAGTTACGGAATGCTTATCGATGCTGACACCAACACTAAAACAGGTTATAACGGCGCAGACTATGACCTTTATGTGGAGTCAGCGGGTGGAAAAATAAGCGGATACCTTTACCAATTGTCATCCACAGGCAGATACAGGCTACTAGGGTCAAAAACAAACTTTACGCCATCACATGAAGACCCGCCGGTGGGCCCAGGTTATGCGAATTTAGACTTGGAATTGAGCTCCATAAATTCACCAAGTGAATACAACATATTGTTCTATGCAGCAGAGTCACACAAATCCAACGAGGTTAGGCAATTTACCAGCTACGTGACCATTCCCCCACCCAGACTACAAATAACCACTTCCCCAGAAAGTGTAGTTATAAGGCAGGGAGAAGAACTGCTAATCCCAGCCAGAATACAATCAACTTCGGGTTTTTCTAATGATGTTATAAACATAACTCTAGGCGTTACTAATGGATCTAACATGAATAGCAACAACAACGACAACAACAACAATTACAGCACAGGGCAAGGTTTTAACTCTAGCGAATTGCAAGTAAACATCCAAAGAAACCAACCTCCCTTAATCAAGGTAGCTGTTCCCCAACAAACCCCCTTAGGCATCTACACAGTACCTTTGGAGGCAACAATAAGGGAGCCATCAATGGCCACAACAACAAAACCAACCTATATCTCCCCACGGGGTGGAACTGTAGACCCAGAGTTCATAATATCACAAAAATACCCAACAGTGGGTTTTCTAACAAAGCCAATAAACCTTACAGTAACAGTAATTCCACCCATGAGCATTGATGATCGATTCGAAGATTTTTGGGCCACATACGGTCAGTTCATAGGCATTTTCGCAGGTGCATTTGTGGGAGCATTCGCCAAGCAAATGTTTGATATGGTCAAAAGAGGGAGGGAGAAAGAGCAATGAGAACAACTTTATTTTGTTTTACAAGCGTTGCCTTGGTGAATCGTATTTCCCCGATCCAGTGAATTCTAGTGACAGGTTTTAGAAAACAAATTGTTAGCAAAAAACGGGAAGTTTTGATCCATCATGATGTGAAATGGTTAACAAATTTGCAAACACCAAATAAAATCCGACAATAGGAAGAGCGGCAGATTTGCAAACATACCATGTTTTATTTCAACAATGGCTGTTTTCAATGCCAACACACCAAACAAATGATTTTGTTATATGAAGAAGGAAGGAAACCCACTCAACACAAAAAAATTGCGCAATATAGGAAAATTACTTAAGTATAACCCATATAATTCAAAAATAACGAATAAGAAATTAATTTTAATACCAGTATTGGCAGCAATTATGTTTTTTTCGTTTGCGACATCAGGTAGCATGCCAAAATCAGATCTAGCATCAGTTTATGCGCAAACGGACAACAACAATAACAATCAAACAGCGAACCTGGGACAACTAGAGTCGAATCTAACCCAAGCAAGGGAGGCATTAGCCGCAGGGGGTAACTCCACTGAAACAATTGCCCAACTAACAAGCATCATAGGCGAGATATCAGATCAAATAGCAACACTGACATCCGAACAGAACGGACAATACCATGACGAGCACACCCATGTCTTTACCCACAAGGACCACACCCACACTGTCACTCACAAGCATCCTCAAAATAACAACCACCATCAAGATTGGACCGAACGTCACCACATATTCAACCCAAGCCACTGTACACCTGGATTAATGTGTTAGTGTGTAAATCATAGGAAACACATCTTTTTTTTCCGTGTTTCAAATTCATTGAGTATAGGATATTTACAATCCCCTGTGGATAATGAACAAAATGATATTTTTTTATTGATTAGGGCCTGGAAAAAAGAATCAACCATTTCCTCAACAACAAGTTGTGCTTTTATTGCCAAATATTCAACAAAATCAACAATGTGCAATTTTCGATAATGCATGTCAATAAAATTCATGGAGATCTCAAATCCATATGCATTGGTTGTTTTGCATTTTTAAAATACGTTACTCATTTAAATATATACTAAATGACATTGTAAAAATTGTTTTCAAAAATAGGATATAGGGCATCTACGACTCGTTATCCAATAACATAACATGTAATCTCCAAATCTGTAGTTTGATTTACAGGTCTGTTACACGATTAGTTACTCTTTATATCTAATACAATAAATCAGGCGGAAGGAATCAACCCGCCACAAAAAAAGATGCAAGAATGCAATGCATGTAAAGACGCAGAGGTCCCTAGCCAACCAATGGGTTTGGAAAAACAGGTGAGGGGTACTATAACCTGAAAAACCGTCCATAGACCAATATAAGAAGACGGTAAATGACACAAGCAAATTCAATTCGCAAAATGACAAAAAGCAACAAACACACCAGTGAAGAAAGGTTGTGGACATAGCAACAGTTACAGACGTTTAGGAAGCAAAGAAATTGCATTTGCAGGGTTTGGAACATAAAACGTTATACCCTGCGACAGCATCCGATATCCCTCACTACGTATTGATAAAAATGGAGTAATGATACGAAGGTTAATGCATAAGGTATTTGAAATGCACGTCATTGTCATAAAAGATGATTTTGACTTTAGGAATCAAACATTAAAAACAATTCAACATATGGGGTATAGTCAGCAACTCCAAAAGGATAGGTTAAAATAGGATAAAAACTGGTTGAATCACCCTAACAGAATTAAACCATTCATCACAAGGAAGTTAATCCCGCAGTCTACTGTGTTTTGCTTGAAAGTTTTTGCAGTATTTACTATATCAATGTGTTTCAGGGCTAACAAAAAATCAGTTTTTCATATCAATAAATCGTAGTTTTAGATCCAATATAAACGGAGTTAAGATACGAAGCAAATGTAGCCAACTTTGAAGAATTGATTAACTCATTTTTCCGTATTTAAATTGCTGCTGCTAAAAAATACGTAGAGGAGAATTTTTCCCCCAATAAGCAGAGGGCCATCCTGGGTTTACTTGCTTACACCAACCTGTGACCTAATTGAAGTCAGGGACTGGTCAATTTTATATACTGCCAGTTTGTCTCTCCCAAGCAAATCAAACTTTTGGAGAATTGTTTGGAACAATGTCTCCTCTTCTATTTGTTCATTTATAAACCACTGTAAGAATGAGTATGTGGAGCGGTCTTTTTCCTTTTCAGTCATGTCTACCAGATCGTAAATTGACCTGGTTACAGCCTGCTCGCTCTTTAGGCCAAATAGGAAAGTAGCTTCCAGGGATTCAAAATTACCAGGCGGTTTCTCAATTGCTGGAATCACCGCCTCTGCCCCAGTGCCATTAAGGTAATGGAGGAACTTTAGCATATGCCCGTTTTCTTCGTTAGCCTGTTCAAAAAAGAAAGCGGCACTTCCATCATATCCTGTTCTCTCGCACCATGATCCGATTGCAGTATAAGCATTGGCAGATGAAGCTTCAAAAGATATTTGGTCATTAATCGCTTTTGCCATTTCTGATGATATTCGCATTATAACAATCAAGGATTTTCATAGTATCTATATTTTTTGCTTTCCATGGCAATTTATCCATCCATTTGTATTTGTATGACAATTGCTCGGAAAAATGTTTTAAATATAGTATTTTGTTGCAAATAGATTTAACAACAACCAAATAGTCTTATAACCTACTCACAATCACGCCAAAGTCAGTTATTTCAGGAGTAGATTAGCATAAGAATACACACGCATTCAGCCCATCATCAATGATTGGAAGGTTTTTGTCGGGTTCGGGGGTTGGAAAACCATATTGTTAAAAAAATTTGAAGATAGGGTCCAAAATAAAATCAAACAGTTAACGAATTCACCTGTATGGAAAATTGAGTTTTATCCTCTAACAATCAAAAGAAAGGAAAAACGGAAAAACCTGCTCCATGTTAGTCATGATAGAGTAATAATAGCACAACAATCTCTTCAAAACTCCATAGCGCCGATACAGAGATTTTGTTACTGAAACGGTATTAAAACTCATCCATAATTGCATAGACCATAACAAAAGCCAACATGCAAAGTTGACTAAAATTAGGCAAAATGTCAATCTAAAGGTATAGGTTATCAAGAATCGATACTATCCAGTAATCCCAAAATTACATTAACCCTTTCACACAAGTGATGGGTTAAAACAATACAAGATAAAAAGAGTAGAATGGTTAATTTTTAACGTTTAGGTAGTTTTGCATACAATAACGTATCATAATCACATCCATGGAACATTTCCATATTTAGAAACTAAACGCAACCAACCCTACATAAACAGCACTTAAATATTTAGGTTTTTTGTCTCTATGTATTGGATAAATATATTACTCCACTCATTTTGCTAATAACAATTGTGTTCTTTGTTTATGCCTGCCAATATGCTGCTTATGCACAACACCCTGGAATTCAACAATCAGAAGATACCGACCCTCCAACAATAACCACGCCTAATGATCCAGTGATAGCAGAGGCAACAGGTCCGCAGGGGGCTATTGTAAATTTTGATGTTTCTGCGACAGATGAGGTAAGTGGCAACATAGTCCCACAATGCATACCTTCATCAGGTAGCAATTTTAGGATTGGCGAGACGACAGTAAACTGTACTGCTGTAGACGAAGCAAACAACCTTGAAGAAAAATCATTTGAGGTAAGGGTGCAAGACACCATACCTCCAACCACAGCTTTTGAAACAGCCAAGGTCAGCTGGATGGGCCAAATAGAGAACAACGAAGGCACAATCTCAGATGACATAGGCTTTAGGTTCAATGGATCAGACAAGGTGGGGGTAAGGGGCTTTGAGTGCAAAATGGATGACAAAAACTGGCAAGCAAGTACAGTAAATTACCAACCAAATGAGGCTGGCTGCTATCATATGAACTTGGAACAGGGTTTGCACACATTTCAGGTAAGGGCCGTAGATACGTCAGGCAACAAAGACCCAACCCCCGTAACGTTCTCTTGGACGATTGTATCACTAAGGGACTCCATTGCGGAACTAAGGGATTTTACTCTACTTTTAGATTTGCCCCCAAACATTCAACAAGGGTTAATGAACTCACTAGATAACTCCATTGATAACATAAAAGACGATAACTCCTATGATCACCTTATCTGTGAGTATATAGACTCATTCAATTACAGGTTTTCAAGAGTCATGGTAACGGACTTCATTACAGAGAATGTTGCAAACACAATAATCACGTCAAGTGCGGCAATCAGGGACAGGACTGGATGCAATTCTCCGGTAGTGGACACGGTCAATGAACAGACGGTAAATGAAGGAACAAGCAACATTGTCCTTGATGGCTCCGATAGTTTTGATTCAAAGGATGACAAAAGTGTAACATATCAATGGGCTCAGATTTCTGGTTTGCCTGTAAGCATTAAAGATGGCAATAAACCAAAAGCAAGCTTTAATGCCCCATTATTGGATGGGACAAATAACCAACAGGCAATGACTTTTAGGCTAACAGTAACTGATAGAAATGAACTATCATCTGAAAAAACGGTTCAAGTAATAGTTAACAAAGTAAATGCACCACCGATGGCTGAAAGCCAGAGCGTAACGACAACAGCAAACACACCAGCTGACATCACGCTCAGGGCCACAGACCAGGACGGCAATGCGCTCACATACGCAATAGCATCGGAGCCAAAGTCAGGCGAGATTTCGGGGTTTGACAAGGCCACAGGCGCGCTAATCTACACGCCAAATGAGGGCTTTACAGGAAAGGACAGTTTTGCTTTCAAGGCCAGCGACGGAACCCAAGACAGCAACACGGCACAGGTTGCGGTGACAGTTATTGAAAGTCAAGATTCAACCCGTGGAAATAGTTTTGACACCGAACTTCAGAAGACTCCTAGAACAAGCGAAAACAATACAAGCGATAATGACTAATTGTCTACATTTGTCTAAATTTAAAGGATGATTTTCGCAATTTCTTTGAAAAACAATTCCATCTTTTTTTCAGGGTTTGCAGACATACAGTAAAGCCTGTTTACAGATTAACACCACATTCCTTCAAATGCTCATAGCTTTTTCACAATCAAAGAAAAGGCTAATTAAAAACAACAATTAACTGCATAAGTTCATTTGGCGTCAAAATCCCATAGTCCAAAATAACAAAATAAAACATTAGGATCTGTTATACATGACAGTTATCTGCATTATTCCCCTAGAACCATAAACTACAAGGCTCAAGTTTGACTGCGCCATAACCCAAAAATGCAAAAAAAGGCATCTCAAATTATGTAATTTTTAAATTGATTTTGTCAATACAGGTTATACCACAAGTTTAACTAAACCAGCAAAGTATACGATGAGTTAATTTTGCCTATCGGAGATTATTTATATATTGCGTTTTTCATGTATTGATATGAGTTCAGGTATTGAATGGAATGCCACCTTAAAAAAAGAGGCAAGAGGAATAGATGACGATGATCTTGGTGAGATTCAAGGAATTACAGATACCAACGTAATAACGAAAGTCGGTAGGGTTAGTAAGGAAACTTATTCTATTCCGAAGAGTCTTGTCGACAAATTTGATGGCCGCAAGGTAAGGTTCAGGATAACAAAAGAAGAAGCAGAAAGCCAATATAAAATCGAAGAATAAAATCTTCTTGGTTTACCGCGGCAGGAAAAGTTTGTTGGTTTTATTTTGTTTTATTTTTTGCAACCTGCATACCTATCTAATCAAATCCTCTTTTTATATAAATACGAAATAAACTCCATATGATCCACCTTTGCTTGTCAAAGCCGAATCCTCTCCACAATATCGCAAAACGGTTATTTTCTGTTTTTATCGCATTCTTTTTCCATTATCACGACAATTTCTTTTATTCCTTAAAAATCTGTTCATTTCATACATTCTGATCAACAAGTTTAATTCAGGTTTTTGGAATTCACCAACTATATTATTTTTATCAATTCTATGATTAAAGGTTAGTTCGATTGATCCCCAATCCAGATTTGTCGCATATACCCACATTGTCCGAGTTTATATACAGTGACATCCAGATTACCCTCAAATGTTCGATACTATTACTACTACGGATAATACCTTCATTATCTTTGGTAAAGGATCATGTTAAAAGGATTGTCGCAGTATATTGAGCAAAGTTATTGCTATAAAATGTAACTACACAGAATAACCATCTAAAAATGTTATAATTGATTTAGTTATCAATTAGTTATGTAGGATAAGCTTTAATCTTAAATCTAGTACATAGAGCATCTTCTCATATATATTAAACATGGGTTAATTTGTTTGAATGAATAATAAAATATACCTCATGGCAGCAATTTTGGCATTTGCATCTGTTGGTGCTTTGTTTACACAACCAATTTTGGCAACCGAAAACGGCAGCATGATTGAAAATATTTTGAATAGCGCTCTTCCAACTAATAATAATAATAACAACAATAACAACAGCAATACTCCGGCAGCATCAGGCTCAAGTACAAATTCTGCAAGCTCTGCGGAATCCGCAAAAGGCGTCCCTACCAGCACTAGCTTGTCCTGCGGTCAAGTGGTCAAAGAGAGTGTAACACTCTCAGCAAACCTTGAGTGCAGCACTGACGGGCTCATTGCGGGTGCTGATGGCATCACCATCGATCTGAACGGGTTTACCATTGCCGGACCAGGGGGCGAAAGCTCCAAGGTGGGCATAATGCTTGCAAACAACGATGACGTCCAGGTCACAGGCGGCACAATCAAGGGCTTCCAGGCAGGTGTCCTAAACACTGGTGGTTCAGGCAACACGATCTCAAAGGTAACCTTCACCGAGAACCAAATCGCAATATTCAACACCGGCGCCATAAACACCAGCATCGAAACAAACAACATGTTCTCAAACAGCATAGGTGTGGCTTCCCACTCATCAACCGGAACAAAACTGCACCAAAACATGCTCACTGACAACCAATTGGCAGGTGTAACACTGGTAAACTCCGCTGAAAACGTCCTTGACTTTAACACAATAACAGGCTCAGTCAACGGTGTGTTCTTGGATGGCCAGAGCGCAAACAACAACGTAAACACAAACACCATAGTTCAAAACAGCGGTGTGGACATCAACAACGGCAACGGTCTCCCAACCAACATCAACGCAAACATATTCTCCGACAACCTCTGCCACACATCAGTGCCTGACGGCCTGTGTATCGGCAGATAAGCCAAAACTTTTCTTTTTATTATTTAAATATCATTTTCCATAAGAACATTAATACCATATTAGCACTTATTCTATTTTAGGTTAAATTATTTTTTGTAATTGTTTTCTTATCCCAATAAGATTAATGTTCAAATTATTATGGGGTAATTGGGGTTATTCGCTCAAAACTAGCAGAGCCAAAATTATTATTACGATGTGCATGTATATGCGTACCAATAAATAGGACCCATTTGCAACAGGGATTCAACTCTAACTCTGTCCATCAACAATGATTTGAAAGAATATTTTGGAAATTAAATTAAAAAAACAACAACTAAAGTACTAGATGTAAATAAACGAACAACACAAAATCAGCAGACAAGTAAACACGTTAAAACTTTTGTTAGCATGGCTGTTCTCAATGCTAAATAGACCAATCCGCCCCATAAGGATATGTTTGTAAAAATAAATCATTTGGAATCGCATAGACCAAATTCATGTGCAATAGGTAACTTATTCACAGATATCTTCAAATCGGTTAAAGTTCAAAAAGCATCCAATCAGTCCCATAGAGATGAATTATGACACAAAAGCACCTGGATTTATGTTATCAGATAACTTTTCTAGACATCAAGCCAAAATAAAGGTAAAAGCGTTGGCATGGGATTCACCACAATTCAAAAGAAACAAAATCAATGCTGTTTATTAACAAACAAAATAACCAAAAATGACAAGACTATCAATAACAATACTTAAAGGCAAAGGTATATGTTTTTAGGAATCTGTCATTATACAATAACCACAAGAAAACAATACCCCGTTTATGTGAAATTACTTTGCGTTTGTTGAAAAATCCATTGGTGATCTATCTCGCCCTTTTTTTCCAGACACCGTTGCCGTGTCGGCATCACACGAAAGGCGAACTTATTGGCGCTCCATTTCCCTTAACCGCTGTTTCCTTCTGGGTTAGGGTTCCTCTATATGTTACAAGAGAAAGAACATATGATGGGCTTTACGGGGTTTTTATCCTTATCTTGACGTTATGCCCATGCGCCATTAATTTTTCATTCCATAACTAATCTTTTTTTTTGTCTGTATGAAACTAAATTCTCAATAATCCCTCCCCTTAAATCCCTATTATAGATTTTTTTGGTTATTGATAGATTGGACAGTCTTATCAATGTCCCCAAAGCCCCTTTCATCCAAAGTTAAGTCAAACTTTGATGGACTGTATCATAGGGCACATACCAATAATTTGCTTAACTTGTTGGGGTTAATTTATCGGAGCACATTTTAAGAAAAATTCATTGTGGCATTCAGTAAAGTTTTGTTGTATTGCTCACCAAAACACATTATTGCCTTTTTTATCATGGTTTTCTTTGCGATGTTTAGCTATTCTGTACGCGTCATATGCCTGCCATATCCAAAACACAAAATAGATTATACCAAATGGTGGAAACAAGATTGTTAGCGCAGCCAGAATCCATCCAACAATCAGCAATTTAATGCCCTTTGTTATCTTTCCAACGTAAAGATGCCCAACCCCGTGAAATGCGACGGCACCTGCCAATATAGATATTGCAAGAGTGTTCTCGGGCTTTTTGGAATGTGTTTGCGGTGGTGGACTAATAACGGTAGAAACGTCTTGCCGTGGCTTTCCGCAAGTAGGGCAAAAAGATACAGCCCCAAACGAAAAGCCTCTTTCGCAGTGTCTGCAAAACACCATTAATCTTTAAGCATATCTTTTATTATAAAGTTCTTCCTACCTCTGCTCATTATAGTCACACTTTCTAAACATGAGAGTAACTTTGTGATCCGAATCAAAACCATAGGGCGAAAAAGGGCATACTGTATCAATCGCGCCATGCATTAGTATGCATGTACACAATAATCAAAATTATCCAACCAAGTCAGTTTAAGGTCAGGTTATGTCAATGCAAAGGTGTAGGTTTCAGGGATCGTTGTTTACCCAACTACCCCAAAAAGCATCAACATTATAGTTTCATAAGATAATTGGTTATAGGAAACACGGTATAGATAAAAAAAAGAAAGGTATTAGATTTTGGATGATGTTGATGCCGCCTCTATGCTAACTGGCTGAGGAGATTGCGGATTTAGGGGAGAATTGGAATTACCGCTTTTTGGGCATCCTTGTCCTATCGCTTCTGCTTGGCCCATTGCAAAGTTTCCAACTACAAAGACACTTGCCAACACTAAAGCTAAGGCCACAAATACTATCTTATTCATCAAATAGAATTTGATAAAACAATATTTAAACAGATCAATCATTATAGAAATCAAATGTTTTGAGATTGCATTCTTTCAACCATTGCCAAAAAGGACTCGAAAACGGCATTACTGCTCCAATAAAACACAGCAATAATAATTGTTAGAAGGTAATGCGCCTGTTCACTTTATACACAATGCTTTGCCAAGATAATCTACAAAAAAATCCAAACCAATTCATCATACGCTTTGGGTTGCAGTTTTTTTTTGCCACAAGCAAAATCGCAATCAAAACACCTGGTTATGTGCCTTACATATTGACAGTTCTTTTGACAATAAATCTTTTCTCATGAGATTAATGGATATGATGTGGAATATTAAAAATTCAATGCGATTGAGGATACTAAGCATCACAAGCATCACCCCGATCTTTCTTGAGATCTGGAAAATTTCAGAATTCCTGTACGAACAATGCAACAAACACACCCTGTAATGAGCATATTTCACCCATGTTACGTAATAATTAAGAATTCGTTTATCCTCAGGTTCAATATCAACCCTGATCCCATAAATGCTGATCCAATTTTGGTTATCGATTAATCAACTATGAATGCTTCAATCTTCTTAAAAACATTCCCCCCCCATGCCATATTGTTTTGTTAATGCTTTTGATTCCAATTTTAAACGGATAAGGTTTTCTCTGACAAATCAAGATAGTCTTTCATGTGTTCCCCTAAAGATAATCATGAAAAATACAAGAAAAAACAATAGGCGACATGTTCTGAAGGTGAACTGTTTCCGCTGTTCTTTGTATTAACCAATAATGCGAGAGTATAGGCAGTAGGCTACCTACCGTGATTAACAATTATACAATTCGGTATCGAATAATTGATATTTTTGAAATGCATATGCATTCCCAATTAGGCAATAGAGTTACTGAGATAAGTATCTGTATTGTTACTGCAGTAACAGCAAAGTGATTGAAACTGTTCCATTAAAATACTACTAATAGGCTATTATTAACTATCTATAACCATGTTAAAGAAGAAGCATTTTTCTATTGTACTGATATCAGGCATCCTTTTTATCTCGGTTTATATGAGTAGCCCAGATATCAATAGTGCCATTGTTCATAGAGCACATGGTCATAGTTTTACTCCAGATGACTATGCCTCGTTTATAGCATCTATTGATCAATTTCATACCGAATCGAAGCTGGTTCAGACAAGCATTGCCAACAATAATTTAACATTGGCTCAAGGCCATGTTGATAGGGCGGCCAATCTCTATTTTCAGAATCTGATGTTTGAGATTGCAGAAAAGGATCAAAAAATGGCAGAAGATCTTTCAAAAGCGGTAAAAAGTTTGCAGAACACAGCATTATCCGCTTCATCATCATCATCAGCATCTACAGTGTTTGGACAGCAACAACAGGTAAACCGGTTGGTTGACGACATTGATGCAAAAGTAGGTGAAATCACAACAATGACAATAAGACAGCAAGAGGGCGGATCAAGATTTTTAGACCCTGTTTTTGGGGCTATAAATAGCATTTTTGGAGAGAAAAAAGATGATGATAACAACACTCTCCATCCACTAAGGGTTGCGGAACTTGTTGATATGGTGTTAAGAAACTATGGTAACGCCTATGCCGTTAGTTTTGATATGACGAATATGTCAAACATGGCAATGATGGACAGTAATTCTACAATGTCCATGAGCAGCAGCATGACTGATGACAATAATAGTGGTGGTCTGAGAATGGACCAAATGAATAATACGCATCCTTCAGCAATGAGCATAAATAACTCACCAATAAATGTTGCAGAATACCAAAGTGCTCAAGCGTTATCTGCAAAGGCATTGGAAGTATTTAACAATGAGCTGAAACACATGACATCTGATAAAGATTCAACAGTTTCGATATCAAACCTTGAAAATGGTCTAATACAGCTAAACCATTCAATAAGAGATGAGGCTTCGCCGATGGATATAATGATGGTTGTTCACACACAAATCCACCCAAACATTTTGGATGCATTTAGCATACCATTGAGACCAGGTGTATGAGTTTATCCGCCATGTGTGTTTTTTATGTGCAATAGGCAACGGAATCCATCACGAATGAATCCTGCAGATTTTTTTATTTGCGGATATTTAGTTTTATTGTTACCAATTGATCGAAATCATGCTAAAACCGTTTATCGCTTATTTTTCTTCGTTTCATTATCGGAAATAAACCATTGCAAAATGCCCTGACCATGGTTCCAAACTTAAGCCGTTAAGATTATGCTGATGCACAAAATGAAACAAAAAAAAGAAGGAACAGGCAATAACTCTCCAATTCCTACATAAAAATAGTTATACACGCCATGCTGCATCTACCAATTCAACTTCATATTCACTTCCCCGGCCAGAACACAAATATCGGTATGGAGACTGTTGAATCGCTTTTCTGGCAGGTTTTGTGATCTTCATTCCAGAAAAAACCACATTAATCAGGCGTTCTTAAATTAAAGGATATCAACTACCGACTGAATCGGGAAATGATCACTGAAACCGGTGAATAAGTCTCTGCCAGAAGGCATGTGTCTATCATTTCCATCCTGATCCTTCTTCAGGTACACAAACTCCATCGGGCTATCCCTGTATATGGGGTGAATTTTACCTTCCCCATGTGGCTCAAATGTATCATGGTGAACATGGTTCATCAATTTTGTGGATTTGTCTATCTTTATTCCACCTAAATCCATTTCAACCCTGATCACCGTGAAGCAACCCTTTAGAAACAATGAACTGGTCAAACAGGTCAAATCCACCCTCATAGAATATTGTGCCATCAGGAATAAGGCCCCACATGCAATTATATAGTGAGGCATGCTGAAATAGGTAATTGTGCTTGTCTGTTTGGCGACTGGCAGGCCATTTCCTTAAGTTTGGATGTTCAAAAAGGTCTTGCCAATCAATTAGCCTGTTTTTGTCAGGAGTAGCATGCAAATAATTTAAAATGCTCCTATCATAAGGATTATCATTAAAGTCCCCCATGATGAGAACATTCCTATTCCATTTTTGGTTTATCTTTGCCAAAACCTCTTCATTGTTTCTTATGTTATCGGGCAATTTTTGAAGTTCACATATCGGTACCTTTACCACATCTTCGACCGCTCTGGCGCAATTTTCTGCAACCCCTATTCTAAGTGGCTCGGTCTCAAAGCGGCCCCCACCTCTTGATGGCCAATGGTTTACGAGAACGGTTATCTCCGCATTGTTTTGAAGTACCGATAAATTTACAAGAAAAACATCCCTTGTTGGGTACCTAAAATTAATGTTGTAGCTTTTTGCAAAGTTAAATCTGAACATGTTCTTGGAGTATATCAAACAGGTGTCAATTCCCCGGATATCCGGGCTATCCGTATATTGGGCAATAGCATAAACGTCTTGCTTTTCCAATTTCTCCATCAACTCCTGAGCTGTTTTCTCATTTTCGATTTCACATAATCCCATTAGATCAGGCCCTCCACCATCATGCAGAGAGTTTATTGTCTTTGCCAAATTTTCCATCTTTTTCTCTTTCGCCGAGTCGTCCCATCCCCTTGGAGGAGTAAACTCCAAATCTGATGCTATTGATGATGTTGTCACGGTATCAAAAAGATTTCCCAGGTTCCAAAACGCAACATTGATCTTTTCCATGTTGCATTGTATGGATATGTTACTTATTGGCTTTAAAAAAATCACTGCATAAAGCATGACTAGGCTAACCTGCAGCGTTATAGCGCATCTGCTAACCTTTCGGGCATTTTATCACAGATTATCAGATGTTTTTGCCAAGTTAGTATTATAATAAAGAGACTGGAATGTGGTTATTGATTTAAAATCAGTCGAGTCAGGTCAGTTTAAGGTCATTGGATGTCAAGGCAAATGTATAAATTTTCATGGAGCGTCCATTATCGCATATCCCAAAAAGCATTTTCACCATCTAACTCCACAAAGTAGGTAATTTGACATGATAAAGACAAAAAAAAGATGCATGTGTTTTAAGTAGGTTTCGCAGTCTGCTGCCTTCCAATGCATGTTTCCAACTATCCCCCTCAAGGTTAAATATTTGGAGCTGTTCTTCAAATTGTTTGTCATCAAGACAATTAGGCCTTAGAAACGCCCAAGTAGTTGTGGAGCCTGTGTGGTTAGACGTTACTCTAAGAAATACACCCAATTCCAACCCCCAAAATATGAAAACAGGATTCAATAATCCATACTGAGGAACGTCATTAAGATTCATCTTTGATTTTCCAGCAATGTTAGATCAAAGACCCACCAATCATCCCCATTATTACTCAATGACTTTATCGCGCCACCCAACTCCATGTCTTTTCCCGCAGCAAAGAAATCAAACACATCCCTAACGCCGTTTTCAACAGTCATGGTTTTTACGATGACTTTTCGTGTGTTTTTTTGTGCCTCCATCCGCTATTTCTTCTTTTTCCATGGAATGGGTATGGTATTGGAATAAATTAAATAAATTTACCCAATTGAGGGTCATATTGGTGAAATAATATCCGAACTAATGGAGATCGGGTTAACAAATGGTGAATATAGAGTATATACACCTCACTTTTGAAATCAAGATCATCAAAAACAGTATCAATTGTAATTAATTTAGGGTTTCATGCTCTAAAGTATATGGTGGTGATGGATTGGAAAATCAACCAAACTCCTTCATAAGCGTTACCTAAAAGGTAACATGCATAATCTAACTAATTCTGATAGGATTATTGCATATTAACAATTCCATTTTCTTTATGTTTTGCGGATTAGGATCAGCCAATGTTGCATTGAGGCTAATGGCACTGCATTTGGACTACTGGTTGCGTCCCCATCGGTTGCCGCGCCTTCGTCAGTTGTGGTTGCGTCCCCATGGTTGCATCGCCGCCTTCTCATTGTGGTTGCGTCCCCATCCCGGTTGCATCGCCGCCTTCTCAGTTGTGGTTGCGTCCCCATCCGGTTCATCGCCGCCTTCTCATTGTGGTTGCGTCCCCATCGGTTGCATCGCCGCCTTCTCATTGTGGTTGCGTCCCCATCGGTTGCATCGCCGCCTTCTCATTGTGGTTGCGTCCCCATCGGTTGCATCGCCGCCTTCTCATTGTGGTTGCGTCCCATCAGTTTTGCATCTGCCTTCGCGTCTTGTGGTTGCGTCCCCATCGGTTGCTGCTGCGTTTCGTCAGTTAATGTGCATTAGAATACTGGCTGCGTCCCCATCGGTTGCTGCTGCGTCCCCATCGGCTGCTGCTGCGTCCCCATCGGTTACGCTCGCCGCCTTCGTCAGTTGTGGTTTGTCCCCCATCCTGGTGCTGCGTTTCGTCAGTTAATGTCGCATAGGAGCTACTGGAATGCACCCATCGGTTGCTCGCCGCCTTTAAGTCATTGTGGTTGCGTCCCCATCGGTTGCATCGCCGCCTTCTCATTGTGGTTGCGTTCTCATCGGTTGCTGCTGCGTTTCGTCAGTTAATGTCGCATTTGGAGCTACTGGCTGCGTCTCATCAGTTGCTGCGCGTCCCCATCGGTTGCTGCTGCGTCCCCTCAGTTGCATCGCCGCCTTCTCATTGTGGTTGCGTCCCCATCGGTTGCTGCTGCGCTTTCGTCCAGTTAATGTCGCATTGGAGCTACACTACAGCAGTAGCGTCCCCATCGGTTGGTGCCGCCTTCTCATTGTGGGTTGCGTCCCCATCGGTTGGTGCCGCCTTCTCATTGTGGTTGCGTCCCCATCAGGTTGCATCGCCGCCTTCTCATTGTGGTTGCGTCCCCATCGGTTGCTGCTGCGTTTCGTCAGTTAATGTCGCATTTGGAGCTACTGGCTGCGTCCCCATCGGTTGCTCGCCGCCTTCGCAGTTGTGGTTGCGTCCCCATCGGTTGTGCTGCGCTTTCGTCAGTTAATGTCGCATTTGGAGCTACTGGCAATGCGCCTTCGTCGGTTGGGTTTGCGTCCCCATCGGTTGCTGCTGCGCTTTCGTCAGTTAATGTCGCATTTGGAGCTACCCCAGCTGCGCCTTCTCATTGTGGTTGCGCTTTCGTCAGAATGTCGCATTTGGAGCTAGTGGCAATGCGCCTTCGTCAGCTGCCGCTGCGTCCACATCGGTTGCTGCTGCGCTTTCGTCAGTTGTGGTTGCGTTTGGAGATAGTGGCAATGCGCCTTCGTCAGTTGCCGCTGCGCCTTCAAGATCCGGGGTTGGAGCAAGGCTAAGTGATGTTTCATTCCCTAATGCTGTTACTGCTTGATCTATTGGTGCACCAAGAGATACCTGTTCAGCCATTTCATTTATGGCTTGATTGGCAAACCCACTTCCGCCAGCTGCCTGCTGTTGTGCAATCTGGGCTATTGATTGTGACACTGCTGCAGATGAGCCTCCTTGTTGTGCGACCTGCTGGGCCAGTTGGGTTATGGCCTGGTTGGCATTGCCTCCGGTGGATGCGGTTTGCAGAGCAATCTGTTGGATTGTCTGCTGTACCGCTGCTTGGGAAGCACCTGTTTGCTGCGCAACCTGCTGGGCTACCTGGGTTATCTGCTGGTTGACATTAGATCCAACAGCCACCTGGACAGCTATTTGGGTAATGGCTTGGTTAACATTTGCACCACCACCAGATGCCTGTTGCTTTGCAATCTGGGCTATTGATTGTGA
>JBBJMN010000029.1:0-21463 GCA_037720485.1 Candidatus Nitrosocosmicus sp.
TTACAGACAAAAGCAAGTTAATTCAAAATAACCTAATATCCCTTTTTTTAACAAAATCTAAAAATTATTGGTCAGGTTAACGCATTTCAATCACAAACTCACCTTTATAACAGATTGTTGACAAAATCAGTGACAAACAAAATTAACAATATTCCCGCAGGAAATCAAATATTTCCATAAACACTTATTGATAATGCTTAGAGCGAGTTAGCTATGCATATAGGTACAGAATTCCCTAAAGGCCATAAAGTAATTGGAAAGGAGGCGTTAGGTAATAATCCCTCAAATAGAGCACACATAAAAAATACCATTCAGCCATAAACCCTTTTTTTAAGGTGGACAGAATTCGCAAAATAAAAGTTAAAAGTTAAAAAAACTATTCCAAAACCGCAACAACATCGTTTCTGGAGATGCTTTGGCCCTCCTTTACCTTTAGTTCCTTGATGACACCATCCCTAGGTGACTTTATTGCCACCTGCATTTTCATGGATTCCAAAACCACAATGTTATCGCCTTTGTTGACAGAATCACCTTTGCTTAATGAGACAGATATCACCCTGCCAGGAATTTGGCTTGAGATGGAATTTTGAGAGGAGCCACCGCCACCACCTCGTCCGGCAGACTTCTCTATGATTTCGGCCAGCTTTGAGTGTTTTTTTAATGTCAGGGGGTTTCCGTTCAATAAAATCTTTAAATCAGTGTTTGTAGACTCTAATACCCTAATCTCATAGTACGAGTTATCAAAAATAAATTCAAGGATATTGCTTTTAAAGCTGATTATTTTAAGTTCATGCTTTTTGTCATCAATCTTTAAAACTAAATTATTATTTTTATCAAATTCAACAATTTCCCCATGGAAAATTGTTTTGATGTCTTCAACTTTAATCTCCATTAGTAAGCAACACCACCATATTTCCAGTTGTTGTTTGTGTTTGTGTTTGTGTTATTCAGATTTTTTCTAGTAGCGTTGGTAGAAGTGGCAGAAGATTGAGAGGAGGATACGCTGTTTATGTTGCTGCTGCTTTTTACGTATTCAGAATAAAGCATAACGGCGGCTACTCCAGGCAGTATTTTTGTCTTGTCATTGAATTTGTTTTTTATTTCATATCTCATTTTGTCTATTATCGAAAACCGGTCAAGATAATCTGTGGAGAGGTCACCTTTGATGAAATGCTCTTCATTCATTATGGTCTTGTACAATGGAATGGTGGTATTTATCCCGTCAACTATAAATTCATCCAATGCATTGCGCATTCTCCTTCTTGATTCATCAAACGTAGAGCCCCAAGTTATCAGCTTGGCCACCAAGGAATCATAGAATCCAGATACAGTGCATCCCGGATAAAGGTAGGTATCCACCCTTACCCCAGGTCCATACGGCAAATTGCAATACGGTACCTTTCCAACGGATGGAGCAAATTCATAAAGTGGATCCTCCGCATTTATTCTGCATTCTATAGCGCAACCGTTTAGCTTTAACTCTTCTTGTTTGAACGGTATTTCTTCCCCGTTTGCTACCGAGATTTGGAGTTTTACCAGATCTGTTCCAGTGACCAATTCCGTCACAGGGTGCTCAACCTGCAGCCTAGAGTTTACCTCTATAAAATAAAAATTTCCATGAGGGTCGCACAAAAACTCAGCGGTTCCAGCATTCAGATAATCAACGGCTATGGCGGCTTTTTTTGCTATTTCCCCAACCTCGTCCCTTTTTTCCTTCGTCATTATTGGGGATGGCGACATTTCAATTAGCTTCTGATGCCTTCGCTGGATTGAGCATTCCCTTTCAAACAAATGCCTGGTGTTGCCACTTGAATCGCGTATTAACTGAAATTCTATGTGTCTGATTTTCTCAAGAAACTTTTCCACAAAAAGGGCAGACTTGCCAAAGGCGGCCTTTGATTCTGCGGACGCCATCTCAAACTCTTGCCTTAATTCTTGTTCATTTTGGGCAAGCCTAATTCCTCTACCACCACCACCAAATGCGGATTTTAATAAAATTGGATATTTTGCTTCTGTCGCAATTTTTACTGCCTCCTCCACATCTTCGACAACACCATCACTTCCCGGTACTGTGGGCACTTCCGCTTTTTTCATGATTTCCTTGCATTTCATCTTATCACCAGTTAATTCCATAGCATGGCTTTTTGGGCCTATAAATATGATGTTGTTTTTTTCGCATAGTTCCACAAATGTTTCATTCTCAGATAGAAAACCATAGCCAGGGTGAATTGCATCCACACCAGCCGAAACGGCAATTTCAATGATTTTGTTCATGTTCAGGTAGCTTTGAGAAGGGGAGGCAGGTCCAACGTGATAGGTTTTATCGGACCTTTTGACATGTATTGAACTTGCATCCTCATCTGAGAAGATAGATACCGATTTAATTTCCAACTCCCTGCACGCCCTTATCACACGTAAGGCAATTTCACCCCTATTTGCGATTAATATACTGTTAATCCGTTTTGACAAATCAAATCAACCCCTATTTACCTATAGGTTAATGTTTCCATGTTTTTTCCATGGACGGTTTTCTTTTTTATTTGATAGCACATTCAAAGCATTTATTATCATTGGACGTGTTTCCATGGGGTCTATAACGAGGTCAATTGTCCCCCTTTCAGCAGCAATATAGGGATTCGCAAACTTGTTCCGATACTCTTTGGCAAGGTTTTTCTTAATTTCTGCTGCATCTGGGGAATTCTTTAGGTTTTTTCTGTGCATAATGGTGATTGCTGCCTCGGGTCCCAAAACGGCAATTTCAGCGGTTGGCCAAGCATAGTTGACATCAGTGCCCAAATTCTTGCTACCCATGGCAATATATGCTCCCCCATATGCTTTTCCTATAATGCAGGTTATTTTGGGAACTGTTGCCTCACAATAGGCAAACAACAATTTGCTCCCATGTCGTATGATCCCATTGTGTTCCTGATCGGCACCTGGCAAATATCCAGGTGTATCAACAAGTGTTATTATTGGTATATTAAATGAGTCACAGAATCGGATAAATCTGGCTGCCTTGACTGATGAATGAATGTCCAAAGCGCCTGCCAAAAATGATGGCTGGTTTGCAATCAACCCCACGGATCTTCCGCCCATCCGGGCAAAACCTACAACAATGTTCTCTGCAAACAGTTCGTGTATTTCAAAAAACACGCCATCATCAACTATTTTGTTAATCACCTCTTTGATATCATAAGGATGGTACGGGTTCTCAGGCAAAATGTTTACAAGTTTTGGATCAACTCGGTTAAAGTCATCTATATTTTCTGTCACTAATGCAGGCTCTTCCCTGTTGTTTTGCGGTATGTATGATAACAGTGTTTTGATTTTGTCCAAACAGTCGATTTCATCTTTGGCTATAAAGTGCGCCACACCAGATTTTGTTGCATGCGTTTTTGCGCCCCCTAATTCTTCAAATGTTACATCTTGGCTTAGGACCTGTTTAACAACCTCAGGCCCTGTTACAAACATCTGCCCAACATTCTCAACCATTATAACAAAATCAGTCATAGCGGGAGAGTAAACTGCACCCCCAGCGCAGGGACCTATACTAGCGGTTATCTGAGGCACAACACCTGATGCAAGAGCATTTTTTAGAAAAATGTCGCCGTAACCATCCAAGCTGGATACGCCTTCCTGAATTCGAGCCCCTCCAGAATCCAAAATTCCAATAACAGGACTCCCAACTTTCATTGCATGACTCATGACTTTAGACACTTTTTTTCCGGCCATTTCCCCCAATGATCCACCCAAAACGGTAAAATCATAAACATACACAAATACCTGCCTACCGTTGACAGTTCCAAAACCAGTAATAAGTCCATCACCATAAAATTTTTTCAATTCAGGGTCATCACTTCGGTGAGTCACAAATTTATCAAGTTCGTTAAAGGAGTTAGGATCCAATAAGAGGTTTATTCTCTCACGAGCAGTTAATTTGCCTTTAGAATGCTGGGAATCAATTTTATCTCGCCACCACCAGATTCAGCAGTTAATTTACGCTCATAAAATTGTTTTAGTTTTCCTCATGCATATAATATATTTTTTATCCCGGATATTATTTAATATAGACTTTGCGATAACCACCATATAGTTATCCATCGCAATTAAAAAGGTGATAATACCGTTTAATAATTAATTGCTTTTATGTTTTATCATGTATTTCACGCAAGCCATTTCTACCACCCTGAGCTCGCCTAAAGTAACTCATGCTGTTATTATAATTATCATACATTGACACCAACGCCTCTATTTCCATTTTCAAATAATCCATTTCAGCTTTTGAGGAGCCATCGTTATTTTGCAGTTCTTGTAATTTATGTGATTTCTCTAACAGGGTTTTACTTACAATAAATTCATATTCACTTGACAAATAACTCGGTGTTTTGACAAACTGCAAGCCATTTAATCTTTTGTTTTGTTTATTCTTTGGGTCAATGAATTGGACACCCTATAATATAGTCCATCCATCCAAGATCTATAGCGCATTCATAAATTTCTTTTTGTAATTCTCATATACACCGCTGCTTGGGTTCTCAAGGCAAGCATGGCAGTAAAGGACATCAGAATTGCAATTGTATCCTTCAGCCAATTTTAATAGCGATATGATCAAATCGCTATCAAAATCCACATTATTGCTACAAATAAAGCACTTTGTGTTTTTTGCTCTTTTTCTGCTAAGAATGCTGCTGCTGCCATAGTCGTTGTTGCCGTTGTTACTACCGCTATTGCCATTACTACTACTACCGTTAATGTCACCATCTCGCTTTGCGCGGTTGGCATTGTTCCCAGCATCACCTTCTTTATTTTTTGGGTTAACAGTTTTGTTTCCAGCCTCATCCAAAGTCACTAAACCCGCATTATCTGAAGATGATTCCTTTTTGGCGAAAAAAGGAAAAAGCAGGGAATCATAACAGGTTTCATGGAGAATTGACTTGGAGTCCTTTGACCAATACCCATATTCTCCAGAATTTAATCTCTTTTTGCAATGCAAACAAACCCCACTGAATTTTATGGATATTTTTATCCAATCGCCTGTTGCCGATAAAATACCCTCTTTGTCCAATATTAACAAAACTAAAAGATTGCAAAACAGATAAAAATATTGCTTTGTCCAGTCGCCGGCATTACCGGCGACAGCATTAACACCACCACAGGCAGTAGGGCACCATTTGCCACATCATCTGTTTTTTAACCTTTCTTGCTCTTTTGTTACTATTTCATTTAGCTTGCCATCATCATCGGTGTTGAAAAAAACATTGCCGCTGTAGCGAGGATCTTTTAAAACATACAGCATCGGTAAAAGATAGTACATCCCAACATCACTTGAGTTGGTATGAAAAATTTTAGAAAGTGCTTTACAAAGCATCCTAGTTGATTGGCCCCTGATAAATATAGAGCCTATCAGCGGAAACGGGATATTGTATTGGCTGTATTTTACATTTAGGCCCCGTGTAGCATCAAATAGTTTTGAAACAAGCACATCATTTGCATATCTTAATAAATGCCAATTTCGATTTCTAAAGATTTTATTGACATACACATCAACTTCAGAAAGACCGTCCAAAATTTTTGCCATATCCGTAATGGATATCCTTTTTTCGTTAGCAACAATACTGGAAAACAGTGCATACACTATGTCCCTTGCCCTCTCATCAGGGGAAGAACCAAATCTAGGTGATGTGTAAATAACATCCGATTGAAATAACACGGTTTTTGCTTGGGAAATGTTTTCTGCAGAAAAAAATCGGTTAACACAATCCTCTGCGGATAAATCTTGAGACAGTGTCTTAAAGGAGTCATATTTGCCTTGTAGTTTTGTTTGCACAAGGTTTAACAAACTTCGCATATCACCCTTGCTTTTTTCGACCAACTTTAACTTCTGATCCACGTCTAAAGACAGGTTCTCATTTTTGAGAAGGTTTTGGAGCAAAAGATAGCATGAAAAAGGAGACAATGGCAAAAATTCCACCATTTTGCAATTTTTAATCAACTCCTTCATCTTCGGGTTTTTTGAGTTTGCGGCCATGATGATAGGAATTTTGGAGTTTTTTATCGTAGAAATCAGAAAAGACAGCCCGCCGTAATCATCTCGTCCAGAAATCCCATCCACCTCATCTAAAAACAATAATAGCTTTTTCCCAAAAATACTAGTGTTGGTCAGTAATGGCTGTATTATAGATTCCAGGTTGACTTTGTTTCGAAAATCACTTGCGTTCAGCTCAACTAAATCATAGTTTAAGAAACTAGCCATTGACGTAATAAAAGAAGTTTTACCTGTTCCCGGTGGGCCAATTAGAATGAGTGGCTTTGTCCCCTTTATCCAGGTTTTAGTCCACTTTAGGACATCCAATCGGGACTTTTCATTCCCAACAAATCCATCCATAACGTTTAATCGATATTTCTCAGACCACACAACAAATTCTCACGGTTTCACAAATTAATGATCTTATTATCAATGTCCTTTTGGAATTTAGACAAGAGATCAGTTCTATGGGATAAAAGCTCTCGGTACCAGAATTCATTGTAATGGCTCACCGTTAGGAACAGAAAGCCAAGGAATGGTTTAATTTCAAAATCATCATCGAGCATATTCAGAGCTGAGTAAGCCTCAGAAAGGTAAGAGTAGCTTTTATCCAAAGTCAATTTAAAGCCCTTTTTGACATTGCCAGTAGTAACAGAATAAAACAGTGGCCAAGAGGGGGATTTAATCCCGTTAGTGACAATAGCATCCTGAATCTCATTGCCACAGCCAACACACTCAGCGGCTTTCGCCATGCCAATATAATAGATTTCTGAAAGAGGCTTTTGGTTTAAGCTCATGTTTTTTCCAGCAGTACCAAGTATTGATCGGTATTTCTTATAGCTTTGTTCCAAATTTTCGTATGTCAGATCTTTGAGTCCAACCTTCATTTCATAATCAATCTGCTGTCCATTCAGGGCTTCCTTGAAGCCAGCTCCAAACTCACGGTAAACACCATTTCCCACACCTGAAATTTTTTGTTTTGCAAGTCGCAGAATATAGGGACTCAAGAATTTGTAGTCATCCAAATACTCCACATCTTCGTCTTTGTCTAAAACCCTGTCCATGGGTTCACTCAAATCTATTGCAATCACATGTCCATCTATAACTGAATTCCGTAGTTTTAAAAGAGAGGGATCCTTTTTAAAATCTACAAAACCGTCATACAAGGCATAAAAAACAGGAAAAGTCATTTTTACAAAGTTTGAATTAAGTATTCTTTTGATTCGGTCAAACAGGTTATCACCCTTCAACAGGTTGTTTTTGACCTTGGGAAAATCCTTAGAATCAAGCCTAAGATCGTTCGATCCCCCTATTTCATCTATAAACTCATCATGGGTAGTAAGAGGTACAGAATCGGAGTCCAATAAACCATAAATATCGGTTTTAAAACGAAGACAAACCCATCATACTCTTTTCTTGACAAATCAACATATTTTTTGAATTGTCTATAGCCTTCATCTTTAATAATCCCTTTTTTAAAATCTTCCTTCCGGAAGGAGTTTTCAAGAGATTGACCTTGTTAAAGGTAAAATCATCTTTGTTGCTACTCATAAATAATAACCCTATGTTCAGAAAAACAAAGACATGCAAAAACAAATGAGAAAGGTAAAAGAAGAGTCAGCGGTGTGTGTCTACTTGTGTTATCGTGATGACATGGCAATTCGCTCTTGCTCATTTTTCTTCTTTATGGCATAGCTGTTCATATCGCTATTTGAAGCCAAGATAATCTCTTTTGCCAATACCTCTTCAATTGAGTGAGGATTTGAATATGTCGAAATTCGCACACCTTCGGCTATAAACCTCAAAGCAAGATCAACTCGTCGCAACGGCGATACATCCACAGAAACGTGGTATACGGTGCCACCGTAAACTATGCGGGTTGTGTCTTCATTTGGCGCTACATTTTCTATTGCGCGAACCAGCAATTCTACAGGGTTTTTACCTGTTTCCAAATATATGATATCAAGGGCAGCTTTTATAAAATTGATGATCCTGGCTTTCTTCCCACCCATCCTACCAGTATTTTTGGCATATCTTTTACCAAAGTGCATCAATTTGTTTGTTAGACGTTCAATAATGTGAACTTCAGATTTTTTCAATCGCTGGTGCTCATGTCTACCGAAGGTTATGGGAATGGTCATAAAAGGTTTTATAAGAATAACATTTTTCAGACCCTCATCTGCGATTTCTATTTCACTTGTATCCCATTTATTAAATAGCAATACATTGATTTGTTGTTTTCCACTCATTTTTTATCGCCTTGGTTTTTCTTTTCTGCCCAGAACCAACTGGTTAAGCGAGACGCCGTTAACCTTGAAAACTTGCCATCTAACTCCAGGGATATCACCCATAGCACCACCCATTGAACCCCCAATGCCTTCGAGAATTACTTCATCATGTTCATCAACAAAATTTAACGCACCGTCTCGGGGGAGAAAAGCTGTTATAGACTTTCCGTTTTTGATTAGTTGAACACGAACACATTTTCTAACTGCAGAATTAGGCTGTTTTGATTCAATGCCTACTTTCTCCAACACAATACCCCTTGCTTGTGGGGAGCCTTCGAATGGATTGGCTTTTTTGTCAAGCACAAGCATCCTTCTCTTATAATAGTGATTGGACCATCTTTGGCGTTTTCGTTTGGCTTTTAAAACTCTACCTGAAAATAATCCTAACGGAGATTTACTCAATGCATATCACATATTCTCACTTTTAATTAATTGTTCCGGACTTAAAATTAAAACATTTGTTATATTAAAATACCTCTTTGCCAAAATTCTGGCTTTATCAACATTTCTTCCATCCTTCCCAACTATGATCCCCTTTTTCTTCATATCCACTACAACAATAGCATTCTTTGTACCATCCAGTCGTTCACTAATCCTAACATTTTGTATAATATCAGAATTAAATACATTTTTAATAAAATTGGCAGGGTTTTCAGAATATTCAACTAATTCAATTTTTTTTGGAATCACATTTTGTAATTGTTTAATATTTGAGCCACCTTTACCTATTGCCATTCCCATTTGACCCTTGTGGACAACAAAAATAACCCGGTCCACCTTATCATCAATTATGCAATCTCTGGCTACTGCAGTAGTAACCGTCTGAAATAAAGATAAGAAACTGAACTCATCGGGTGTTAACTTAATTTTCTCGCTCAAAACCCATACACCATTTATAATATAAGAGACTCTTTCAAGTATAAATAAGTCTCTTTTCCTTGTGCCAGTTTATGCTTATTCTTCAAAGTGCAAGATATGTTGTATTAGACCGCCATGTCATATACCGGCCAAAATAAATAATCAAAACACTAAAAAATATTGGCCATTGTTTACTACAATCATGATAAAATATCGATAAAATGAAATGAAGGAAAGGTTAGGATTGTTTTGGGATGTTAACTCAAAATGGAGTTAACATCTTCTTCAGAGACATTTTTTAATGATACTATGCTTGTCCTATAACTCAAACCGCATAGACGGCCAAGCAAAGTAGAATTACCCGGAAAGCTATACAGAGCGATATTGCTTTCCTCAGACAACTTTCTCACCCTTTCTAAAGAATCAACTGGAAGAGAAGTTGATGTCAAAATAAGGTTGGTTCCCTTTATGTACTGAAACACCTCTTTTGTGCCTGTTCTTATTTTGTCATTTGTTACAGAATCCTTTAGGACTTTTCTTAGTTTTTTTTCATTCATTTGTAACCTACTCCATTATTCCTTGACACTCATATATAGATCAATCATTCCGGTACCGACAGGCACAGTAGCACCGACGATTACGTTTTCCGTAACACCTCTCAACGGCTCTATCTGTCCTTCAAGGGACGCCTTTGCAATGGTTGGAACTGTAATCTCAAATGCAGCTCTTGCCAATACAGATGTTTTTGTTCCAGCAATTCCGTGTCGCCCAATTTGTTGTAGATAGCCTTTCGATGTCATTAAATCCGCAACCAACATTATATGCCTTATATCAACCTCTAACCCTTGCTCTTCCAAAGTGTTTGTTATTTCCTTAACGAGGGCAGTCCTAGCGGCTTCTATACCAAGGGTTTGCCAAATTTCAAAAACATTATTTGTGGCAATTCTAGACAAGTCAACACCCTCCACTAAAATTACTTTAGCAAGGTTAGAACCCGAAGTTTGGATTACCCATTCATCGTTTTGCTTCACTATGGTAACTCTTTCAATGTCAGGAACACCCTTAACTCGGCCATTCAATAGCTTATTTCTTAATGTAAGTAAAGTTTGAGCATCTGGCTCCTCTGACATCGAAATCCGCATTACAAAGCTGTTTTCATCTACAGAAATATCATATCTTTTTTTGGAACTTTTTAATACTTCCTGTATTTCGCTCATGTTGGTTCCCCTATCAGTTATTTTTTTCTCAGAGAAATTAAAGGTCAAAACCCCGCTATAATCGGTATCCACCTTACTGACCAAATCAGAAATCCTAGTGAAAATAATCCTCTTTGCTACTTCAAGTGCTTTTTCTCTTGATAATCGGTGATCCTCATCCAGATAGATGTCCATTGTAGGGGTGACTGGTTTTTTTCTTGCATCAACTAATTCAATCAACCTAGGCAATCCCAAGGTAACATTTCTTTCCTTAACGCCAGCAAAATGAAAAGTCCTAAGAGTCATTTGGGTTCCAGGTTCGCCTATTGATTGGGCAGTCACCACACCAACAGCCTCCCCGGGCTCCACCATTGCCCTTTCAAACAAATCAACAATCCTATGGACAACTCTTTCCACTCCGGGTAAACTCAGTGGGTAATTTGACAACGCATTCCTGATGTCAGAATGCAACTTTGGATTCATTTTGTCCTGGAGCCCTTCCAAAATTTCTTTTATTCCGTTTTCATCTGCTTTGGTTTGGTCCTCATCTACAACTGACTCAGCCTCTACCAGCCTATCAATATTAACGGCTTCACCATGATCACTTTTTGCAGGATCAATTCCATCGTCGCCATATCTAAATTGGATGATGTTTCCATGAGAGTCTCTGACGGTCAGGTCATATTCTGCTTTTAAATGCTCCAGTGCATTGATTAGCCTTCTCTGCATATAGCCAGACTGCTGAGTTCTCACAGCGGTGTCAACCAAGCCCTCTCTACCGCCCATGGCATGAAAGAAGAACTCTATTGGACTAAGTCCGTCCCTGTAATTTGATTTTACAAAACCTTTCGAGTCAGGGTTTTGTTCACCAGGCCTAAAGTGGGCCAATGCCCTATTTCTGTACCCTTTGATAATTCTTTTACCACGGATAGATTGCTGACCCAAGGCAGCAGTCATTTGACCAATATTTAATGTTGAACCCCTTGCGCCTGTAGAAGCCATGATAACTCCGGAGTTATCATCCGGAAACGATCTATCAGCAGTTTTACCGGCCCTATCTCTAGCCCTAGACAGTTCGTTAACAACATATAGCTCTAAAGCTTCTTCAGGTGAGAGGCCCCTAGTCAACGGCAAAGTACCATCTTTATACTGTTGCACCAATTCATTGATTTTGCTGTAGGTCTTGTCAATTACATCGAATATTTCTTTTCGGGTTTCGTCATTTAACCACAAGTCAGAATAACCGTAGCTAAATCCCCTGTGAGTGATGTATGTCTTTAGCATTATCAAAATGGAATCCAAAAATGTTTTTGCATCCTCGTTACCATAGTCTTTGGCTATACGATGGAGTACGCTGTCTGGCTCCTCTGCGCCTATCGAGGCCTTATCGATTACACCAGATAAAAGCTGTCCATTCTTTATCACAACGTCTTTCCCCGGTCTTTTAGAAGATTTATTCCATTTTGAAGTTATTATAAAATTAAAGTCTTTTGGTAAAAACAGCGAGAATAACTGTTTACCAGAATATAGCGGTTTTCCATCCTTCTCCATCACAGGTTTAGGCAAGGGACCGTCATATCCTCCCAGATAAGCCAGGTTAGAAATTTCATCCGCAGTCAAAAACGTCTCATCTTTGGTTAAAAGAAATGCACCGGTGATAAAATCGCGTATGCCACCAATGATTGGGCCACCGTATCTAGGCGAAATGATTTGATCTTGCACCCTCATTAAAAGGGCTGCTTCAGCACGAGCCTCCTGACTTTGTGGGACATGCAGGTTCATCTCATCACCATCAAAATCAGCATTGTATGGAGGACAGACAGCAGGGTGAACTCTGAATGTGCGGTATGGCAAAACCCGAACGTTATGCGCCATTATGGACATTCGGTGCAAAGATGGCTGTCTGTTAAATATAACAATATCACCCTCCAACAAATGTCGTTCTACGGTATATCCAATTGCCAAGGAATCAGCTATAGGGGCCCGGTCTGCGACATACTCCAATCTTATTTTAACCCCGTCAGGTCGAATAATGTAATTAGCTCCAGGATAAATGTTAGGCCCATTTAGAACTAGTTTTTTTAATTTTTCCATATTCCAGTTTGACACAGTCTCTGGAATCGTAAGTTTTTTTGCCACATCACTTGGAACACCCACATCAGAAATGCGCAGATTTGGGTCAGGCGAAATGACCGTTCTGCTTGAAAAGTCAACCCTTTTGCCAGATAGCGAGCCCCTAAACCGCCCTTCTTTGCCTTTTAGTCTTTGTGTTATTGTCTTAAGTGGCCTACCAGAGCGATGATGAGCTTGCGGTATGCCCGAAACCTCATTATCAAAGTAGGTTGTTACATGGTATTGTAACAAATCAACAAGGTCTTGAACAATCAAAGGTGGAGTACCTGCTTCTTTGCTTTCTTTTAGCCTTTGATTCACCCTTATAATATCGACTAATTTATGTGTGAGATCATCCTCTGATCTAATCCCAGTTTCCAAAATAATAGACGGTCGGACTGTAACAGGGGGCACAGGTAATACTTGTAAGATAAACCATTCCGGTCTGGCGGTTTTGGGATCATATCCCAAAAGAATCAGATCCTCGTTAGAGACATTCACCAACCTCTCCCTAATTGTAATGGGCAACAGCCTGTTCTCACCTACATCTGTTTTTTCCACAAAAATAGTAGGTTTTGTAAAGATTAAATCATATTGCTCCTTTTGGCAATGGGGACAAACTTTTACTTTTTTTGCTTTCTCTATGATATCATCTTTAACATTTTCAAGTGTAATAACGGCATATGGCGCCTTGCTGTCACGCAAATTTTTGTATTTGACAAGATCTTCGTTACTTAATTTGATTCGGTTGCAAGCCCTGCATGTTATCAGTAACAATTTATGGATATCATCTATAAACGCAATATGCAAAACAGGTTCAGCAAGTTCGATATGCCCAAAATGTCCAGGGCATCTGGCTGAAGTATTGCCACATGTTGCACACTTTTGTCCAGGCTCCAAGGTTCCAAGTCTACCATCCATAAGTCCACCTTGCACAGACATACCATCCTCATCATAAGTTTCAGGGGCAGTTATCTCCGTTACACTGAACTTTCTAACTTCTACAGGCGACCAAATGCTAAATCTAATCCCATCAAGAATTTTAAAGGATTCATCACTCATTCAAAATACACCTTTTATTTTCGCAAAATGAAAAACCAATCAAACTTTCTCCTTAATTAGTAATCTCGGGGCAACATTTAAACTCATCATTTCTTGTAACAAAAGTTTAAAAGCATAGGCAATAATCACACTTGAAACCTTCCCCTTATCACCACACACTCTGCAAACGTATTTCCTCTGTTTAGTGTCAAAATAGGACAACAAACCACATCTCTCGCATATGTTTACTTCCGCTTTATCGGATTCCTCCAACAGCCTATCCTTTAGCATCATTGATGCCCCGTATGCAATTAAGCAATCTCTCTCCATTTCCCCAAATCTCAAACCACCACCTCTAGCTCTACCTTCAGTTGGTTGTTTGGTCAACATTTGAACTTGTCCCCTGGCTCTACTGTGTATTTTATCGGCAACCATATGGTGAAGTTTTTGATAGTATACTACACCCACATAAACATCGGCTGGAAAACGTTTTCCGGTTCGTCCATCATACATTGTTTCTTTACCGCTATGTTTGAAACCATAGCTTTCCATTACATCCTTAATATCATTTAGTTTTTCTCCCAAGAATGCAGAACCATCAACTATTTTTCCCCTCAAAGAAGCGGCTTTTCCACCAAGGGACTCCATAAACATACCAACTGTCATTCTCGATGGGAAGGCATGGGGATTTATCATCACATCGGGAACTACCCCGTCTTCTGTATATGGTAGATCCTCTTGGCTTACAAGCATTCCAACTACCCCCTTTTGACCGTGTCTTGATGCAAACTTATCACCAATCTCAGGAATTCTCATATCCCTTACCCTAATTTTGTACATTTTCCCACCTTCTACTGATTGGGTCATAATAACAGTATCAACCACACCACTCTCGGATGGCCTAACACCGATAGACGTATCTCGCCTGTATGGGCCTTTTACCTCGAATTCTTTATACTCTTCCATAAATCGCGGAGGAGATGTGCGGCCTATTAAGATGTCACCCCCATTCACTACAGATTCGTGCATTATAGCGCCATCAGGCTCTAGTAAACGGTAAGATTTTTCCCCTCGGTATCCCCTAATATTAGCCTCGGAGGAAGGAATTTCAAAAATGTCTTTCATTCCACCAGGATACTGCTTTGCTTCAGCTTCGTACACACGATAGAAAAAGGTTCTAGATAAACCCCTATCTATTGAAGATTTACTAAACACTACAGCATCCTCAATGTTATAGCCTTCAAATGGCAATACGGCAACTACACAGTTTTGCCCGGTTGGTCTATCATCAAGTCCAAGTAAGTTAATGGCTTTAGTACTCACTACAGGCATTTGGGGATACAGCATAAAATGCTGCCTAACATAGGTACTGGCATTCATAAGAGGTGTGGAGAATCCCAGGCTTTGTTTAGCCATCGCACTCTCATAGGTATTTCTAGGAGATTGGTTATGTTCAGGATAAGGAATAATGGAGGCCCCAACACCTAGTATAGCAGATAAGAAAATTTCAACGTGAGTGTGATCAGCGCCAAGGCTCTTTACATCACTTGCAATATAGCAATTTTCTTCCTCATTTGCATCCACTAGTTCTACAATTCCCATATACAGCAAATCTGTCCATGAAAGGAATTTTTTATATACTTTCTCAAGTATCTCTTTGGTTAATAAAACATTGCCGTCCTTAACAATGGTAAGTGGTCTGAGAACTCTTCCAGAATTGCAGCTTATGTAAAGTCTTTTTGTAGCCTTTTCGTTTATTGAGGAATAATAATAAACCCCCATGTGAGGGTGCATTCTGCCTGATCGCCTCATAGTTCTTAGACGGTTGGATAAATGTCGGCCATCCTCAATATACCCAATTAAACGACCATCAACAAAAACCCTTGTTCCCCTATCCTTTAAATCGTCGTTTGCTTCATTGACATTTTGAACACCAAGCTCATACATTTTCTCTATTACATCCGATGACAGCACACTAACAGAAATTATTGCGGAGAGAGCCAAGTTTTTGACCAATCCACAGTTTGAACCCTCTGGAGTTTCAGCGGGACAGATCCTGCCAAAATGGGTGGCATGTAAGTCTCGTGCTTCAAAATTTGGTTGGCTTCTACTTAGTGGTGATTGGATTCTTCTGAGGTGACTCACAGTAGACATATAATTGGTTCTGTCCAAAAGTTGAGTGACACCAACCCTGCCCCTTCCCCAATTTCCAGTAGCTATGGCGTTATTGAGCTTATCGGAAATGATTCCAGGCCTTACTGCTGCAGCTACAGCATTGATTCCCCTTTTTTGACCGGACCTTTCTAATTGATATTTCATATCTCTAATGAGATTTCTAAAAGCAGTCCTGAAAAGATCAGCCAGCATTTGACCTGCAAATTTTATCACTTTATTGCCATAGTGATCCTTGTCATCGGTTTCTATCCAACCCATGTTCAATTCTATTAGTTTACAGGCAGATTCGCCCAAAAACAATGCCTTCTCATATCTATTGTCAGGGTTTTTTCCGAGATGGGGCAGCAATCCCCAATCCAACAGGGTTTCAGCCCTTTTAATTTGAAATTCCTCTAACATACCAGGAGCAATTCTTTTGCTGATATAGACAATTGCATCCCTGCTTGTTAACACATCTCCGGATTTCTCAAACGAAGGTTCCAATTCATCCTGAAGAACTTCATTTAAAGAAACAGCATTTGCTATGTCTTTATCGGCCTCTAGGCCTAACGCGCGTACCAAAATAATCAAAGGAATATCAACTGGAGATCCAGGTATCTTGGATACAATTGATCCATCCGGACGCATTATTAGCTCTAACTTGGCACGATAACCAACTATAGATGAATAGACCTTTGCCTTGTATAAAACAGTGCCAGCGGTTTCCTCGATATCCACAATAATCTTGTTGTATGATAAATCCTCCAATCCGACTATTACTCTTTCAGAACCATTGATAATAAAATAACCGCCAGGATCCTTTGGATCTTCACCAACATCTATGAGTTTCATTTCAGAATAGTTATTTAGCAGGCATGCATTAGATTTCACCATAACAGGCATGTCTCCAATATGAATAAACCTGGACTCCAGTGTTTTGCCTTCTTCAACAATGCTACATTCAATCATTATCGGTGATCCATATGTTAAATTCCGAAGGCGCGCTTCCACTGGGGCAACATGGGTTATAGAACCATCCAATTCCATAATCCTAGGCTGTTGCATCTTTATTTTTCCTAGTTTAATTTTATATGGATACTCAGCAGTCTCTATCTCAATCTCTCCAACTTCATCTATGATGCTTTGAAATCCTCTTTCAGTAAACTCATTATACGAATTAAGATGCTGTCTTGCGACCCCTTCCCGTCTTAGAATATCGTGAATTATGGGCCACATATCTGAAGAATTATTTATATTATAACTCATAACCATATTACTTCAACCCTCCACTACATATCGGTAATATACACTTTCACCTGCAGTTGAACTTTTTCGGGTTATTTTAATAACATCGCTAGGTTGTGCATTCAACCCCTGGATTCCCTTATCAGAAGCCATTATATAGGGTAGCTGACTTGGTTTAGAATTAAACTTTTTAAATACAAATTCGGCATCCTCTTTTGGCAAGATCTCATGTTTTGGTTGAAACACATGATCAACTATTTTAATTTCTTTTTTTTCAGATGACAGTGGATTTAACCTCCTCAATTAGTATCAAATTAGATAACAAAAACAAAACAAGCGTCAAGGATCCACATATGAGACATTCGCATATATATAATATTCTATTGTGGATCATAACAATATGTTATCATTTTTGTTGTTGTTTTTGTTGCCGCGACAAACTGGTTTATTTGTAAAAAACATTTTTAGACAGGTTTTCTTTGCCTGCACAATTTTAAAACATTGCGATATGATCAATGGCCACAAAAATCTGGTTTATATGGATACCAAGTTTCTTTTTTGTTTGTTAACAGAAACAAAACCATCACCCTCATTGTTGCAATAAATAACCAGGGTCCAAAAGGATGTCAAAAGAATTCTTATAAGGTTTGTCCTTTCCTCTATAAAACAATTGGTAAAAACAGTAAAATTTTGCTTTGAATCAAAAAACCTGTTATTGATACTGATTTTACTTATAATACCCGTTATTAACAATGTCAATGCAAATAACATTTTCTCACAGAATCCATCTAACACAAGTTTTAATGACAACAGCCCCTCAAAAGAATTTAGAGAATTAAATCCGAGTCCTGCAAACCCACAGTTAAACTATTCAGACCGCAATTTCTTTTATTTAAAGTCAGGTGATTTATCAATTCCAATAAATTTTTTTGCGTCAGAAAAAAACATAGTTAACAATGCCATATATGACACAGACAAAAATGCATTAACTCTGATGTTAAATCCATTAGTCTTCAACTATTCCACTCTAGTCATTCAGATTCCCAGGGAAATACTAGATTCCAAAACCCCAGAAAACAAGGACAGCAATTTCACGGTGCTAGCTGACGGCAAACCGTCAAAGTTTTCGGAGATCCAACCCAAAGAAGAAAGCGAAACGAATTCAAACTCATCTGCCACAACAACAACATCAACAACCACCACCACCACCACCAAGAACAGCACCATAAGCAGTTTTTTTGATGATATCCCCAACCGAAAACTGCTAATAGAGTTTGACAAGGATACAAAAGTCATAGAAATAACAGGAAATGACCGAACTGAAAAAAACGCAGACGTACAAACATACAAAGATAAAAAAGAAAACACTCCAAAAATTTTTCCTGTTTCAATAGAAAATGAAACATCAAACATAAAATTTAACGTAATTGGTGGGGATCTGAGGAACATTAACCTTTTAGAAGAAAAACAAAACAAAAACAAAACATTAGAGTTAATGATTTTGCCATTTAGCAGAGATGGAAACATAGTCATTCAGATTCCCAGGGAAATACTAGATTCCAAAACCCCAGAAAACAAGGACAGCAATTTCACGGTGCTAGCTGACGGCAAACCGTCAAAGTTTTCGGAGATCCAACCCAAAGAAGAAAGCGAAACGAATTCAAACTCATCTGCCACAACAACAACATCAACAACCACCACCACCACCACCAAGAACAGCACCATAAGCAGTTTTTTTGATGATATCCCCAACCGAAAACTGCTAATAGAGTTTGACAAGGATACAAAAGTCATAGAAATAACAGGAAATGATCAGACGGCAAATCAGACGGCAAATCAAGATGTTGAATCTGCATTCATGTTAACAGCATTATTATTGATTTTGAGTGTTTCCCTAGCATCAATTTACACACTGTACAAAGGCGGAAGGCTAAAAAGTTTGGGCAAAATCATTTACAGACTATATAAAAGAGAGCAAAAGAAATAGGGCATTCATTGTGTCTTTTTTTATACCCACCTTTGAAGAAATCATGGATGGCAGGTATACGGTCTCTAAAGTAATTTTGAGATATTTATCAATACAAGAGACAACAAGACGTTAGATTATGGATTTTACCTTAATAATCAATGAAAATATTTAAAATAAAATTATACTAAATAAAACAGGTCAGAAAGGATTTGGTACTAGACTACAACAAAATGATTGAGATAATACTTGAGGAAAAAGAAGAGATAACATTTGAAAAATTAAGAGATATGATAGATGAGAAGAAAAGAAAAGTAGGTGCTGGATATCTAACTGACCAAGGCGCATTGTTTTTGGTTGCCGCAGATTTAGGCGTATCATTTGACAAAGCCAATAAATCCGAAAACAGCATTAAGGATCTTTTTGTTGGAGCAAGAGACATTTCCACAATAGGAAGGATCCTATCAATTCATCCGATAAGATCGTTTTTAAAAAGAGACTCAAACCAAGAAACAAAAAATCGAATCATTATAATTTATGATAAAGAATCCAGCATAAAAATTAAGCTATGGGACGAATTTATAAACATACCAGAGCAAATAGGTATCACCATAGGAGATCTAGTGAAAATATCAAAAGGTCAGGTGAAATCAGGGATGGATGGCAAACCAATCATCAATCTGAGTGGCAACGGAACTATCGAACATTTGCCAGACGAAAAAAAACACAATATCCCCACAATTGAAGAGATAACAATTACCACAGACACTCTAGACGCTCCAAAAGAAAATCTAGTAATATCTGGAATAATAAAGACGGATCCAAGAATATCAGGATTTACAAACATAAGAGGAGAACACTCAAAGTCTTTACAATTTGAAACAACCAATGACAGCAACAGCAGACAAATCAGAACTATAATTTGGAACATCATTGAAGAAAACATCCCCAAATCACTAACGGCCAATCAAAAAATAAAACTAATCGGTGTCAAGGTTAAAGTAGGTAATCCTAATTATGGAAACGGGGATTTAGAAATCCATGGGGACGAGGGTACAGCCATTGATTTTATCGATAATGAAAAAACTGTTGACAGCTATATCTTAAGGATTATCTCATTCAACGAGTATAACAATGAAGACAAAATAAACTGCATTGCAGTTGATGAGAGCCAAAAATACTACATTGTGAATATAAATAAAAATCTGTTTGATATAGAAATAAATCAGGATGACATTATAGAGTGTTTTCCCACAAGGATTTTAGGGAATACAATAGAGATATCAAGCCAAGATTCCTATATCCAAGTAATAAATGAAGACAATGATATTCCATTGTCATCAAGTTTGGACACAAAAATAAAAAACATAGAAGTTTCAAACAACCCGTATTTTATCGAGGCAATTATTTTGCAATCACCCAACACCATGGATATAAACACTAAAAGTGGTGAGACAGTACAGGTTACCGACACCATAATTGGAGACGACACAGGCGAAATAAGACTAGTGGCCTGGAGGGAAACAAGCAGGGAACTAAAAAATTTAAGCATAGGAGAAAGAATAATGGTAAAAGCAGTTGCAGCTACCGCAAGCAGAGAAGGTAAGACAGAGTTGACGCTAAAGCCCTATTCAAGCATAACAAAAATCAGCTAAGAGCCTATCCCAAAACTATCTTTCTATAAATGATTATACAACATGATAACTGTACCAACCCGAGATAGTTCTCCATCTTCTTTTCGTATCTTGTGTACAGTTTCCTGAATCGGTTATGCCATGAGTTGGTTCTCTCCACTACCCATCTTCTGGCATGATGTCTTTTTCGATTCGGCATCTTTTGTGTTTCTGTCTTGACCTCCTCTCCTCTTTTTCTCTTGTACGGTAAATGCGGCACATATCCTCGGCTGATGATTTCCTGTTTTGCTGTCTTGGAATTGTATGCTTTGTCAAGGCATAGATGCTGTTTCCTGTCCCTGCCATTTTTTGTTTTAGAAAGCGAAACAGGTCTTTTGATAGCTGAATAACCGACTACCTCCGTTACCATCTTAATGTCATGAGTACTGGCAGGAGATAAGATAACTGAAAGTGGGATGCCTTCCTTGTCTGTCAAAATATGCCTTTTTGTGCCCAGTTTGCTTCTTCTGTCAACAGGATTGTTTCCGGTCATCGCCCCCCTAAGGGCGACTTTATGGATGTGGAATCAATGGATTGCCGAGTCCATTTGATACCGATGAGGCCATCGTATATCTGGAGTAGTTTGACCCATATCTCTTTGAAAATATCTGACTCAACCCATTGCCGAAATCTTCGATGGCATGTTGAACCAGAACCATAGTCTGAAGGTAACATCTTCCACTGGCATCCGGTTCTTAATACGTATAGAATGCCATCAAGTACTTTTCTGTATGGTATGATTGGTCGACCTATAGTTTTGGATGGTTTTTCTTTGGGCAAAATGATTCTAATCCTATCCCATAACTCATCGGGAATCTTGAGTATGGTACAATTATCCCTTTTATCCTCTTCCTTCTTTTGGACACCGGCCACACTTTAGCAGTGATCATAACAAGCTATAATCC
>JBBJMN010000108.1:0-6936 GCA_037720485.1 Candidatus Nitrosocosmicus sp.
GGGAAGTACCAGTTTGTTTTGCCACCTGCTGGGCCAGTTGGGTAATCTGCTGGTTGGCTTTACCCCCAACAGCCTCCTGGACAGCTACTTGGACTATTGCCTGCGATACAGATGTGCCTTTAGTCACCTGCTGGGCAACTTGGGTAATGGCTTGGTTTGCATTTGCACCACCGCTAGATGCCTGTTGCTTTGCAATCTGGGCTATTGATTGTGACACTGCAGCTGTTGTGCTTCCCGGCTTTGCCACCTGCTGGGCCAGTTGGGTTATCTGCTGGTTGGCATTGCCACCTTTATCTGCAATTTGTTTAGATAACTGTTGGATTGTCTGCTTTACCGCTGCTTGGGAAGTACCAGTTTGTTTTGCCACCTGCTGGGCCAATTGGGTTATCTGTCTGTCAGCTTGCCCATAGGCATCAGGCAGTATTGCAGTGGAAACATAAAATACACTAAGTAAAATCATTGTTACAGTAAATGAGAAAATTCCTATTTTAGATGAAGAATTTGTAAAATGTAAATCCATCACCGTTAGTTACTGTATCATATATATTAATATATTCAGAATATTATGGAAACAGAATCACAAGTTAAAGTAAGACCCTGCCAAAAGGTGGATATATATTAAGAATTTACTTTCCATTGATACTAGCACAATCAATTTGTCACAAAATTAGGCTTGTTTTGTTTGTAATAATGCTGTAATAATTCTCGCGTCAGATGAGGCATTATACAAATAACTTAATCAAATGTAATGGTAGCGAAAAGGTTGAAATCATCTTCTCTATCAACTGAGGTGTTTAATGCATACATTGGGTCAAAATTAGCAATAACAAGAACCAACAAGGTGAAGACCAAATTTATTGCGTAGAACATTCAGAGAGGTTTCAGGTTATTCAGTCTAATTTGGGCCATGTATCCACTGATGCACAAATTGTAAATAAACAACATTACCAAGAATCTTGGAAATATAATGATTGCAAAAGACCACATCTAAACGCGAATACAGAACATATATCAAAAAAAAGACGAGGCCAATGTGTTACAGTATTTCCATGGTTCATGATTTCATATTCCATACACCTCAATTTACGTAATAGGGTTAATACTGATGAGATCAGTTTTTCGTTAGATATGGAAAACCTTGATGAATTGTTTGAAAGCACGCGTCAAAACATGCAATCAAACATCAATACAGATGGTAAAAGCAATAATATTCAAAGCAGCAGTCAAAGCACAGGAGAACTTAATATTGATGGCCATAATGTAGATTATTCTGGAAAAATTACAACAGCAGAATTTAACCCAAATAGTGGACAAATTCAAAGAACCTATTTTGGCGATTGGAGGTTAAGTATTCAGAATCAAAAACTAAATTTTACAGCATCATTTACTATGAATGATCCTAGTAAAAATATCACCCCCTACGAATTTAGAATGGATAACGTACAAGTTAACTCAATACAGATAACTAACGATAATTTAAGATTGGGCATGATTTCAGACATATCTAAACAATCCAGTTCAGGCGGTAAAATGACCACGTCAAGTAAGAACCCAACTGCACTTTCATTAATAGGCAATAAAGTACTTGTTGTTACTTTTTCAAATTCTGCATTTTCAATAACTGGAATAATTAATGGCAAGGAATAAAAAACATTAAAAAATTGGATTTGGAACTATTTCAGATTTCCCTCTCCAATAAAAATCAGACAAACAGATACTGCAGCAGCAAACAACAACAACAACAACAACAACAAATAGTTTAGAGGTGCTATTTAATATTGGCCACCCATTTTTCATGATCATCAAGACATCAAAAGCAAAAAACAATCAGGATGAGCACACTGTAACTAAAATTTGGATATGATACAATGACCGAGAGTACAAAACATTCCGGTCTTTAGATGCAGTATCCTACATTCAACATATGTCCAAATTTAAATAATCTTGTTTACACAGCATCATTTATCTTCAAGCAATACCTTAATTTCAAGGTGAAAGCATTTTCTGTTTACCTTTCAGATGCATTAATATCAAAAACAGCTCTCCTTGCCACACTGCTGGTTGCAACCTATTTTGGCATTCCGTCATCAAACGACCCATTTGCAGTTTCAGCGTATGGAGAAGAAAACAAAAATCCACAAACTGAATATATTTCAACCTCAGAAAAAAACAGAGATGGCAATCCAGGATTGTTGATTAAAGAGATTAGTTATTCCTCACCTGCCTCCACCTATCTTGGAACAGAGGCAAAAAACAAGGATAATTGGATTTTCGTAAATCATGATGTATATGGCTCAAGAAACAGCAACCAGACAACAATTGGAAAAGACAATGTAGGCGACCTTCAAATCAAATGGAGACTAAACAACACATTTGAAATTCAGGATGGTCCTTTAATTGTAGAAGACAGGGGTTATGTGCTAGACTATATAGGAAACGTCATTGCCTTTGATACAAATACAGGTAAGAGGATATGGAACACCAGCGCAGGAGGTGGACCCACCATGGGGTTAGCCTACAGCAATGGAGCAATTTTTGCAAGCACTGCCTCCAATTCCACAATTGTATCAATTAATTCTACGGATGGCAAAATAATTTGGAGGTCCCAGGAACTAGGGGATCCAAACTTGGGATACAGTGTTGACGCCCCTCCTCTTGTTTGGAGGGATTATGTAATTGCAGGTTCAGGTGGAAGTGGCCTTCCCCCTGGAACTGGAATAGTAAAGGGAAATATCACAGCCCTTAACATAACAAACGGAAATGTAATATGGAACTTTAACACTACAGCTGGAGAATGGGTCGCGCCAGGAAAATCACCACCAAACGGCGGGGCTACAGCTTGGTCTGGTGGATCCATCGATCCAGATACAGGAATATTATATATGCCATTAGGAAGCGCCTCACCTAATTTCAATGCAAGTACAAGGCAAACACCGAATCTTTACTCAAACCACATGGTAGCTGTCAATATAACCAGTGGAAAGATGGTTTGGGCCACACCATTCATAGCACACAACACTGTTTTGGATATACAAGTGCCTGATACACATGATTGGGACACATCATGGGGAAGCAGCATCTCCAAAGTAAATATGGATAACGGTACAGAAAAGAAGATCGTCATAGGTCATGATAAGATGGGAAACGTCATAGCAATGGATGCTTTAACAGGAGAAGAAATATGGTGGAAGACGCTAGGAAACCCACATCGAACCGATATAATCCCCTTACCTAATGGTAGTGGAATGACATGGTCATATGGTGTATATAACTACCATGCGGTGGATAATGATACCCTTTATATTACTGGTACCAATAGGGGACTGGACTTTTTTACCGACGGAATAAGTGGCCATAAAATAGCTCCGCCCAACACCATAGAACAAGGATTAAAGAATGGTACAATATATGCAATGGATCTGATTACAGGCGAAACAAAATGGCAAGTACAAACAGAATACCCACCCAGAGTTTCTCCAATAGTTACCAATGGAATTGTATTTTCAGGGTATATCCCATTTGAGGGAAAAGTAAGAACAGGAGTAGTTTTAGCATTAGATAAAGAAACAGGTGAAAAACTATGGGAACAAAATGTGAATGCCACTATTGGTCCTGTTGGTCCTTCGATAGGAAACGGATTGTTGTTTGTACCAACTGACAAGGTTCAGGGTTTGCCAAAAGACAAGAGCATAGGAGGGTCCGTTGTGGCATTTGGAATAGGATAAAACATCAAAACAAGTAATAGGGGACAATAACCAAAATATTGGCAACAAGTCTTACATTAATGGTCATATGTATTTCTGTATAGTGTCATCCACATTGCAACTAATACAATGCCAAGTTCTCAACAATGCTTTATCCAAACAAAGAATTAATCTTGCGGTCAGTTTAGGAACTTGCGAAACGGTTGATGCCAAGTTACACCATGTGTGTATGTTGGGCGCTTTCCCTTGAAGACAGTCCAAAACTGCAACAAATATGTTCCCTTGCAAACGATTCTCGCGCTTTGGGTATTTTAATGCAAAGAATTACCTGTAATTTGAATTGATTTCCACCGACCGTAACCAACATGCTCAGAGCCAACATTAATTAACCTATCCCATCACCTATGATACCTAGAAATCATTCTTCATTTTTGTGGATATTTGGGGGTCTTTTTTTAGATGAATTTCCAAAAAGGCAGAGGAATTAGTTTGGTAAAGACAGACAGCCATTCAGCTATGACTATTAAGGAAATACATGAAAAGCACAAATACTACCCATAGCCAACATATCATGAAGCATTCTGTTTTGAGTGTTCATAAAAGAGACAGCGCATCTTCAAGGCATAGGTTTTTCCTCAAGTGAGCAGGGCACAATAATCCAATCAATTGCATAATGAGATTCAAAGGTTACCGACCAATGTCATAACCCAACTGGCTAATATATCAGTTCATGAATTTTTTTATTATTCCAATCCGGAATTCCTTATTTAGAGTTTTATTGAGTTGTTACCGTTAAATCTTTTGTTCTCAACAATTAGTTTGTCGGCAAATAACCACATCTTCTTTTAGTAGTTGTTTTTTTATATAATATTTATATGGGTGACAAGCAACACAAAAATCCAATTCCCACCGTTGATACCATAATCCAGAGAGACTCCCAAATTCTGTTTGTAAAGAGAAAGAAGGATCCATTTAAGGATAGGCTGGTATTTCCAGGCGGGTTCGTAAACGAGGGTGAAAAAGTAGAAGATGCAGCAAAAAGAGAAGTTAAGGAAGAGACCTCTCTGGATGTGGATCTTGACGGCATTCTTGGCGTTTATTCGGATCCCAACAGAGACCCACGGGGGCACATCATGTCGACAGTGTTTATTGGAAAAATATCCAACAACAGCAATAACACTGAGCCACAAGCGGGGGATGACGCTGCAGCAATAAAGTGGGTAGATCTTGAAACAATTGATAGCGAAGTATTTGGGTTTGATCACAAAAAAATATTATTGGATTTCAAAAAATGGAAAAAAAACAAGGAAACCTATTGGTCATCAAAAGATAAAAATTAAAAACTAAGGTATATCCACATAACATTAAATAAATACCAATAAAATTTAATACTTTTAATTGAAAAAGCAAATTTGGAATAACAAATTAACCCATTAAAGTGGTATAGTTTATCACATACCAGGTGTAAAAAATCATTAAAGCAATATAATCACATTCTTATACATCGTGCATAATAACAGGGAACTTGACAATTGGATATTAAAACACATAATTTACTTTAAAGCATCGGGATCTGCATTTTTATTTAAGTCAAATACTAATTTTTAACCTTTTCTTTATTCTAAAATCCCCTTATAAACGATGTCTAGGACCAACCTATTTCCCGCACAACCCCATTTCCATTCATATGTCATCACCAGGGTTTCATGTGAAACACCTTTGTGGGCTTTATCCTTAGCAAAACCCTTTTTTCGCCTGGCGCCCTTCCGGGATATTTATCCTGGTTGATGTATTTTTTCGCCAACTTGTCTATGTGGCCCTCAGCTTCATCGCCTGTTACCTGCTCAACAACCTCACCCCTAACGGTAACCATGTCATAGGGGTTGCTGCTGTCTGCCACAGATACCGCCACCCTCGGATCCCTTGCCAGGTTCCTTTGCTTTAGCCTTCCCACCGCAGTGTTAACGAGGATAAAGCCACCCTCAATATCCACCCAAGTTGGGGTTATTTGGGGGGACCCGTCCTTCATGGATGTAGACACAAAGGCAAGGTTTTTGCCCTCAAAGAGCCTTTTGACCGAGGGGTTTGTTATGTCATTTTCTTGCTGACCCACAAACACTATTTTGCGTGATTGTTTTTATACATCACACCTTTTGGCCCATAACCACTACCATGACCGCCACCACCACTGCTGCTGCTGCTGCCCCTCTGCAGTATACGGAGGGTTTAGTTGGTTATGGTTGATTAAGGCAATTGAATGCTGAAAACAAAACCGATCTGGAACAAAAAGTATCCGACAGTTATGGATTGTATACCCTTAGTATCACTCCCCTTTTTGGACTCTATAACCATATCTGCACTTTGATATTATATGTAGTATCAATTATTATAGAGGGCCTCACAACATCACATTAAATCATATTGGCGAAAGATAAAGAAAGGAACATACAGGTTAATAAAAGGATATAAAAATGAGAAATAGCAGCCATTGTCCCTTAATTAATATTACTTTATAATATCATTGTTAACAGCATGTTTACTTATTGAGATACTTTATTCTAGTAATTGAATATATCTACTTTGAGCAACTAATAGCCTTTTTATCAATTCTTGAAATTCAACATTCCACTCAATTCTGTCATTAATACTCAGAACATTGTTAACTATATCATTATGTGAGTTGTCTTTTTCACTTAATGATATTGTTAAAGGAGACAAACCAGATATTTGTTTCCCAATTGATTATATCCCTTGTCTCGCTTTGTCTAAAGGCATGTTATCATAATCACTCATACAGTAACAATAAATTTCTAATATTTATAGTTATGAAAAATCCTTTTTGCATTTAGATGCAAAAAAGGAATATTATGCAATTATAGAAATAACAAAAAAAATCATAGTAGGATTTAGTTCATTTCAGTGCCGTGCCACGAAATGATACATCTACTAAATCTACAATATCAGGTAGTTATGGACCTGTGATTCAGGTTCACTGAAACCTTTAATCACATTTTTGAAATATTGTTTTCTCTAAGATGATTTGATTTGTGGAGCTATTGAATCGGTTTCAGATGAAGAGGAGGATTCATCGCCTGATTTGGAGTCATCGCTGCCGCTTGATTCATCGCTTATAGGAGCTATAGAACCTGTTTCAGATGCAGAGGTCGAATTGCTTTGAGGAGCTATAGAACCTGTTTCAGATGCAGAGGTCGAATTGCTTTGAGGAGCTATA
>JBBJMN010000109.1:0-6935 GCA_037720485.1 Candidatus Nitrosocosmicus sp.
GCCTTTTTCTTGCCTTTGGATGTGATTTCTTTAACTAGTGATGAAGAGTTCCATTCAGTAAAAAAAACATTATATCCCTTTGACATTAACCATTTATCCAATAAATGTATTTGAGTTGATTTTCCTGAACCATCTACACCCTCAACTACTATAAGAATACCGCAATCTTTCCTATGTTTCATTTTATTATTATTGGAAATTTGCAATTGGAATTATATCACTCTCTTTTATATTCTATTTTATTTACTATCAAAAAATATTTCTTTTCTGTATTTATTATCAATTTGTACAATTGTTTAGTCAGTATTATTTAAAACAATTGTATATTTTTATTATAGATATATAGTAAATTTTGTTAACTATAGGTTTTCTATATTTACCTTAAATGGAACGTACACAAAAATAGGAAAAACAACATCTATTTTGCTTTAACATTATATAGATAACATATGTCTATATGAATACTTTAGTACAACTCTTTATTTTAGATAGTAGTTAATTTGCTATATGTTTTCATTAAAAAAAGATAATGCTAAAGACGATAGTTATTATATATTATTTACAAGTTATATGCTTGTATTTTTGCTTTGTTTGTGATGATATACCTTGTAATTGCCGTATTTACTTTTGATATCAAAGCAAATAGCTTTATAAATATTACATTTTTTACTTCATTACTTAGTCTTACTATTTTAATCGGATTCCTAGCAATGCCATTAATATATTATTCTGTTAATACATCTTCTAAAACCATTCACTCATATACTTTTAGAATGCCAACAAATATTTTCATTAAAATAGGAGTAACTACTTGTCTAGTAACATTCTCTTTATCAATTATTATAGCCATGCTGCATTAATTTCGGAGGTATTTTTGAAAATTGAAAGATTAAGGTATATGTATATTAATGTATTAATACTTGTTTTAAACCTTCGTGATTTATTAGTGCATTAAATTTCAATAATTTTGAGAATATGCTATTTAAAACGCAATTTTTTCAACATATTATAAGAATTTTTTTATCACGTTTTATTTGCTTATACATTGTTATTCAAATAGTTTCTAATTTGGATATTATTAAAATTTTATTTTGAATGAATTGGATATCCTTAACATTAAACGTATTTTGAGATTTATAAAAAATAATGCATTTGAACTTATTGCCTTTGAATCAGTTATATGAATATTACTAGTTATTATGTATATATTCTATATAGATAACATTTATTATTTGAATACGTGTTTACATATCTATGTGTTATGATACCCACATTACAAAACATAAATTGAATCTTTTCCATAATGGATATTATTATGTTAATTATCTGATCGAAGAAAGAGAATTCAACAAAACTAAAGCAGGAATGTAAAATAAAGAAATTAATATTGTTAAAACAGAATCACAATTTGTAATAGAGGCAAAGACAAGTGGTTACACAAGAATAAGAGAATTAGATATTATTTCGTAGAACCTACACACTTTGTGTTTAGATAAGGCGGAAATAATATTGACACAAATCCAAGCATGTGAATGACTATTGAAATATACAAAAGATGATATTGATATATCTGCGATTAAAAAGGAAATACTAGAATTAAAATTTACATTAGATCTGATACAATATTGACAATATTGGTAATTATTTTGATAGGATAATAAATTCTAAATATTTAGTATTGATGCATTTAGCTTCCATTTACAAAATCAATTAGAATAACTTTATTATACCTACTTGTTATGGTATTTAATTAATAAAACCAATATTAAGATGGAACTATAATAATGGAAAAAATGGCTATAATTTTTATTCTATAATATTAATTTTATAAAAGGGATAAATAAAATAAATTAATTTAGAAATAATCTATACTAGATCCATTTAAACTATATTTTTTTATGACATGACGTTTTGAACATACAATGAATTACATATTAATTTTAAAAAAATAATGATTTTGTATTACTATAGATTTTTTTATGCTATATAATGGATCTATATAAAAACAATGGATTTTACTTATTAGTATGGATAACATTTAGAAAGTTGAAAATTATGATCTTTGGCAATAGGATAAAAGTTATTATTATAGAAGATGAACAAGATCTTTTGTACCTCTACAGGGAATTTTTATTGATGAAAGGATATTCAATTATTTTTACTGATACTGACACCACAAATATTTTGAATGAATATAAAAAATACAAACCAGATGTTATCATAATTGATTATAATTTATTAGATATTAAAAAGGATGTCGAGATATCTAAAAAGATATTAAATAATTTTCCTAATACATCGATATTGATGATTAGTGACATGGCTTCTTTCGCTCAAACAAATTATGATGAATAATTTTTTAAAAACAAAAGGATAGAGTATTTAATGGAGCCGATAAAGCTGCAAGTGCTGGAAAAATCCATAAAAATACTTGCAAAATATTGATGTTAGTCAATAAAAGTAAAGGTAGATATTTTATGAAATACATATTTAAAAAAATAAAAAAATAATTACCTTAAGGATTATTTTATTATAATGTGGACTCTGTTCACTTTAGGAAAAATCCATAGCATGAATATTCTTTATCTGCTTTAGAACACCGGAACAAAAGATTGCCGTTATCAGCATATGCATACTAAGGCTTATACATTTGTTTTTCCACATTGTCTTTAGGAAGAACATCTTATTTTGTCAAAAGAAACCCTCTGTATCTGTTTGAAAATGGGTGGAATGCATAGACCCAATAATAAAACTTACTGTAAAAATTTGATGCATTGATAGTCGATGAAACAGTGATCATATTTGGGTCGGAATTTGTCTGTCATGGGCTGCAATCGCGCCTAAAAAATAAGGAATTCTTGGAATTAACATATCAAATAGCGAAATACCCTCATTGCAGCGCATTTTATTTTATCAATTATTAGTTTATGATGCAAAAAGCACCCAGTTTTCACAGACGGTAATATTTGGTATCCACAATAATGCAGATTTCTTAACCTAAAGTATCATTATAAAAAGAACTACTATGCATTATATCAATGATGAAAACTAAGGTTCTTTGATGACTATTTTCCTTGCATAAAGAGAAATTGCAAAATAATGAATATAAAGAATTGGCTGAATCTGTTTGTCGATTATTACAATAAAGACTCATATATTAAGTGAACAGAGCCAGAATAATTTAATTAATGCTTATCTGAACTGAGGGATCAAGCATTTAAATTTTTCATAGATTTTAAAATTTTCTTTGATATTTTTCTTATGTTTTTTAATTCTTCCAATATTTGAATATTGATTTCAGTATTTTCGAAACCTTTTTTGTCATTATGAGTTTTCGAATCAGTTAGGTCTAAAGATTCGGATTTGGTTTTATTACCGTTAGTTTTTTCCTGTAAACTGTTTTTGTTCTCCCCAGGGTTTTTTTTATTAGTGTTATTTTTATTATTATTTGACGTATCCAATTATAAGGATATTCCTTTTTAAAAACGTTTTATCTAAATTACAATAGGAAAACTATTTTCAAATACAAAAAGTTTCTTTAGTAATTTTGGCATAAATATGGTCCATAATCAAAAATTCTTAAATATTTTATGATTATATCTATAAGAGTAATAAATAATAGAGTCAAAAAGTACCTGTATGTATTCAAAAAACAAACTTATATCAAAAAGAGATTGATCTATTTTAAATGTTAAACCAAAATGATAATGAACTTGTTTTGTAGTTAAAATATACTTTGATAACTTACTATGGCATTATTATACGCAAGAACATCAAATCATAAAATTTTATATTCTCTTTGTTGTAAAAATACCTTAATTTATTGATAAATTCACCTTTTCTTTTCGGATTAAATATCTAAAATCTAATCCCATTGTATTTCTTTTATTATGTGTATTTATAGAACGACTATTGATTATTGATATCTGATATTGTTTTTCTATAGATATATGCGATTATACAAGTTCCAATAAACGTAGCAGTCAAGTACAGCCATAGATTCACTAATACACCTGATAGTAAGGCAGGTGCTAGTGAACGAGCGGGATTCATTGATGCGCCAGATATAAATGCCAAAAAGAGGATATCCAAACCCACCAAGCCACCGATTGCTATTGCACCAAAACCTCTCAAGCCTTTTGTGTGTACTACTACCAATATTACACTCATAAGTAAAGCCGAAGCCAATACCTCTACTCCAAATATCAAAGGTATGGGATATACATAATTGGGAGAATTGGAACCCAAATGAGCTTCGCTTCCTATAGCATACTTTACAAAAATGCTTCCAAATAAAGCACCTATTATCTCAGCAGATATGTAAAGAACTAGTAACCTTTTTGTAATGTGTTTTGTTATCAGGAAACCTAGTGTTACTGCAGGGTTAAAATGCGCCATAGAGACTTTGCCAAACATGTGTACACCTATTGCAACACCTACAAAAGGAGCGAATGCAATAAAAGGGATACCAAATATCCCATTCATTTTAGTATCAATAACCACTGAACCAGTAGCCAATACTACAACAATAAAAGTTCCAATAACTTCAGCAACAAACTTTTTCTGATTTAATGAAAGTCTTTCTATTACTGAAGTGAAGTTCATTCCTTTTAACATATATTTTCTTTAATTGTTCTATTACTGATTCTAATAAAATAAAAAAAAGACAAATTACTTGATTCCTATTTCCTTTTCTATTTCCTTAACTATTTCTTTAACTCTCATCTCAATATCGTCTCTTATTTCTCTTATTTTTTCGATAGGTTTGCCTTTGGGGTCCTCTATACCCCAATCCAGGACTTTGGGAACAAATAATGTAGGGCAGAAATTCTTATCCATGCAACCCATATTGATTATCTTAGTTGCATTTCTCATCATATTTTCTGTAAGCTCTTTTGGTTTTTGAAAACTAATGTCTATTCCAATTTCTTTCATTGCCTCAATAGCTAGAGGATTAATTTGAGATGTAGGAACAGTTCCTGCGCTTATAGCTTCATAATTTTTGGATGTGTATTTTCTAAAAAACCCCTCGGCCATTTGACTTCTGCCTGCATTCTCGACACACACAAAAAGGACATACTTTTTTATGTTACTTTTTGATTTAGTTTTAAATGATAACCTCAATTTAATCACTTATTGTTAAATTTGACAATCATCATTTGGTTGCTTTGATTGACAGACTAGTTATTTGTCTTTCTTGGCCTTGATTTATTTCAGTATAGGGTTTTTCATCCAAAACTTCAATATTAGTAAACCCTGCCTTTCGCATACTCTTGATATAGTTTTCTTTTGTTAATGCACCATCAATACAACTACACCAGTTATCCACATTCACTGAATTATCATCTATTTCTTTAGAGGTGACCAAATCCGATATTACCATCTTTCCATTTCCGTTTGGTTTTAGAATTCTGTATATCTCTTTGAAGGTGTTTACCTTGTTGGAAGTCAGATTAATTACACAGTTGCTTATGACTACGTCAACAGAATCATCATCAACTGGTATTCTTTTTTCAATGTCTCCTTGTCTGAATTCAACATTTGTGTATCCGTGTTTTTCAGCATTTTGTGCTGCTTTGTTAAGCATGTCTTCGGTCATATCAATTCCTATCACCTTTCCATTGTCTTTTACAATATTAGCGGCCAGAAAAACATCAATGCCGGCACCAGAGCCCAGGTCAACCACAACATCGCCCTCTTTTATATGGGCATGTTTTGTTGGGTTTCCACATCCTACACCTAGTATAGCTGATTCTGGAATATTCGCTAGGTCTGAAGAGTTATAGCCAATTGCTTCTGTAGACGATATGGCGTTAGTACTATCAATATTGCAACATTCTGAAGGCATACAGCAAGAATCAGAATTTCCAACTAAAGCTATTTTGCCATATTTTTCCTTAATTTTTTCCTTTATTTGTATCTGGTTCTCCATGACCAATGGTTTACATTAGAAACTATATAAGATGGTAAGAGAAAAACAGTAAAGTAAGTGAATACAGGTAAACTAAAGAGTCAAAATTAAAGTCTTCATATAATTAAAATGGATAAAAATTATATCATATGATGTTTTACTACTATTAAGGAGATTCTATAATCATTATTCTTCTTCTTCCTTGCTGGTATTGTGAAATAGGTGGAGGTTACCTTGTATGGTTATGGTTAAGAGAAAGTTATAGTTGGATTTTCGAACATTTGGATGATTTGTTTTATTTTATTTATTGAATAAATAACTACATTCCAAAAGGCTCATTTTCATAGAACGGATGCTGCCTATGGAGGAATATTCATTATAATGGCAATATTTTGAGGATACTTTATCGAAGGAATTAGTCCAGATACCTTGATATTTCAAGTATTATAATTGCAAGCATATAGGGATTATCATCATTTTCTAATATCCGCGTAAAAGGGGGAAAAATAGAATTAGTCCATCTAACTAATTTGTGATTTGTGAGTTATTGTAACCGAGTATATTACTCTTGAAGGGGTTTAAAGACCCTCTCTACTGATATCAAAAACAAAATAACAACTATGGGATACCTTTTTGTTTCAGAAGGCATAGTCAAATTGTACATCATCGCGATAGGCATACTCTTATCAAAGCCAACAAAGGTAAGGTATGGCACAAGTCCCCAATGTATCAAGAAATAGTGCCACGTTCAAGCATGGATACAGACGCAAGGTGAGAATATGGTCCTACGAAAGACTGTGTATTTGGATATAAACTTCATTTGAATCCAGTATTGGTTCCATTGCGGTATCTCTATTTTCGGATATGCAACAGCCAATATACATAAACAAATGATTACTTAAAATTAAATAAATTTAATAAATGCATTAGTAGAATACCATATCACTATAATGAATTATCTAATCATTATACATATAATATCTAAAAATTAATCTTATTTCTATTATGGTGATATGGTCTATAT
>JBBJMN010000110.1:0-6878 GCA_037720485.1 Candidatus Nitrosocosmicus sp.
ATTTCCATGAATCGAGGTTTGAGAAGATCATGTTGTTTGTCAGTCTTATTGCTGATACTGCATTGTCTGCAAAGTTGCTGACACATTTGGTGTATGCCTTTGTCATGGAGTCTGGGGACGCAAAGCTTGTGACCAAACTGGTGTAGCTTTCGCTGTATGGCCTCCATGCTGACTGAAGTGAGTTAATCACTGCTTTTTGAGACTCAATATACTCCTCTGAGATCTCTTTGGCTGTTTGCAGTGATTGCTCTTGGTAACTGTTAACAATGTTGTTGTAACGTGGGATTTGGTTTCTTGACTCGTCTATTGACCTGTTGATGTTGTCCTTGGTTTCGTCAAGTGACCTGTTGATTGATTCACTCAAATCATTAGAGTTTTGGTTATTGTTGCTGTTAGTTTCATAGGAATATTTTGAGAAGTTTGCATTGTTGTTATTGTTTTTGCTGCTTGTTGAAGTTGCTGAATTTTCAGATTTAAATGTCATCACTATCTATTAGTTAGCAAACTATATAAGTATTGGTATTTTATGGAATTTAGAACCATTTAATGCCTTTGCAATTTGGATTTTATGTTTTTTTAAATAATTAAAAACATTATCTGTTGTTTATAGAAAAAATAGGCCAAAACTTTTCTATAATCTTATTCTGTATTTTCAACCTTTACATCTTGCCATTATGGATTTATTATTTGTGAATTGAATGAAATCATCTTTTTGGGGAACATTAATACCCATTGAGAACAAACATAATTTACCTTTAGGTTATCCGGCCCTAATAATTGCTCATTAGATGGTATTTACCGTCTTGGTTTCCATTACATGACTTTGGTCGCCTCGGTTAAAAGGTAAGAGTGGAGGGGCTATTGCTTCACTTAGCGGTTTTTCTTGTCTTCACAAAACACATGTCCTTTAAGTTTAAAGATGGTCTTTTGAAGCTTGGATGACATTTTTAGGGCCTCAATGAAAATTTTTGGAAAATTTTAAATTATACTATAAAATGGTGCAAATATATATTAGACCATATCAAATGCTATCCCTTGTTCTGCTGTATCTGTAACAAAAACTGCTGAATGATGATTATTCAGTATGGCTTCTACCCATTTTCCATGAGTATTTCTTGGGATTTTATGGACATCATAAGTACATAATACAAGACCATTAAACTGGTTGAATTTGGAATGAAGATTTTTCTCTAGAGCTAAATTAGCTTTAACTTGCTCTTTTGTATCTATTTCATCAACTATTCGTCCCACTATACGAAAAGGTGGTTTTAGTCCAGAAAACATCTCATTCATAAACTCCTCAGATCCTTTCAATACGCCTTTTGGATGGTTCAAAAGGTTAGGTGTCTTGTATATATGTAATAAGCCTTTTTCATAAAACGTTTTGACATCTATGCCATGATCAATCATCTCATTTTCAATAAATGCAACATCATCATCATCACCATGAGTGATATAGACGCATAATTCGTCCTTTAACAGGCCATTTTTTATAAATTTAAGTTGAATCTTTTGGCTATATGTATGGTTTTCATAATAAAGTACTATGTGTCTGTTGTTGCAACTACTTAACGAATCAATAAACGTTAACGGTGATTTATAGATATAATCATGGGAATCTCTTTTATGCAGGTTTGAGTTAGACATACCATTAGACTTCCTAAGTTATTAATTAGATACCATAATAAATAAACATTGTTGATAGTTCATGCCAATAACATCCTTCTATCAAGTAATGGAAAAAGAGAATGTGGTCCGGCAACTGTTAAGGTCTCCGTCTTTGGCCAAGATACAATGGATGAGGAAATAATAAAGACAAAACCCTAACTTTATGGTGTTAATAAACTTTGTTATTACTATAGATTCAGAAGTTTTTATGGAACCATCACTAAAACACACGGTAAAGCGCTATTTGCCTTATCTTATAGGGGGAACAATAACTGGCATAATCATTACGTATTACTATGGGTTTTTGTTTTCCATCATAGTAAACAGTGTTGCCTGGTTTGTCATATCAACTGTTGTTAACAAATACTATTGGAACTACACGGGGTTTAAGGATGAGATGTTTTTTGTGTCCAAATACATTACTCATAGAAAGAAAAGTGCATCTAAAGACACCCATGACCACATTAAAGCAGAAGACAACAAAAGTGCATCAGGAAGCAATGCCAAGATGGATTCTAATCCCAAGAATCGTGATGATGACAAAACTGATCATATTGGGAGTCCTATAAAATAAATAGATGGATGTTACAGGCGGCTCTAAAACTTAGTTCACTAATGTCGTCACTCAATAGTTGGCATCTTACGTTGGTGTCTGAATTGCACCATGTCATCAGCCACCAAATTCGGCAGAGCAGAAACCAATTTTCTTAAATCTTAAATAACAAAATAACGATAAAAACAGTATTGCCAGTACTTGTTATTTTTACTGGGAAAAACATAACGAAACAGATGTACGAAACCTTAAGAAAAGGGGTAGACTGGGAACACAAACATCCCAAAGGATTATTATTCCATGCAGCAGCATTTGATGAGACGGACAATACCGTTCATGTGGCTAATGTATGGGAGTCAGAAGAGGACCTGAACAGTTTTGTAAGCAGTAGGCTAATGCCGTATATGATAAACAACAAAATACCCGAGCCAAAGGTGGAGATATATCAAATCAATGATGTTAGCGCTTTTCCTGGTGTCGACAAGTTTAAAGTTTGACTAACAAACATATCAGTGGTTTTAGGGTGCAACCCCATAGTTTACTTTATTAAATGACCTATCCAAGTGCAGCAACAAAATGATATCATTGTTGATGCCAGAATAACTGTTAAGATTATCTTTAATGATTCAAAACCATTTGATTATCAGACCTATTGAATGTCAATAAATTCACTTAATTATTTATGATGCATCATTGTCAAAACACGGGTCCCAAATGGCGATTCTATTTACTCTTGTAGTGGAAGATTGGATAATCATAATTTAAAATTATAATCCAGTTCGTTGTATTTAGATACCTGTCCACATCTAGGACAACTTTCATTATTTGAAAAATGCCTGTGAAATGTGTGTCCGTCCATTCTGTATAGGTTTGAAATATGATCTATATTGCATTGTTTACATTTTATCATGAGTGCCATGACATTATGTGATACCCTATACTACTTCAGTCTTTTTGATCAGAAGGCTTTTGGTAATTGTCTTTTAAGGCTTGTTTGTGGCTGAAGTATTTCTCTGCGGCACTACCTTCTGTCCAAGTTTACGCTGTGCGAAGTGTGGGGATTATAACCCGCATTCCCTTGTTAATGTCAAAATGATTGTCATGACCATCAGTGGTTTAAAGCCTTCTATATCTTGATTTAGCGGCGCTACCGCCGCTAACTTGTTTTGAACCTAAACTATAGATGTTGTTGTTTGCTTGCATTGTCGCCCTACTACCGCTCGCCATGTTGTATCTAGTTTATACATATACATCCTTCAATCGATATGATGGTTTAATCACCATTGTGTAAAAACGGATTTTATGCAGTCCCTATTTACCATATGTTGCAAATGCATAAACCCGGCCGCAACCTCAAGAAACATATGAATCACAATAATTAAACCATAACCTACATTCACTGATGATATAACCACAGGTCAGCAACCAATCCCTCCTTGATAGATTAAAACCAAATATGGATTAGGTGACATTATTCTCTACTTTTTCATTACTGCAACCATCTGCAACACTAAACAGAGTCATGATAGTGATTCACCGCCAGCAACATCATCACCATTAATTTCATTCATCTTGTCCATGAACGCTTCAACAAGAGGCTTGTTAGGGTATTCCTGTTTTTCCTTTCTTACCTTCTTTGATTTTTTATCTTTGCTTTTTTTTGAATACATGCGGAACAGTTCTAGCCCCTCCTTCCATGGAATCTCAAACATTTCTCCAGTGTAGCCTGTAAGTGAGTCCCTACCAAAGTGCCACATTGTAACGATCCAGGACATGTGATTGGGTATGTTATGGATATGAGCAGAATTATTGCTAGTAGCCTTTAATGAATAGGCATCGATCATTACCCTCTGCAAACGCTCCTCTACCCTTGTCAATCCGCTTGTCAGTCTAGCCAACCCCAAAATATCTATTGGTATAGGATTATCAGAACAAGCCACCATTACGGAAACTGTGTCTGTTTTGTGGACCGTGGTTTTGATGATGTGATCTTTAAGATCTATATCATGCAATATGATGTCCCTGTTGGATGCCATGTCTATGTTTTTCACCAGCCGCGAAGCAGCGGCTGGTGGCGGGGCTGCGGATGTAGCAGAGGCAGAAGCAGAAGATGATAGCACGGACCAAATACCTTTCGTCTGAAACCTTAACCTTATGTTGTGGATGGATTCTTTATCCATCGGCAACTCATCGAGGAATTTCAGAAACCTATTTTGTTTGTGGTTAAGGTAGTCCTCCCCATGGTTGAGTGTAATTGACTTTCCTACATCAACTCCCTTTAGGGTATAGAAAGCCTGAGATGATTGATAAACAGGTTCTATTTTGTCTTCTTTTCCTAATTTTGAGAAAGTGTTTCCTATAGTTCCATGTGTATAGTGATATGTTTTACCTTCATGATCAAATAATAGAAAGTCTTTAAAGCTAAATGGTCTTTTTTCAACATAAGCTAAAATAGCCATCCTATCTAAAAAAATATCTTCAGCTGTCAAAAACAAAAGCCCCTATGTAGGTTGTCACTGTCATCAGAGTGTAATATTTAGCCAAATCAATGTCTAGAGGGTTAAGCTTCAAAGATTGTACCACTTGTTTATAAACAACTTTAGGCTGCACCATTACAGTCCACCAAACCATTTTCTTCCAAGTCCTGTTTACAGGAAGAACAAAACCAGCCCGATTTCTTTACTAGAACGATCTTTAGATAATGTGTTCCAACATAGTTAAAATCGCTCCAACCAGAATATGTTTTATATTGGATATGGTTAGTTTTATCAAAGGCCAATAGTATTAAAACCCCATTTGTCTTTGGACTTGAAAAGAATGAGGAATGCTGACTGGGCCTAGGAACCTTTTGTCAGCAGACCTCCTTGCAATGTTAAATATGTTCATGTCTGTTTTCAACTATTGCGCCTTTTCCACCACAATCTTTTCATTCTCTGTATACACCTTCACAAAATCTCCTTTTCCAATACCCAATGCATTTGCAAAAGATTTTGGGAGAACAATAGAAAAAGATGATTCCCCTACTAGCCCTTGAACTTTCCTGTATTCTTTGTTGTATGATTTATGGTTTAACGAGTCCATAAACTCTATAGTGTATACAAATTATAAAAGGCCCCATGAGCGAAATTCTTTAAATTGTGCCCATATATGTTTATATATTAGAATTAATGAGTATTGAAACCGAAAACCTGATCAATCTTTCTATTTATGGTGAAGTATTGGATAGCAAGTATTTCGAAATATTATTTTTTTATTAAAGCAGCCTAATCTATCGGCTTATGATATACATGAAATCAGAAGGTATGACAAGTATTATACAAAGAAGGGAGAAACCCGAATATGGCATAGTAGTATTCGAAGAAACCTGGGAAGGCTCTGTGAACTCAAACTAATAGAGGAAAACAAAAAGTGGCCTGTTAAAGAAAAGAAAACAAACACAAGGAAACCTTTTTTGCTATCTCTAAATGGGATATTTTATCTCATATCCAACAATCTTGATCGATTCTATTCTGAACTTATTATACCACTATTGCAAAACTATGGTTCAAATGCTTTATTTACACATTTTCTGTATCCATATATCAACCAAAAGACCTTGTTAAAAATTAAGGATGAAGTTATTTTTACTATCATTTATAATTATATGAATCATGTTTGTAGGACTATAATTGCGTCTTCAAAATATATTCACTCTTTAATTTATCCAGCCGATGAGGAAGGGTATATTTTAAATCGGCTATTCATGTGGCCGCGTGAATACACTCCGTTATCCTCTCCTGACTCAATACCCTTTGATAAAGCAGAATTGAGGAAATACTTGAAGGAAACCTTTAACTGGGATTGGGTTGACGTTGCAAGGATAACACCCCTATATGATCGTAAAATGGTTGATATCGATAATCCTAATAATCTAGAAGATGCCATTCGCGTTTCGATCTATGAAAAAGATAACAAAGCCTTATTGATGAAAAACGAGAACCAGATGTGTGAATTTATCATCACAGTATACGATTTATTTTTAAGCATAGATGTAAGGACGAACAAAAAAAAAGTTGACCTTTTAATAGAATATCTTGTAGAGCAGTGTAAAGATCACACAACTAGTTTCCTGACCAATTTAAGAAGCCAGGTAAACCCCACTAACCAGGATTATCAGCTATTATCTACAGATGAAAAATTTGTAAGTGCGTTAGAGGATATAGATAAAAATATCCAAATCAGATAACCCCAGATAATGACTAATTGGTCTGCCTTATATTTTTGATGTCATCTTTAGCTGTTGCACCTCTTCCATAAGTCTCATGACCTGGTCAGATAAGGTAATCAGGGCATCATCCTTTTCCTGCAGTTTGGATTTAATTATGTGCTCGTTGTTCTCGTTTTTTTCTCAGTTCATTAAAAGTAATTTCATCAACATCAGTAGGCGTAGAGTTTAGGTCTTGTTTTTGAAAACCTATAAACAGATAAATTAGTGAAACAAATAAAAAAGAGTTAGAGCGAAAATTTTAAAAAATTACTTTTTGTAGATCATACTCTCATCCAATGGATTTAAATTCAAACATAACCATGATGAAAGGTATTTTTAATGTTTAATGCATTCAGTATAAAGATATTAATATGATTTATGTCGTCCTTAGTATGTGTAATGCGTATTGAC
>JBBJMN010000111.1:0-6869 GCA_037720485.1 Candidatus Nitrosocosmicus sp.
GCGATAACGATGGGTTACTGGAGTTTTTGATAACGAAAGTGGAGGAAACGGGAATAGGTGCTGGAATTACCATATGTGTGAACGGTTCAGTCATTACAGGAAATCTAACCAAATCCAAGATATACTATGACAAAATGATAGAGATGTATGATTTTGATGACAGCCAACTAACTGCAAAAAATCCAGAAGAGATAGACAAATGGAACAGATACCATACAGAATACGTTAGTTTTATCAATGAATTGAAAAAGCAAGAAAATAATCAACAGAATTTAAAATACATCTATTTAGAAAATGTAACTTTTAGAAACGTCAATTCAAACACCCCAACCCAAGCAATCGTATGGAGAGGAAAACTATCAGCTGTAGACGGGTTTTCAGTTGGAATTTCATCAAATCCCATAGTGTAATTTTTACATGTTTTAGACCATTGACGGTAATATCGATATTGATTCTTCTTTTCGCTTTGTGACAGATGCAAAAAAAACCAGAAAACGTTCTTTCATCATGATAAATCGGAAGCATTATAATCAATGAAACCTGTTCTCAACAACTTTGTTTGGACATCCACATGGCATGGGGTTTGAGGTTTTGCGTCATTTGTTATACATCATCTTTGAAAACAGGTAAATAAACTAAACCCGGCGGCAAACCAATCCAATGCAAAGGGCTTGACCAAGGTTTGAGACCATTAAAAAAGAATATTTTTATTGGATAGGCATATAGTGAGGAATATGGATTTCATTAACCACCGCGCTAAAAGACTAAGCCCACATCAAGAAGACGATAGGTTGGAACCAGGCAACAGGATTCCTAACATAGTTCAAAGTGAGGTTGAACAGCTAAACAACAGCTTATTCAAATCAATCAAAATGCGAAGTCAAAATCTGGAGGACATCCAAAACAATCAAGGATCGTTTAAAAAAATGGTTGACCAGACAAGGGGTCAGGACATTTCCAACATAGCAAACCTAACAAAGGATTTTGAGAAAAAGACCAGAGTCAATTATTAAGATAGATTTTTATATTTAGCATTTTACCGTTGTTTGCAATATTGGAAAATGTGAGACAAATAGTTACAAAACTAACTCAAATAAATAAAACCATGCGGCGCATAATCATACTTTAATCAGGTACGTACTACATAGTTAAAGATTATAGAATTTGTCGTTTGCCACAAAACTTGTACAGCATCATACCCTAAACAGCATCTATGGAAATACAAACCACAACAAATGGAGCAGCATTGCTTACGGTGATCTGAAACTACAGGCCCCTTTTCAACACGTCTATCTTCTTTACTAACAGTTTTATAGTGAACCTTTTAGCAGCAGCAGGTGTTTTATCAAACAGTGTAGGTAAAACTCCAGCAATCAGATACCAAAGTCCAAATCAATCTGTTTCAAACTTTTTCTAATCGACACTCCACATCAATTAACATCATAATAGACAAATTCTCTCACCCACATAGGCAAAAGTGTGGCTTTCATCCCATTGTCATAGATATACGGTGTTTTGAAATGCATGGAAACGTGGAATAAAAACGACAACATTGGCAATTGAAAATAAAAAACTAACCTTAAGAGTTTATTTGCGTGTTAATGACATGTTCATGCCCAGGTAAAACAAAAAACAGCAGTGAAAATGTTATGTATTGAACATCATTATCTTTTTTTGTGTTGCAATCAGGCAGTTTAATATACTTAATAATTTTTTGTTATTTCTTATAATTGTGAACAAGCATAAAAATTTGTGAAAGGAAACCAAAACCTATTCAGGCAAATCACAAAGACCAGAGTAAAAGAAACCAGACTAAGAGAAAAATTCAGTTGGAATAGGTGAATCCCAATGGGTCAAATTCCATTATTTGAGATTACCTTAACATACAGCGATGTTATCGAGATATTAGGCAGCCTATATGCCAGCATAGAAAAAACAAACAACAACAAGATAAAAAACATATACAAAGTTTTAGACAAATCCAAAGACAAAATAACCCTACCGTCACCATCCTCCCCTCAAACATCAATCAAAATAAAACTTCGGCACGAGCAATGGGTCAAAATTATTGAATGTTGCCAACCAAATGATTATTTGGTTGATCATTTAGAGGGTAAAATAAGTATGCTGAGAAAATACAAACAAAACACAATGTTTTAGCCCGCAAAAATAAATTATGATGATGCTGCTGCTGCAGCAGCAATATCCAAGAAGCATGAATGATTTTACAAACAACAAAGAATACAAAACAATTAGTGGGTGAATTATTTTCCCTTTTTGTTTCACCCACATTGACTATTGGGCTCTGTCTATTTTGTACAGATTTAGATCCTCACTTGTCAAGGTAAACCACAGCGTGTTTCCATCAAATCTTTGGACAAACTTTTTCGGTATGTAAAACCGGTCTTTGTGTAGGTTTCCCTTTTGTGTAGTGATGCTATCCCTGTCCACATGCTGGATTTCTCCAAGGTCTATATCATTGTATCCCCTTGCCTCTTTTTTTATAACCTCATCCCAATTAATGTCTGACCCATAACCATTATTTCCCATATATTGATTAAACTCATTCTACATTATATTTATGATCAAATAGGTTACAAGAAAAAATTGGCAAGTTATTGTAAATGACAAATTCCTTATAAAACATTTGCTCAAAATAAAAACAACTGTCATCGTTTAGGCCCTTTGTCATGTCAACATATCAGCAGCATCGGCACCATCTTTCAATTTCTGTAATCAATATTATAGCGCAATAAAACAATAGTCCAGTTAACCCTCCCCAAATAACTAAAAGAATGGGATCCAGAGTTGGTTTTACCACCTTTAACACCGTTTTTTAGTTCCTATCCTAATCATAACAAGTATACCCCAGAAATAAAATAGCCTATCGAGATGCCATAGATATATAAAAGAGGCGCAAAAAAATCCGAAAACATATCTGAAGGAGGAGAAGTCGAAGAGGCAGAAGATGGAACAGATCACACATCTTCTAGTTTGAACATAATCTTTATTTTTATTCATCTTGTTCCCTAGGGTAATCCGCAATAAAGCGAAAAATGGTGATTGAGATGCAATAATAAATTATGTGGATCCTTGCCTATAACTTAAATTAAAAGTAACTCCATGTAACATAAATAAATTCAATTACTGAAAGTATGCCCATTGTGCAAATTCACATTTTGTTGCCGGATGATCAATTATCAAATTGACATAAATTCACATATTATCCAAAATCGCGTATCCTAGTTTTTGATTTTGGTGACAAGGATACATGTTTTATCTAAAAATTTTTTTATATGGTCAATTTCAAATGCTATAGAGACATACGGCATAGAATGCGTTTGTATGATGCAAAAAAAAAGAGGTTTTTGGTTTTGGATTGGCCTATGCTGTTTCTAGGTTGGTGAACCCTGCATCTATCAAGCAGTTTATTATGGCTGTTGCAACCGCATCAGTAACACCAACAACTGGAGCTGTTATTGCTGCTCTTAACTCAGCTGCAGTCAAATCGTCAATTGTAGTGCATAGTAGTTCATTTGGAGAATTAACAGGAAGGCCCAATACAAATTTAAGGTCACCTAATTGGGTTGGGTTAAGTCGGTCAACAAAGCATGCTACAGCTGCTTCACAATCTTCTTCACCTGGTGGGTTTTCGGTTGGTGGTGTTGTTGGTGGATTGTTTCTACTTTTGTCGTTACCGCAATCATTTAACATTCCGGCGCAATCTGCGCTTTGTCTTAAGTCACTTGCGATGTCAAAGCCCGGCAGACTATCAAATCCCTGTCCGAAGGACTGCATTTGGCTGTATCCAGTTCCTAAAGCAAGAACAAATGCAATTGCTGATAGCATAAATGCATTTTTGATGTTAGTTGCAGACAATTTTGTAATACGTTTATTATTGTTCATTGTTGCAAATAACATGGTTTTGCCATATATACGAATTACATCTAATAAATCAGTTCGATAAATCAGATTATTCTAGTAAAACTATCTGCCATATGTTTATACCCTCATTTGGGATGATAAATTTTTCGTGCATAGGATAAAGGTAAGTTTAACCATATTGTAGTTATGGTATTTTGTTATAGATGTTACACCATTTGTTATAAAATGGTATTGAGAAAATATTTGGCACATTAATGGGGGACGGAATAGCATTTTTTAATTACTAAAACAATACTAAAAACAATTTAAATCAAATTAACATTTAAAATGGCCCTCCAGTAGTGAGCCATCTTATTAAAAAGAAGGAAGATTAAAGTTTATTTATATGACTTCTATTGCATCTTTATCAAAGCCTTTTGACAATAGAAAGTCGGTTACCTTAGATCTGTGATCACCCTGCAATACAATTATTCCGTTTTTATATGTTCCACCTGTTCCTATAGACTTTTTTAGTTCATGAGCCATACTAGCAATTTGCTCTTCATTGGTAAAACCCTTAATAGTTGTTACGCGCTTACCACGCTTTATCACATCCAATTGAACAGTTATTTTGACATCATCCTCATCTAATCTCTTTAGCATACCGCCAAAGGAGTTATCATCTTCATTATTTATTTCTGGTATACCAAAGTATAATTATAATGCTATATAATTATTATTATTATTATTGATGATGATGACTTTAATGGCAATATTTAGTATATCGGGCAGATTCAACATGATAAAGCATCACAACACAGCAATAACAACATGTACAGATATGCAAAAAAAGATCCATTTTACTGGTTATGGCTCTTAATATATTTTTTTAGGATCAGAAACAAAGGTGTTTAGTCCGATAGATCCATGACATCAAATGACAGAACAAAAAACAGTCAAACAATGTCTGAATGCAAAAAATTAAAGAACCTAAACCCTAGGCATCTTTTTTAGCCCTATCATCCAGGCCAGTTTTTAGGTTTTGCAAATAAGCAACGGTTGCACCTAAATTTCCAAAGCCCATGGAATTCAAACTTTCAGATGGAATCATAATTATGGTATTCTCATGGATTTTCATTGTCTCATATAGCATATTTGACTGCCTTAGGGCATACGCGACAGGGTTATTTGAGTATATTTTGGATGCATCAAGGAATTTTTGAGCTACCTGTATCTCAGATTCACCGTATGTGACCCTTGCTTGTTTTTCCCGTTCAGCTTGTGCCTGCATCGACATGGCAGACTCTAGCTCTTGGGGTATTATTACCTGCCTTATTTCTACGCCTGTTACCATTATACCCCAATTAAAAGACTCTTTTGAAATCACGGATTTGATATTATAGTTGATTTCCTCCCTCTTTGAAAGTATTTCTTGAAATAGCGAAGAGCCAATATTATTACGCAATGTAGTTTGGGAAACCTGTTTTATCATCTCATTGAAATTCTCAACATTTAGCAAAGCGTCATTAGCCCGCTCATCTATTATTTTGTACCTCAGAATCGCATCAATTGTCACAGGAACGTTGTCTCTTGTTAGCATTCGCTCTGCATTAAATTCCCTCACCTTTTCTCTAATATCAATGACCAGGACATTATCTATCAGCGGAATTCGTGTGTGTATTCCGGGCCTTATCTGTCTTTTGTAAACACCGAGCCTCAAAACAACCGCCCGGTCATATTGATTGATAATTATCAAGAATGATGAGATTACTAAAATAATGCCAACAGGCAATAATACATACAGATAAATCCCGATGTTTGTGACTGATTGCACCCATACTGAAATCATCAAAAGCATCACTCCAAAGATAAGTTGAATGCCCGACCCCTTTCTAATCACCTTATCATCAGCAAGTGAAATGTTAGCATTTCTTGATACCGACATAAAGAATATAGCAAATACGAATAGAAAAACTTTACAAGCATTAGTATACACACCTAAATTAAAACCAAAAAGGAGGGCATAGATAACCACCAAAAGTTTGTTCATAAAGAGCAAATCAAAAGTTCACTATTGATGCAAGGCAATAGGGATAGTTTCAGGTTAGCATAATTGATTTTGTCAGTCTCTACCAAGAAACAACTGATGCCATGAAACCACATTCCATTTAATACAACAAATTAAAACACATTAAACGGTATTGTTTTTGGGTAAGATAACACACGCACACAAGCACGATAGCTTTTGCCTTATGCATTGCCATGGAGTTTACAAAAACACCGGTGAGCAAAAAAGGCATTTGGCATAAGCAACATTTTACACAGTATTTCTACTAGAGTTTAAACAATGAGAATCACATCACGGTTTTTTAGGACTTTTATAACTAAAGTAATCACATTATGTTTATAACCTGTAAGTTCTATAAAATTCTTAAATTTTAAATGGCTAAATTATTAGTACCATGAATAAGAACAATACAATATTATCCATAGTCACAATAGTAGCAGTGTTCGCAATGGGAATTGCAGCTCATTCCCACCAAAACGCAGCAGCATTGTCCACTACACTGAACTGTGCCCCAAATTGTTTTGATGAGGTTTCAGATCACATAAAATCAGCCGAGAACAAGATGGAAGAAGCCGATCTTCAAGGGGCACAAGCAGAACTAGCCATAGTCAAAGCGCTAATAAGTCAATTAGAGCAGACAACCAGCGGTCCAAGCACTGAATTAAGCACCGAAGAAGAGTAGATCCTTTAACATTATTTTTTTATTGGTGTTCTTAAAAAACCAACCATTAATTTTTAGCAAAACCACAAAAATTTTCGCGTGAGTTGTTTATTCCAAATATACTAAGCGATCAGATAAAAATTTGGGGAATATTGATGCAGATAAAGGTATCAGTACATTTTTAGTTTTTTTTTAGTAGAATTATTTACATCAACAAAAACAAGCACAATATACATGTAGAAATTCATATAAACTCCTTAAATTTAAAGCAGCTCA
>JBBJMN010000001.1:0-64141 GCA_037720485.1 Candidatus Nitrosocosmicus sp.
TGATTTCACTTTCAATTACCTTGGAATCTTTTTTGAGTATGAGGTCAAGTGAGTCAAGGTTGATGTTAGATGGGTGCTTTAAGTATTTTTGTAGGCATCCATCATATTTTAATTTGGTGTAATGGGCTTTGAGTGATGATATAAAAAGAGTGTATGCTGGATGACTTTTGTAATTTAGTAATATTGGTGGTGGTGTTATGTTGCCATCTTTATGATTATCAAATTGCAAATGGTTCAATTTGTTGTGTGATCTCCTCTCCAATTGTATATGCGGTGAGAACATTATATTGAGGATAAATTCCATAGAAACAATATTATATTTATTGTACAGTTCACTAGCTTATTGGGATAGAGTAGGGTGACGATCGAGCTATCAGTAGGTGCAATACTAAGATACCAGACCATGGAGTATAACAAGGATCATGCGGAATTTCTCCTTCTTAGAAATAAAAGGGGATTTTGGGGATTTCCTCAGGGGCATAAGGAAAGGGGAGAAAACGACATCCAAACGCTGCAAAGAGAGGTTCAGGAAGAGACTGGAATAGTTAACCTTGAGATCCACCAATATATTGGAAAAATCCAATACAAATACTTTAGAGCAGATGGGCTTCGCTCAGAAAAAGAAGTAAAGTTTTATTTTGCTACTACCCCTACAAGAGAGGTTATCATATCAAATGAGCATGAAGATTTCAAATGGACCAACTATTTGGATGCGTTGTCTATACTTGACCACCGTCAATTGAAATCCATCATACTTAAGGGACGAAGAAAAGGACTCTATTAAAGCAAATGATCACGGTCCTTTTGCTTTTCTCTGGTGCTCTTTCTTAAATCAAACGACCAATTTGTTTTGTTAATGTGTTGCTATAGCTATATCTCCCTCATTGGTTCGTATGTTTGTATTTTTAACTCCACTTAAAATGGTGTGTTTTATATTTTGACCTGCTGCTGCTGCTGCTGCTGCTGCTGTCATGCCCTCAGGCTAATGCGTTTTTTATACCTTTTTAACCATGGCATCGTCAATTATTCATCATAATACTCTTCATGGTGTAAATGGGATGAAAATAATTTTATAGTCTCTGATAATAGTTATTTACAGGATATAGATTATAAAATGGTATCTGGCAAAAGAATTGTTTTAACTGCTGATCGTAGTTTAATGACAAACTATCGGGGTAATTTCCTTTATGGCTTTATTGCATGTGGCCCTTACGAGCTTGTTCCTGAATTTGTTTTTGATAAACTTTTTTGCCCTAGTGTTGAGACTGTGAAAAGTACAGGTGAGATAAAAGTTGCTCAATGCGGACTCCGCAGAATAGAAAGCGCCCTTCTTCAGGAGTACCCTAAAAATGATGTTTTTCTGGCCCATCCTGAAATGCTTGACAAATGTATAGGACCGGAGACAAAGGTTGTAGGTATTAACGTGATGGATCCTCTGGGAATGGCTCCTGTCACTACCACTATGTCACCTGAAAAACTGTCTTATGTGGCAATGAAGTTTAAGAAAATGTGTGCTTCAATAATACAGTTAAAGAAAAAATATGACTTTAAGGTCGTGGTTGGAGGTAATGGATCGTGGGAATTGGCAAAGCCTGAGAGAATGAGGATTCATGGGATAGATACCGTTGTTATTGGGGAGGCTGACGAACTGGCACTTGACCTTTTCCATGACTTGGAAGCAGGTGATGCCCCTGAGCTATTGCATACCTTTGTCAGGAACATTGAGAACATTCCCACAATTAAAGGCCCAACGATAAATTCCTTAATTGAGGCTATGCGTGGATGTGGAAGGGGGTGTGACTTTTGCGATGTCAACAAACGCTCCAAAAAGGACATACCATTGTCAAGACTGCAGGAAGAAGCCAAGATAAACCTCAAATACGGATTTGATTCTATTTGGCTTCAATCAGATGAAATGTTACTATATGGGTGTGATAACAAAGACTTTGTTCCCAATAAGGATGCAATTCTTGACGTTTGGAAAGGATTAAAGTCTATCGGGGCAAATTTCATTGGCACAACCCATATGACACTGTCCGCTGTTGCTTCGTCTCCGGATTTAATTGAAAAAATATCTCAAGTTAACAATATGGAAAACAATGGTAGGTGGCTTGCAACTAACTTGGGTGTGGAAACTGTCGCTCCGAGCATGGTAAAAAAACACCTGGGTGTTAAAACCAAGCCATTTCAGCCTGAAGAGTGGGGTTCTGTTGTAAGGGAAGGGTGCAAGATTCTCAATCGCAATCACTGGTTTCCCGCATTGACCTTGATAATCGGTTGGCCTGATGAAACTCCTGATGAGACACAATATACTATTGATTTGATTCAGGACTTTAGACAAATGGAAATGAGGGGTTTGGTGGCGCCATTGCTGTATCAGGATTTCTCTGAGAGAAATTCAATGCATTTTGGTAATCTAAACGAGTCGCAATTTGCACTGTTTTGGACATGCTGGCAACATAACCTCAGGGTGATAGACAATATCATTCCGATTATTATTAGAAATAAAACATACGGTCCTGCGATGAAGGTGTTTATGGCCATGCTGATAAAAACAGGAACTTGGGCTATCATGAAATACCTGCGCGGATTATCTAAGGGTCTCTTTGATGGTAAACCTGCAGAGGATATCGTTGAGAAATATGTCAAACCCCGCTCTGTTACTGCACCGTTGCCATCAAAGCTATGATTTTACGTGAGTAAACTAACTCATTTTTCATTTAGTCAAGGGAAAAATTGCGGATATTCCAGATAACTAAACATGATAAAAAGATTTTATTATTGTTGTTGCTGCCTATTTAATTCGCTTAAAGCTGCATCGGCTAGGGTGTCTCTTTGAGGGGTAATTACTATGAAATAGTTCTTGTCTGCTCTCTCCATTGCAGTTACTAGCTTGTGTTTTTTTGTGGATATGTCAAACTCGTACATACCGCGCTCTAGCTTGCCTTTTGTATATATCATCAATAAAACGTCTCCTGAAAGGGGTGTAATTGGAACCATGGAGAAAACATGATCTTTATATGAACTTATGGGAAGTACTTGTTTCATATACGGTGCAACAGAAACCAAATAAATTAAAACATCTTCTATGGTCTCAAATTCTTCATACTCAAATTTCATTTAAATTATTAACTATAGCCAGGATAAATAAACTTATAACAAAAATAAAATAAGGAATCAGCCGTAAGATTCGAATTTCACATCAAAAGAACCGTCTTTTCTCTTTTTCCTTTCAGTAACGAAACCTTTTGGCACAAGGGAGTCCAACACCCCATCAACCGTTCCTTGCCATCCACAAACATAAAACGAGGTGTTTTCTGGTGTTATGTTTTCTCCAACCAATTCCTCAAGCGGTGATTTGCCATTGCCCGCCTTTGGTCTTAGGAAATTTTCTACTCTTCCTTTATTCCCGCTCCATGATCTGTTAAACCATTCTTGGGGCCTGCTTATGCTGGCCCTATACTGAAAGTTCCAGTTGTCCCTTCCTTTATCAATGCTTTCGCTCTCTAGTTCCGTTAATAGATCTCTATAGCTCAATTCATCAACGTAACTAGCCCCGTGCAGTACTATAATTTCCCTTTTGCTTTCGTTCTTTTTTAGGTGCAGGGAATACGAGATAAATGGGGCAAGGCCTGTGCCTCCACCAATCAATACCAATCTTCTGTTATCTGGCTCACCGGAAGGCAATTTTTCGTTGATTGTGAATATTCCTGTGGGTTTGACCCAGAATATCTCGTCCCCCTCTTTTTTATCAAACATCTGTGTGGTTAGTCTTCCCGGGACTGGTTTCTTTACCCATCTTATGATTAACTCAAAATGTTTTTTTTGATGGGGTGGCGATGCAATGGAGTATGCTCTTCTAACTATTTTACCTTCACTAGGAACATTTACACCAAGAGTAACAAATTGTCCTGGCTTAAAGTCGGGAACCTGACCTTCATTTGGCTTGATGTGAAATATAGCCAGGTCCTCCTTTAATACACTAATGTATGATATTGTCGCCTTATTGTCAACTACCATGATACTCTGTGTTTTAAGCCGAGTCAGTTAAATATTTTGTTCTGGTATTATAAAATATCTATCTCAATTCCCTAATTTTTGCATTAAAAACGCCAAAAAAAAATATTTGTAAAAATATATAAGTATATTCAAAATACATTGTAAATATTTGTGATTTATGCGCTATTGCTAAATGGCCATAAATTGGCTAGTGTTTTTGAAAAATGTAACCATGTGAACTGGAATGCTTTTTTTGGTCATTTGTATTTCTTCATGATATTGTAATATGGAGAAGCTTTATGTCTTTCTATGCATTTTTGACACATGGATTTATCTCCATATTTTCTGTGGCATTGGCAATCACATATGGATTTTACATTCGATTCCAAATGATGATAATAGCAGATTGATTAAATATAATGGTTTTTTATTTTTATTGTTGGATTAAAAGATTTATAATCCCTGTATGGGGCATTTTTTCTGGAATGATCAACAGCCTAGCAAATAGCATTATCTCAAATGTGGTCTTATCCTCCAAACCCTGCTCAAAACTGTTGGAAAGCGATGGGATTTCCTCTAAAGCATTTACATTGAGGGGTTTTGATAACCGGAAATTGATTGGCCTTAAAGACGTGAGGACATTAAAAAATAGTGTTCCTCGATTAGGAACAGCTGTAAACATCGTCAAGAACCTTGACGAATATCTTTACATAGTTTGCAATTATGTTCCCAATATCAATGACAGTAATTTCTTTAAGATTAAATTCCAAAAAATGCGCGTATTGATCCATTTGCTATTCAACAGGCTTTCAAAAATCCTCTCCGAAGCCACAAACCCCGATGACCTAGACGAATGGATTGGCGAGTCCAACCCGTTGCTAGTGGAGACATCGGATCTTGTTTTGGAGTATCGTGACTCTTTGAAGAATGAGAAAAATGGCGAGCCAACTGAAGACTTTGAACAAAAGGTTAAACTCAACAGGGATTATTTTAGCTACTTTGGCATGAAGGAGGAAAGCATGGATGCTGCTCTTTATTCAATTTATGGTATAGTTGTTTAACTGCGTTGAATCTTGTCTTTTCCTGTAAAGTATTCCAAAATCTCTTTGCTGTGCCCTTCTGGTTTGACTTTGTTAAATATTTTTACTATTTTTCCGGTTTTATCTAGCAAAAAGGTTGATCTATTCGTACCATAATATTCCTTACCCATAAATTTTTTCAGTCCATATGTTCCGTATTTTTTGGATATTGAGTTGTTTGTGTCTGACGATAGCATGTAGGGTATTCCCATTTTTTCTCTAAATCTTAGATGTGATTCTTCAGAATCGGGACTTATGCCAATTACCTCAATATCGTTTTCCTTGAACTTTTGATAGTCTTTGGTAAACTCTTCTGCCTCAATTGTACATCCGGGAGTAAAATCTTTAGGGTAAAAATAGATGACCGTGTTTTTCTTCCCTATCATTTCATCAAGTTCATGCTTACCGCCTTTGGTATCAAAAAAGCCAAAGCTAGGCGGTTTTTCTCCTTCCCTGATAAGTGAGCCGTTTGCAGAATGTTCATTTGATTCGGTCATGATGACATTCTATTGCAAATAAGCAATATTTTCTTTTCCTTCTTTGACTGTCAGATTGTGAAACGAAAAAATTGCATCATTACCCAAACACAAATGTGTAAAAACAAAAATTATTTGACCTTGGGATTATTTCTACTTTGTGTGTTTCTGTATTTTTTGTTTTTACTATGTTGTATACAAAAGGCCATGTGGTTTCAATATAGCTAGTCTCGCCATTTGTTTTGATGTGGTTGCCAAATTGCCCTTCACTTAGGTATTTGCCGTCCAGTCTAATTTCTGCAATTGCCGGTTTGCTATCGTCTGGCCCTACTATGATGTTCACATTTGATGCCTTGTCGTATTTGAAAATTATTGCTGGGTCTTTTTCTTTGTAATCCAGGGATGCTTTTACCCCTTCTTTGTCCCATCTCCATTTGCCCCTCAAATAAACATTGTTCTCCAAAATAATGCTTGGTTCTGTAAGTATGTTGTAGTCATTTGTCTTTAGTTTTTGATTATTCCCAAATCTCCTGATTTTGGAGTACCCTAGGCAAATTTCTGGCGCCATGCCAACAAAATGCATACCATAAACTTTGGCTATTTCGTTTTCTTCTTGTTCTTCATTGTTTTTTTGTGGATATTCATCATTACTATACGGAATGTCCAGTAAATCTGATATTGCCTCTTCAAATTCACTTAGTGTGCCGTACCCTGGATGTTCATACCTGACAAATCCTTCCCTATCAATCAAAACGTGTTTTGGCCAATATGAGTTTCCATACTCTTCCCAGGTTTTGTTCTTGGTGTCAAACCCCGTAACATATCCATCTAATCCTAAAGCCGAAATAGCTCTTTTTGTGTTGTTGACATCCTTTGCAAATTCGTACTCTGATGAGTGTATTGGTATCACTATCAGCCCTTTATCTCCGTATTTTTTCTTTATTTTGTCCATTGTCGGAAGTGTCCTCAAACAATAAACACAGGTATAGGTCCAAAAGTCTAATAGAATCACTTTACCCTTAAAATCATTGATAGAATAATCCAAGCCATCACTCCAGACTTCTATTTCTTTAAAACCTGCCGCAGGAAACGCCGGTATGATGTTCATTCATTGAGTTTATGGCTCCATGATGACTTTATATCTTTTCTTCCATGGCTTGTTGCGGTGTTGACATAAAGAGTGCGGGAGATGGGATTTGAACCCACGAACCCCTAAGGGATAAGGCCCTCAACCTTACGCCTTTGGCCAAGCTGGGCGACTCCCGCTTCAGTTTACTTTTGTTTTAGGTTTAATTTGAATATTCCCAATATTGCTTGTTATCGACATTTGAATGGTTTTTATGTAGGCGATTATTTTTTTTAACTATGCTCGTTCCTGTAAGATGTTTTACTTGTGGTAAATTGATTGCTAATATTTATAACGAATATATAACTCGAGTCAAGTTGGGCGAAGAGCCAAATGATGTGATGGATTCTTTAAAAATAACAAGATACTGTTGCAGGCGGATGTTTATCTCAAGTGTGGAAACAATATATCAGGTGATTCCATATTACGAAGCCTTAAGAAAACGCAGGACTGAGATACAATCTGAAATGGAAGGTTAGACATGCCTAAGATAACCTCAATAAATGAGCGATTGGTGTTTAACAGCAGAGGTGATAAAGCAATTGAGGTCGATGTGGTTTCTGATAACCAGTTTCTCGGAAGAGCGTGTGCACCATCAGGTGCAAGCGTAGGGATATACGAGGCTCAAAGTTTTATCGATAATGATCCGCAGAAAACCATTGACGCGTTTAGGGTCCTTAAAAAAAAGTTTATAGGGTTAGACTCCGATGACCTTAAAACGATACACGAAACACTGAAGGGTAATGATGAGTCTGTCAATTACTCTAGCATAGGTGGCTCTATTGCATATGCTCTTACGATATCCTGCATTGATTCTGCTTCAAAATCCCTTAGCCTGCCGTTCTTTAAGGTTTTGAACCCAAAGATAAACAAAATCAATTTTCCATTTCCATTGGGAAATATATTGGGTGGTGGTTCGCACGCTGGACAGGGAACTCCTGACCTTCAGGAGTTTTTAGTTTGTCCTGTAGGTGCTAAATCCATATTTGAGGCGTTAGAGATTAATTCCAAAATCCATAAAGAGCTAAAAAAAAACATGGAGAAAAAAGATCCAAGGTTCACGGGGGGAAAAGGTGATGAGGGCGCATGGGCCCCAAACATTGATAATGACGGTGCGATTGAAATTTTGGAACAAGCTGTCGCAAACTGCGGTTATGACCCCAAAAAGGATGTACGTTTGGGAATAGATTTTGCGAGCTCATCGCTATGGGATCCGATAAAGAAAACATATGAATATAAAAGATATGGAAAAACCCTGGATACCCAAGACCAACTGGATTATGCTGATAATTTGATAAAAAATTATGATTTGATATATGCTGAAGATCCAGTGCATGAGGAGGATTTTGAAGGGATGTCCATACTAACGAATAAGAATCCAAGGTGCCTTGTAACCGGAGACGATCTATTGGTGACCAATAAAAACAGGGTGGCAACAGCTGCCAAGAAAAATTCCTGTTCCGGAGCCATATTGAAGGTAAATCAGGCTGGTTCTCTTTATGATGCACTGTTGTTTGCCAAAGAATGCGATGACAATAATATCAAGATAGTGACCTCCCATCGGTCGGGTGAATCAACAGATAGCCATATTTCACACATTGCCATAGCTACAAACTCCGTTATGTTAAAGTCCGGTGTGGTGGGTGGAGAAAGAATTTCAAAATTGAATGAATTGATTAGAATTTCAGAGTATGGTTTAATAGAAGGAATGGCTAAATGGAGCAATAGTATATAAAATGTTTGAAAGAGTTTCAGATTCCTATTCCAAAGATAGTTATAGTGATAAGGACAATATTGAAGAGAGTTTTGACAATTCAGCCGAAGTAGGAACTGAAAGTGATTCCAATTCCATTTCATCTGATTCAAACGTTATCACTTCACAATCTGCGGATACCACCACCACCGCAAGCAGTGCACCTGATTCCATTACTGGTGAAGAAGACACTGATTCGCTAGAAGATCCAAACAATTTGGAAAAAATGATATTGTCTACAGGAATCAGGGTCGGCACCCCAATAAAAACAAAATTTATGGCCTCTTTTATTACCCGTGCTAACCCTGAAGGACTATATATTCTTGATATCAGCAAAACGCTGGCAAGAATTGATGTTGCTGCAAAATTCATAGGGAGGGTCAGCATATCTAACGTGGCCGTAACTTCATCTAGAGAATATGGTAAAACCCCTGTTGAAAAATTTTGTGAACTGACTGGTGCTCGTGGGATATTTGGACGCTTTATGCCCGGAACGTTCACCAATCCATCCTTGCCAAAATACCTTGAGCCCGAAATTGTCATAGTTACAGACCCCCAAGCAGACGAGCAGGCCGTATTAGAATCCACGCGTGCTGGCGTTCCAGTAATTGCATTAGCTAACAGTGATAATATCACATCCAAGGTTGATATTGTGATACCCACAAACAACAGAGGTAGAAAAGCTTTGGCTACGGTCTATTGGCTTTTGACAAAGGAAGTCTTAAAGAAACAGGGAAAAATAAAATCAGACTCTGAAATGCCACTTACTATCGATGACTTTGAAGCAAAATTAGTGGAAGAAGTTATTTGAGTGAATCTGTTGCGACTAGGCAACATAACTCTGATGGATTCTTTTACCCCAAATGCTCTCGGGAAATAATATTTACAATAGAAAATCTATTTCATCAGATTGAGGCCTCTGCCAAAGACAGAGAGGTATTGTTTATTGTTAAAGAATTTGTCAAAAATAAGAAAGTATTGACTTTTATAGTCCCTCATGGGGCATATTGTTATTCTGGTTATGTTTCTTCATTGGTTTACTATTTGATTGGCCTGATAGAATGCAACAAGTTTATAATTTTGTCGCCTGATCATAATGGGACCAGCCCGGGCATATCTATTATGGATAGGGGTTATTGGAGTACCCCTCTGGGTCACATCCGGATCAGTGAGGAATTGGGATTAAAACTATTGGATGGTGACTCTGATAACTTTATCCATATAGATCCCTTTTCCCTATCCATAGACCATGCCATTGAAACTCAATTGCCTTTTTTACAGTATGTCAAAAGGGATGGATTTGAGTTTATTCCGATTTTGCAGAGAACCCAGGGTAAATACGCCTCAATTAAATTAGCTGATGTTTTAAGCTCAATTGTCCCTAAGGATGAAAATGTTGTTTTGATAGTTACCTCAAATTTCTCGCACTATTTGTGTTATGATGAGTGCTATAAAAAAGATAAAAAACTATTGTCTGATATACTGTCTATGAATATAGAATCTTTCTACAAAACTTTGGAAGATAATTCGATGACATTATGTGGGTATGGATGCATAGCTTCAGCAATGGAGTTCTCAAAAAGAATGAAAAACACTGATGCTAGTCTATTAAAATATCTAACCAGTGGGGACATTGACGGGAACAAATCGTCTGTTGTGGGTTACTCTTCCTTGATATTGCTATAATGCCATTTGGATATGGTTATCTCACACAAAGTAACCTCGATCTCTCCGGGTAAAGCAATACTTTTTGGAGAACATTTTGTAGTCTATGGCTATTCGTCACTTATTTTTGCCATTGATAAAAGATTTCGGGTCGTATTGGAATTTGGAGGTTCTGATAGAAATAGCAGCAAGATAAGTGTTACCTCAAATTTAGGATTCAGTGCTGAGATAGTTAATTCAAAAATAATTATGCCCAATAGTGCGCAACTATATGTTGATGTTGTTAACAACCTACACAAAATAATCAGTTATTTGCTAGAAGGCCTACATGATGACGGTACTGTTGTAAATAAACAAAGTATGAATGTTCATATAGACTCTGAAATTCCAGTAGGTGGCGGCCTTGGGTCATCGTCTGCGTTTTGTGTCGCATTAACTGGGGCATTATATTGTAATTCTGATAACAAACCAAACAAAAAATTAATTTGCGATAAGTCTATTGAGGTGGAAAGGGTAATAAATAACAGCACATCTGGTGTTGATTGCAGTATCTGTACATATGGCGGCCTTGGCGTTTATAATAAATCACGTGGATTTAAAAAAATCGGGGCTGACATCCATGATTTACCGTTTCTAGTCATAGATACGGGTATTCCTCATAATACATCTGAAATGGTGAATAAGGTAAAAAAAGTCAAAGAAAATGATGCCGAGTATTTTTCCATGTTGTGCAAACAGTATGAAAGCATATTTGGTTCTTCCTTAAAGTCGCTGAAAACTAAAAACTTGGAAAGTTTGGGAACTCTGATGGATGAGAACCATTCCATTTTAAAGAAACTATCGTTATCTAACCCTGTTATAGAAAAGGTCATAAAAATCTGCCAATCCGGCGGAACTTATGGCACGAAAATCACAGGATCTGGCGGTGGGGGTTGTTTGTTATCATTAGTAGATAAAAAAGACAAAACTCTGGTAAAGAGGCTATTAAAAAAACTTGATGAACTCAAACTAAACTATTTTTTTGTGAACCCAGACGATGGCGGTATTAAAATTGAGATGGAAACCGCATCCAATGCATACAAAACCAGATTATGTTTGTAGGCCAGCTTATGGTTCTTTAATCAATATGTACAAACCAAATAATTAATAAAATGAATTAATATCACTAAACAGGTTGAATAGTACAAAAAATAGCGATCTTTTAATTATTAAACTGGGGGGTTCCATAATCACATTCAAAGATAAACCTCTTACACCTAATTATCATGCTATTGAAAAGTTGTCTGGTGTTATTAAAGAACTAAAAAAACTCTATAAAATTATCATTGTACACGGTGGGGGATCTTTTGGCCACTATTGGTCAGTAAAATATGACATGCATGCCAAACCTTCTATATATCCCGATGAGGGTGTATCGCGCGTCAATGAGTCCATGATAAAATTAAATCACATGATTATTGAAAAATTCATTTCTGCAAACCTAAAACCATTTAGTATTCACGCATCGTCTTTTGTTTTTAACGACATGGAATGTAGTAGGGACCGAATAATGGATGTGATGGATATGATTGAAAATAATGATATTATTCCAATAACCTATGGTAATGTTGTGCACACAACAAAAGGAAACTTCTCAATTCTATCTGGCGACGCACTAATGAAAATCTTGTCGATTAATCTGAATCCCCTTTTTTCAATTTTCACAACAAATGTAGATGGTATCTATGATAGTCTTGGCAATGGCAAAGTAATATCAAATCTGCTCGTAGGTGAAAATAATGGACTCTTGACCAATACCGATACCAACATTGAGTTTACAAACATGCCTTTTGATGTCACAGGCGGCATGAAAAGAAAATTATCAGAGTCGATAGATATCGTAAAAAAAGGAATTCCAGTTTATTTGATAAATGGATTTTACCCTGAAAGAATGATGGATGTAGTTAACGGGGGCAATTTTATTGGAACTTCAATGAAATTGCAGCAGGGGGAAAAGGGTGGTAATTGAATGTCTTTTTTTGATGAAGAGAACAAAGATCAAGATGGGATGAATTTACCTGATGGAAATGAAGATTTTGTAGAACAAATCAAAAAACGTAAAAGAGAGGGAATAGAGATTCCTTTAAAGGAAAACACACAGGGGATAAAAAACTCCACCTATCTGGAATATGTCAAACTTTTCCATAATGCATTGCCTGAATTAGATTTTGAGGAAATTGACATTTCCACCACTTTCTTGGGAAAATCTTTTTCCGCTCCGTTAATAATTGACTCAATGACTGGGGGGACTGATGAGGCCTTCCTAATAAACAAAAGATTGGGGCAGGTTGCAGAAAAATATGGGCTTGGTATGGGTTTAGGGAGTCAGAGAGCGGGATTAAAAAGTGAAAAATTAGTTGAAAGCTATTCCATTGCTAGAGATGTCGCACCCAATGCGTTTTTGATAGCAAACATAGGTGGGGCGCAGTTATCAGAGGGTTTGTCCACCTTAGACATCCTTAAAATAATAAAGATGATTGATGCCAATGCATTAGCTATTCATCTTAATCCGTTGCAAGAATTGATTCAACCTGAGGGGGAGCCTCGATTCAGAGGGATTTTGAAAAAAATAGCCAGTTTGGTAAATGACATCGAAATACCGATCATTGTAAAAGAGGTGGGTTCTGGCATATCGGCAGATGTGGCATTGAGGCTAGAAAGTTCAGGAATTAAATCAATAAACATTGCTGGCTCTGGAGGCACAAGTTGGGCAGGAATAGAGAAAATAAGGGCTGATCAGCAGAATGAGCATATCAAATCTAGGTTGGGCGAGCTTTTTTGGGATTGGGGTATTCCCACCGCATTAAGTATATTGCTGGTTTCAAAATCTGTTAAAATGCCGATTATAGCGTCAGGGGGGTTAAGAAATGGTTTGGAAATAGCAAAATGCTTGGTACTGGGATCGGACTTATGTGCAATGGCCTTTCCTTTTTTGAAGAAAGCTTCCCAATCAGAAGAAGAGTTGGAGACCTTTACCAAGTTAATCTTAACTGAAATAAAGTCAACAATGTTCCTATTAGGTGCAGGAAACATAAAATCTCTTAAAAATACAAGGTATATATTGACAGATAAATTAGCTAGTGTATTAGGTAATTATGAGTAGTGCGGAAGAAATAAAATCTGAAATCAATTTTATTGCTTCAAAAATAAATCAGTTTATTTTTTCTAATGTTTCTGGTAGCCCATTACATCTTTATGATGCATCTTTGCATTATATCAAAAGTGGTGGAAAAAGGATCCGTCCTTTTCTCTCTGTAAAGTCCTGTCAACTATTTGGAGGGACCATGGAAACAGCAATACCCTATGCCTCATCTGTCGAATTGGTTCATAATTTTACTTTAATCCACGATGACATTATGGATAACGATAACGTGAGACACAATGTATCTTCAGTACATAAGCAATTTGGCATTCCAGTTGCCATCTTATCTGGTGACGTCCTGTTTTCTAAAGCCTTTCAGATTATATCTCTTTATGGAAAAAGGTTTGGATTGCCTAGTGAAACTTTGATTAAAATGATGAATCTCCTATCTTCATCTTGCATAGAGATATGTGAAGGCCAGGCATTAGACATTAAAATGTCAAATGATGAGGATTTTTCTTCTAAGGACGAGTATATAAAAATGATAGAGAAGAAAACAGCTTCTTTGTTTAAGGTCTCCTGCGAAATTGGAGCGTTATCTTCCTCAAATTGCAGTCAAATGGATGTCGAAAACCTTTCAAACTATGGCAAGAAAATCGGAATAGCATTTCAATTGATAGATGATTTAATAGGTATTTACGGTGATCCGAAAATAACGGGAAAAGCCGTAGGCAATGATATCAGAGAGGGAAAAAAAACATTTCCCATTCTATTGGCAATCCAAAACCTTGGTTCTGTTGACAAAAACAAACTAAAGGATATTTTCGGGGAAAAAAATGCAAGTGATGAATCCATCAAAGAAATTGTAAACAAAATAGCTTTGGTGGGTATGGATAGGGATGTTCGTTCTGTCGCCCAAAATTACATTGAAGATGCATTTGGCATATTGGATAAATATGATTCTTCAAATCCTCTTTTGTCTTTGAAAAATTCAGCTAAATATATAGTCGAAAGGGGATTATAATTAAGTTTGATGCTCGATGATAAACTTGCAAATACCATAAAATTGATATCATTGAAAAATGCAATCGATTTTAATAATAACATAAAGCCCGAGGTTGTTATATCAAAAACATTTTCTTATGCAAAGGATTCAAAAAAAAATATTAAAGACGTTATTCCTGAAATAAGGAAAATAATTTCAGAATTATCTTTACTGTCCCTAAATGAAAAGGTAACATTATACGACCAAATCATCCATGAATCAAACCATTTCTTAAAAAACCCTGATACTGATATCGCTCAATCAATTTTTAAAAATGACGAAAATAATAATAAAAACCAAATACCTGAAAAAAAATCTCCTGATAACCAACAATCCTTTGAGCTTCCTCAATTAATTGGTGCCGAGAATGGCAATGTTGTTACTAGGTTTCCACCAGAGCCAAATGGCTATCCTCATATTGGTCATGCAAAGGCTGCGATTATTGATGAGGAATACGCACGCATGTACAATGGTAAACTTATCCTCCGCTTTGATGACACAAACCCAGTAAAGGAAAAGCTTGAATATTATGAAGCTATCGCAGAGGGTCTTGAATGGCTAAACGTCAAACCATCTATTGTAAAAAACACCTCTGATGATATGGGGATTCTATATGAATATGGCAGAAAGCTGATTCGAAAAAACTGTGCTTTTGTATGTGAATGTAACCAGGAACTGATTAAAGCTAATCGATCAAACGGTATATTTTGTAACTGCAGATTGAATAAGGTGGACGATAATTTAGGTAAATTTGAGGATATGATTTCCGGAGAGTATCGACAAAATGAATGCATTGTGCGCTATAGGGGCGATATGAATAGCCTTAATACTGCTATGAGGGACCCAACACTTTTTAGAATTATTGAGGGTTCCCATCCAAAATTGGGAAATAAATATGCTTTATGGCCAACATATGATTTTGCTGCCCCAATTGAGGATGGTTTGGATGGCGTTACGCATGCCTTTAGGACAAAAGAATATGAACTGCGAAATGAACTTTATTTTGCCATACTGTCTGATTTGGATTTGCGTCAGCCAAACCTAATAGAGTTTTCACGATTGGAGTTTGAAGGCATACCAGTTTCTAAGAGAAAGATTACCCCGTTAATAGAAAAGGGAATAATACAAAGATGGGATGATCCAAGACTACCCACACTGATGGGTTTAAAAAGGCGAGGCATTCAGCCTGATGCAATTAGAAAATTTGTCCTTTCGCTTAGCATTACTTTGTCTGAAACAAAACCCTCCATTGAAATCCTGGAGTCTTTCAATAGAAAAATACTAGATCCCAAGTCTCTAAGATTATTCTTTGTCAAAGATCCTGTTGAGTTACACATTGATAAATTGGATGTGGATTTTATTGAGATTAAAAATCATCCCACTTTGGAGATGGGCAAAAGAACTGTGAAAGTTGAAAAAATAATTTATATACCTAACGCTGATGCATTAAAACTAAAAGTTGGGGATTCAGTAAGGTTAATGGAACTTTGTAATATAGAAATTATGAGTATTGACGTTTCTAATGAAATGGGGACAGGCAAAAAGGTTATTGCTGCTAAGAATATTGGAAATAAAGTGTCTCATAATGTGCAAAAAATCCAATGGGTGTCAAAAAAAGGTTCCGTGGATTTCACTATATTGAAGCCTATGCCATTATACAAAGGAGATGCCTATAATGAGAATAATTTGATAATCGATAAAGGTTTGGCTGAATCGTTCATATCCAAACTTCAAATTGGTACCATAATTCAATTTGTTAGGTGTGGTTTTTGTAAAATTGATGATTTTTCGTCCGCAATATTTACTCATAGGTGATATACGATGAAAATTGCGAGAATGAAGTTAAATAATTCAATTGAGACATACGGCATAGTTTCAGATGATGGGAAAAAAATCATTATTAAGGAACAAATACAAGAAAAAACGGGCATTCCGATTCCACCTCGGATAAAGGATTTCCTGTTTGGTGGTTGGATTGAAGAAGTCAATGACAGAAAAAATGAACTGGAATATGACGTTTCGGTAGATGATGTGGAGCTTTTGTCGCCACTCCCAAATCCGCCAAAAATAATTTGCCTTGCATTTAACTATTATGATCATGCGAGAGACGCGGGTTTGACCCCTTCCGAAGAGCCTGTTATTTTTATCAAGCCTAGAACCGCATTGAATTCCCCACATGGTGAGGTCATATCCCCATCATATGTAAAAAGACTTGATTATGAAGCAGAGATAGCCGTTATTATGGGCAAAAAAATAAAAAAAATTCCTGAGGAAGAATCATTAGATGCTGTATTTGGTTATATGGTTTTTCACGATGTCTCTGCAAGGGACATACAATTCAGGGACAAACAGTTCACGAGGGGTAAAAGTATAGATACCTTCGCACCCTGCGGCCCATGGATTACAACCAAAGATGAGATAATCGACCCTCAGTCCTTAAAAATAATGACTACTGTAAATGGGGAGATAAGGCAGAACTCATCTAGCAACAACATGGTCATACCAATACGAAAAATAATCTCATCTTTAAGCAATTTGATGACTATTGAGCCTGGTGATATAATATCAACCGGGACACCGGCAGGGGTTGCAATGTCCATGAAGGAGCCTAGATACTTGAAACACAATGATGTAGTGGAAATTTCTATAGAAAAATTGGGATCAATTAAAAATAAGATTCTATTTAATTGATTTTATTACTTGAATAAAAATAAAAGATAATTGAAATTCAAACACTGGTCTATCAACGCAAACCAAAAATATTGTTTATACCATCTGTTTCAGTCATTCTTTTTCTTTTCAATTTTGATCCGATTTTTCAGCTCGTTCTCTAATAAGCCACTGTATTGCTTATATGCTTCTAATAGTTTTTCCCTGGTGTTGGCCAATTGCATGGACAGGTTCAGGGCTTGTAAGCAGGTTTCAAGAGACCTTTCCTCTGTGAATTTTTCCATCTCATGCTTAAACTTCCTGACAATGGCTCTCTGCTCATCGCTAAACTCCTCTATGGTATTGATAATCCCAGGCAAGTTTTTGTTGATAGCTGGAACATTTGAGTCATTATAGTCTTTATCTTTATTAATTTTAAAAAATATCAAGATAAAACATAAAAAAATAGGTACAATAATATTTATACTTTGAATTGTATTTTTAGGCGCGTGTTTTATCTTTGAGGATAATGCCGTAAAAATAATATATAATAACCCATTTGCTCTAAGATCAAATGATTTATTGAAGTTTGATATTGCTATTGTGGGTGGGGGCCCCGCTGGCCTTTCAGCTGCGTGTTCTGCGTCAAAAAAAGGCGCAAAAGTTGTGCTTTTTGAAAAAGATCCATCATTTGGGCATAATGTCAGGACTAGTGGTGTTAGTTGGATAAAAGAGATGGAAAAACTTGGCATATCAAAGGAATATTACAATCCAATAAAAAATTTCTCCTTTATATCTCCAAACAATGAAGCAAACATACTTGGCAATGACTACACTGCATGTGTACTTGACGTAAAAAAAACCTTTCAGTTCCTGGCGATAAAAGCTGCTGCGGAAGGAACTACCTTATCTGTAAAAAGTAATGTTTTTGACGTAAAAAGAAATGCTGATGGGAGGATTAACGGCTTAAAGGTTTCTACACCAAAAGGAGTTGCTGACATAGATGCATCTTTGATAATCGATGCAAGCGGCTTCAACAGCTTTATTTCTAGAAAACTAGGTTACGTTTCTCTCTGGCATAGATATGGGGTTGGTGCGGAATACGAATGTTACTGTGACAGCATAAACCACGACACATTGCACTTAATGGTTGGTCAAAAATATTCAGAAGCAGGATACGCATGGGTTTTTCCACTTTCAAGTAATCGCGTAAGAATTGGGGTTGGGATAGGGAGACCTGAATCCACTGTTGACCCGTTGGTTAAACTGAATAAAATACTGGAGAGTAATATGTATCCCTTAAATAAACTCGGAAAAATTCAACCAATTGAAGTTCATTATGGGATGATACCCAATGAGGGTTTAAGAAAAAGCTGTGTTTATGATGGGTTAATGATGATAGGCGATACCGCAGGCCAGGCAAACCCTTTGGTTTTGGAGGGAATACGTTACGCAATTGAATTTGGGCAATTAGCCGGAAGACTAGGCGCTGACTCCCTTCAGTTTGCATCGACCCGTCAATCTCTAATAGAATATGAACATGTTTGTAGAAAAATACTTGAAAAAAAAATTCAATCCGCACTAAAAGTACAATCAAGATGGCTATCCCTTTCTGACACTGATTGGGATAAGGAGATTGATATCATTAAAGATTTGACATTAGGTGAATTCTTGGATTTTATCACATCCGATTTTTCAAATTATAAAATGATGAAACTTGCTCTGAATCATCCGAAAATGGTGGCGAGACAACTATTTGATTTGGTTATAGACAAACATAAGTAATTTCTGTGTCAGGGTAAGATTTTTATATCTTTACTAGGCAGCACAGAGTAATTTGGCAGGAGAAACGGCTTCACAATTTCTTCCGATTTTGTATCTCTTTGGATTTGGAATAATGGCAGGTGTACCTTCGATTATATTGTCTAGGCTTTTGTCACAACGCAGAAGGTACAACCCTATAAAGTTCCTTCCAATGGAATGTGGGAACATTCCGACTGGTGAGGGAAGAGCCCATTTTATGATGCAATATTACTCGTATATTCTTATGTTTGTGGTTTTTGATGTGATGCTGATATTTCTGTATGCATGGGCTGTGACTTTCACCTCTGTCCCTAAAGAAGCCACGTTACCTATGATGGGATTTCTTGGAATAATGTTTGCTGCTATGGGGTATGCTTTGTTTTTAGCTGGTAGGAAAGGAATTTGGTAATTCCTTTATATCCAATAGATTTTAATAACTAAACGTGCTAGATATTAATAAGGTGTAGTAGTGTGTTAAAACAACTAGTTAACCCAGTTAATCCTTCTAATTTTAATATTTTAGTATCAAAGCTTAGTGATGTTCTTGTCAAAGCCTTGGATGGGCCCCTAGGCTATGCTATCAACTGGGGACGTGTGTGGTCGTTATGGCCTGTTCATTTAGAGACTGCCTGTTGTAGTGTAGAATTTGGCGGAGCCTCCGACCCCCGATATGATGTTGAACGATTTGGAATTTTGGAGGCATTTGGTTCATTAAGGCAGTGTGATTTGATTGTTGTTCAGGGTACAGTAACTAGGAAGATGGCGCCTAGGCTGCGTATGGTATATGATCAGATGCCTGAGCCTAAATATGTGATTGCAATGGGTGCCTGTGCAATCACAGGTGGGCTTTATATGGATTCTTACAATGTTTTGCCCGGATGCGATGGTATTATCCCTGTAGATGTTTATGTGCCTGGATGCCCTCCAAGACCTGAAACTCTTATTCAGGGAACATTTCTTTTACAGGAAAAAATTAAAAGGTCAAAGATAAAGTGATGGACCGCAAATCCGAAATCGAGTTAAAAAAAAAATCCCTTTTATTATCTAAGGATATCTTAAACTCTGCAGTTGAAAAATTTGGTGACAGGGTTAATGTAATTTATGATAAACGCAACCGCTCAAAAATCATGGTGGATCCGGAAATCATTGTGGAAACTGCTATTTTTTTAAGGGACAATCATGGTTTTGATCATGTTGAATCCGCATCTGGTACAGATTATCCAAAAGATGATCAAATCGAAATTAATTATCATTTGGGCTCCTATGTAAACCCGGATCTCTTTCCCTATGTTTTGGTTTTATCTACAAAAACAAGTAGATCTGATCCAAAGTCAAATAGTTTGATAAATATATTACCTAGTGTTGAATATTTTGAACGTGAAACTTACGAAATGTTGGGTGTATATTTTATTGGTCATCCTAGGAATGAGCGATTTCTGTTACCTGAGGACTGGGCAGACATACCTCCTCTCAGAAAAGATTTTAGATTGAAAGGGAGATAAAAAGGGATATTTAATGTCTAGTTTGGATGAAAAGATTGATGCTGCTAAAAAGCTATCAATGCAAATAGTTAAAGAATCCGATAAAGAGTCAGACGAAGATAAACTAATGACCCTCAGCGTTGGACCCCAGCATCCTGGCACAGGGCATTTTAGGTTTGTAATTAAATTGGATGGGGATTACATAGTTTATGTAAACATTGACCCGGGATATGTCCACCGAGGAGAGGAAAAAATGTGTGAATACAGAAATTATTTTCAAAATATTCCCCATTTGGAAAGACCCGTAATCCATGATTCGGCCAATATAACGTATTCATACAGCTTGGCCGTTGAGGATTTAATTGGCATTACCGTTCCACGAAGGGGACAGTTTCTTCGGGCACTTACCTCGGAATTAGATCGAATTAACTATACTTTGTATTGGCTGGCTATTTACGGAATATTTCTTGGGCATTCCACTATGTTCATGTGGCCTGCTGCAGATAGGGAGTTAGTGCTTGATTTGCTTGAGCGGCTTACGGGCCATCGAATTACACATGCTTTTAACATTCCAGGTGGGGTTAGAAACGACATGCCAAACAATTTCAAAGAAAAATGCTTGACTCAGATAAATTACCTTGAAAAACGACTAAAGGAATATGAACATATTTTCTACAATAACCCATTGTTTAGGCAAAGGACTGAAGGTGTGGGAGTTTTATCAAAGGAGGATGCAATAAAGTTAGGAGTTACTGGCTCCGTACTGCGAGCATCAGGCGTGCCTTATGACATTAGAAAGGTAGAGCCATATGATATATACAACGAAATAGATTTTAACGTCCAGTATATGAAGACATGTGACTCTTTCGCAAGGGCCTATATCCCGTTTTTGGATGTTAGAGAGTCTTGTCATATTATCAGAGATCTTTTAGATAAAATGCCAGAATCAGGTGATGTCCGAGAAAAACTGCTAAGCAACATAAAAGGGCCGCCTGGGGAGTCTTTTAAAAGGGTGGAATCTGGACGAGGTGCACTAAGCTATCATTTAGTAAGTGATGGTACATCCAGGCCATATAGAGTTAAAATATCCACAGGTTCATTTAGAAACATTTTAGCCTTGCCATTTTTGTTGGTTGGGTCAAAGTTGGGTGATATGCCACCTATATATTGGTCTTTGAATTATTGGCCTATAGAGGCAGATAGATAATGGGCGCATTAAGTCCAGATTTTAGGTTTGGCAATTTTGTAGGTAGCGTAGTACAGCTAGTATTATTTATTTTAGCATTTGTTACTTTATTATTTCTTCCAATAATCTTTTTTGCATTGTTTTTTGTGCCTTTGCCTGTAGTTGATGGACAGGTATTAACACCATACCTGTTTTTCTCAATGATGGTTGATCCATCACGAACTATCCCAATAATTCAGTTTTTGATTCATACCGATTTGTTTAGGGCGGCTGTTTTCCCTGGGTTTGCTTTTGCAGCTTTGATTGCCGCATCAACAATATTCATTGAGCGTAAACTGTTGGCAAAAATGCAACTGCGTGTAGGACCGTTATACGCAGGGAAAATAGAAGGCATATTCCAATTGCTTGCAGACGGGCTGAAACTTATTTCAAAGGAAATAATTGTCCCCTCAGGTGCTGATAAGGCGATATTTTGGCTAGCTCCCATTATGTTTGTATCTACATCCGCAGCCGTTGTTGCATTAATTCCAGTGGCGCCTGGATGGGTTGCTGCTGATGTGGATGTTGGGTTAATAGCTGTATTTGCCATATTGGGGTTCTTTCCGTTAATAATATTGCTGTTTTCTTGGGCCAGCAATAGTAAATATCCTTTCATAGGGGGGTTGCGAGCCTTGCATCAGATGGTGGCCTTTGAGATACCCTTCTTGTTGTCTGCGTTACCTGCAGTTATTTTTGCCGGCTCTTTGAACTTGTCTAATATAGCCCTGTCACAAAATCTTTTTTGGAACATCATTGTCATGCCAATAAATGCGTTTGTGTTCTTTATCTCCTCCCTTGCTGAATTGGAGCGTGTGCCGTTTGATCTTCCTGAGGCAGAAAGTGAGATTGTGGCAGGCTGGCTAACTGAGACATCAGGAATGATCTTTGGATTGATTCAGTTGGGGAATTACCTAAAGTTATATGCATTGGCTGGTCTGTTTGTAATTTTGTTTCTGGGTGGCTGGTATGGTCCTCAAATATTCCCCCCAGAACTAATTCCTGGAGCATCGACCTCAGAAACACCGTTATTAAAGTTGGTTGCTCTGAATGGTCTTTACAATCCTGTGACAATCAGCAGTATATTCTGGTTTACGGTGAAGACATTTGCTGTTATCCTGTTGATGTTAATCACAAGGGGCATCAATCCTAGAATCAGAATCGACATATTGCTGCATACTGGTTGGTATAAGTTGATTGTTTTAACATTCATAAATCTCTTTGTTGTATTGACATTAATATATGGCGGAATTCTGGGACCGGGAGGGTTGATATCTGTAAAATGAATACAGCTAGTGGTTTCATCAGGGCGTTGGAGTCTGGAACACGACATCTTTTCGTAAAGAGGTTTACGTTAAGGTATCCTGAACAAAAACTAAAATTTGTTGGCGATGGTTATCAGTTTGACCCTAAAAAAGGCGTTGGAATCGCAGGTCTAAAGGGCAGGCACATCCTTTTTCATGATAAATGCACTGGTTGCCAGTTATGCTCGATTGCATGTGAGGGGATTGCCGAAGCTATAGCTATGGTAAAGGTGGATGAGCAATGGAAACAAAACAAAAAATCCATTATGCCGCAAATAGACTATGGAAAGTGTGTTTTCTGTGGCTTGTGTGTTGATGCTTGTCCATTTTATGCCCTATTTATGACCAATGACTATGAGCTATCGTCATACACAAAACAACATCTAATCTATACACCTTCCCAGCTAGCCATTAAACCTATAGATAATGGAGAGGTGGAAATAAAAATAGACTCCAGAGGGGCTAGTCATGGCTGACGGCCTGTTTGTAGGTTTGTCCATACTGACCATTGGCTCTGCTATTATTTCATTGGAGAGCAGGGAGCTGCTGTATGGGGGAATTGCTTTAGCTGTATCTTTATTGGGTATCGCAGGCTTTTTTGTTATTTTGGATGCTCCGTTTGTTGCAATGTTTCAGATAGCTGTATATGTTGGAGCAGTTGCGGTTCTGGTCATTTTTACCGTTATGCTTGTAAGGTCTCCTAATACTGTTACAAAAAGGGAAACAGTAAAGAGAAAGATATCCGGCATCATCTTAAGCTTGGCTTTTCTTGCGTTGATTGGATCTTTAATTGGAAACTCGGCTGTTTCACAATTTAGTTTTTCTGAAGGTGCACCTGCTGTTGACATAAAAGAGATAGGGAAGGAATTGTTAACTTACTATTCGCCTGTGCTAATTGTTTTGGCGTTTACTTTGGCAGGAGCCGTTATAGGTGCATTGGCACTTGCAAGAAGGGAGGATATAGAGGAAAAAAATGAACCAGCCAAGTGATTTCTTAATTGTAGCTGCTGTTTTGATAGCTATTGGCATATATGGGATAGTTGTTAAAAGAAATGCCCTGCGGTTAATCATCTCTATTGAGTTGATTGCTAATGCAGTAAATTTAGTCATTGTTGCCTTTTCAAGGATGTTGCCAAATCCGCAAGGCCAGGTATTTGTGCTATTTTCAATTGCCATTTCTGCTGCTGAGGTGGCCGTGGGATTAGGGATTATGATAATAGCCTACAGATTTTATAAGGATATTGACGTAACAGAATACAAAAACCTTAAAAATTAAGGTTTCTCTTTCACCTTTTTTCTTGATATGTTTCAATTACCAATCGTATAATATATAAAAGGAGTCAATGTCGTTTTTGTAGGGGTATTCGGGGTACGAGAATTTAGATGGCGGATTCATCTTCATATTTTCTGATGGCGGCAACATTTTTGCCCTTGGTATTTTCTCCAGTGGCGTATTTTTTAGGTAAACACAAAGGGATAAACATTGTAACATGGTTCTCATTTGGGATTTTAGCATTGTCTACAATTTTTGTAATAATCCCATCGTTGGGCCTAAGTTCTGGTGGTCAATATCAAGAAATTTATTCAGGTGGTCAATTGGGACATTTTGGACTGAAGTTAGATGGATTGAGTGTTCCTTTTGCTATAACAATATATATTATATCTACGGCAGTAGTTCTTTATTCAAAACCATATATGGTGCGAAAAATTCTCCTTGATCATGATCAAACCAAATCTATTGCGGAACCAAAAAGGGATTTTGTTGAGGGAGATGATGGTAAAAATGTTGGGTTGAGGGGTGGCAATTTGTCCACAGTGGTTTTATCAAAAACCCAAAAATCCAATCTTGATACCCAAATGGGGATTTACTTTGCCCTATACCTTGCCCTCTCAATGGGAATGGTGGGCACTGTACTTGCAACCAATATACTTGAGTTCTATGTGTTCTTTGAATTAATGATTGTCCCGGCCTTTTTCCTTATTGCATTTTTTGGTTATGGTGACAGGAAAAAAGTTTCATTTGTGTTCTTTTTATGGTCAGCCCTTGGAGCGCTTGTTTTGCTTTTAGGTCTACTGGCCATAGGATTTCTCTCTGGCGGTTTTGATTTTGATATCATCGAGTCTAATTCATCCAAAATACCTGTGGATTGGACACCATTGATACTGTTTTCAATTGTAATCGGTTTTGGGATAAAACTTGGTGCATTGTTTTTGCATGTTTGGTTACCCGACACATACACGCAGGCACCTACGCCAATATCTGTGGTAATTTCTTCGGCAATGACTGGAATTGGCGCATATGGTATCGTCAGAATATGGTTGGAGTTATTATCAGGAAACTATGCTGGTTACGGCATTTACTTGGACATTTGGGGTGTTGCAACAATGGTGTTTGGTGGTGCAATGGCTTTGATGCAAAATGACATCAAAAAGGTTTTGGCCTATTCAAGTATAAGCTCTATGGGCTATATTATATTTGGATTGGGCTCTGAAAGTGTTTTGGGCATAAGCGGGGCAATAATGCTTTACGTTTCCCATGGGCTGGGAAAGGCGTTACTGTTTATGATGGCTGGCTCTATTGTCCTGCAAACAGGCACAAGAAACATGGACAAATTAGGGGGACTTTCCAGCAAAATGCCATACACCGCAGTACTGACGATGATTGGGGCATTAACCATAATGGGTGTCCCTATAACAAGTGGCTTTATGGCTGAGTGGGTGCTGTTTAATGGATCCCTGCAGAATGCGATTGGTGATTCTGATTATTTGAAGATCGCAGCATTTGCTGTGGCAATATCAACTACTGTATTAACTTCAGCTTATATCTTATGGATGTACAAAAAAATATTCTTCGGAATAGTTCCAGAAACATTAAAAAACGTAGGAGATTCGAGTAAATATGTAATAGTTACAATGGGGGTTTTAGCTGCTTTCACCTTGATTTTGGGTCTTTATCCTGATTTATTTTATAGCCCAATAATAAATTATGTAGAGAATTTGTATGGCAATTCTAGTGATATTGCCCAAATAAAACAAACAACTGAGGCTCAGGGAATAAGAATCTCAGATCAGCTTATCGAAGGTAGTGATGATTCGAAAACTAATGGTTTTTCACAAATCGGAACATGGGGAGTTGACGGGTATTCTTTGCAGCAGAACCGATATCTATAGGGAATTGAATAAGAATTGGTAGGAACAGAGACAATAGGTTTTGCAGGTTTGGGTGTAAATGCATGGTTGATTTGGATGATTCCATTCATTGGAGCCGCATTAATACCTGCCTTAAAAAACAAAAGCGAACGTGTAAAAAGCTATGTTGCGGTGGGATTTTCTTTTTTAAGCGCATTTTTTGCGTTAAGTATTTTACCAATTGGTCTGGCGGGTAATGAAATTCATAGTCAGATTCCATGGTTTTCAGCACTTAATTTGAATGCTGGAGTATTGGCTGATCCATTAGGCATAATAATGAGCAATTTGGTTGCCTGGATATCTGCATCAATATTTGTATACTCTATATCTTATATGCATGGTGAGAGGTCTCTTACCCGTTATTGGTTTTTTATGCTGTTTTTCATAGGCTCGATGCAGTTAATTGTATTGTCTGATAACCTTTTGATGGTGTTCTTTGGGTGGGAAGGAGTAGGATTGGCCTCCTATGCTTTGATAGGGTTTTGGTACACAGACAGAAAGAAAGACTACGTTGGCAAAGAGGGGCATGTTGTTTGGGGCATTCCCATGTGGGCATCGCCAACCCATTCAGGGATAAAGGCGTTTTTGTTTAATCGTGTGGGCGATATTATGATGCTTTCGGGAATGTTCATGATTTTCGCATATGCCGGAACATTTGGATTTAAAGAACTGCTGGCTGACCAGAGCTGGGCCCAGGAAATGATGCAGCAAAATCTTTTGGTTCCTGCTGCGGTTTTACTATTTGGTGGGGCGATTGGAAAGTCTGCCCAGTTTCCTTTAAATGAGTGGTTACTGGAGGCCATGACCGGTCCGACCTCTGTATCAGCATTGATACATGCTGCTACAATGGTGAAAGCGGGGGTCTTTTTAGTCGCAAGGATAGGCCCGCTCTTTTTTGCCTTGGCTGTCTTTAATGTTTCCCAGTTCTTTGAGGTAGTGGCTTGGGTTGGTGCAATTACTGCTTTCCTTTTGGCAACGCAAGCATTGGTTAACCAGGAAATAAAAAAAGTTTTGGCGTATTCTACAGGTTCACAAATAGGATACATGATGATGGCGCTTGGAATTGCTGGCTTATCTACCAACTTTGTTGATGGCTATACCGCCGGTTTCTTTCATATGATTAGTCACGCCTTATTCAAAGCCTCATTGTTTATGGCTGCTGGTGCTATACTGCACACAGTTGGTTCAAGATTTATGTATGATATGGGTGGATTGAGGAAAAATATGAAAAAGACATATATTTTCATGTTATTGGCTAGCTTATCGTTAGCGGGGGCGCCTTTGATAACCTCTGGTTTCTGGAGCAAGGATGCTATTTTTGCGTCTTTATTGGAGTCTAGTTATTCATTATCGCCATACCTGTTTACAATTGCTGTAATCATAGCCGTAATGACTGCGTTTTACACCTTCAGGATGGTTGGACTTGTATTTTTTGGCAAGCCTGGCAAAAACTTGGCTAATATGGAATCTAAAGGACAAAGAATCCATGAGGTGAGCAAAATGATGTGGATACCATTTGCCGTATTGGCCATATCTTCAATAGCAATTGGGGTTGTAGGTTTTGCGTTTGAGTCACAAATCCATAGCTTGTTTGCATACTATCTTTCAAATACGTTTGGAATATCTGAAAGAGGTGTCACCGCTACAACCGAAAATCCCGCCTCCAATACCGGGCTTTCCGAGGGTCCTAAAAGTGATAAAGGTGATGGCGTGGGATTCTTGGGCCTCAATCCAATAGCTGCGATTTCTTCTGTAGGTGCTTTTGGGGTAGGTGGATATTTGGGATATCTTTTCTATATACAGAGAAAGGCTGACCCTGAAAAAATACAGGAGAATGTTGTGTCAAGGGCCATGTGGCGGTTTTTGCATAATAGATGGTACCTCAATTCGCTTTTATATTGGATAGGTGTGGTTATCCCACTTGCTTTCTATAGGCTTACTTACAAATATTTTGAAGGTATATTTATCAGTGGGATAAACCCAGCTCTTCAATATTCAATGGTTTTCATGTCAAAGGTCGTAAAGGTCACACAGACTGGGAACATACAAACATACCTGTATGTTTTTTCAGCTGGAATTATAGTAATAGCTATGCTATTGCTGATGTAACGGTGTATGTGGTAAGAAATGGTTGATATATTCTCAACACCTTCTTTAGTTACTATTGTTCTGGGAACGGTTGCCCTGTTGATTCCGGTGATTGACGCTCTAAACAAAGAAAAAAGCTCCAAAAATAAAGTTTACAGCGGAATAGCTTTTGGTTCCCTTGTGTTGGCTTTGGTGATTGTGATAGCAAGAATAGCTTCAGGAGAAACACTCCCAGCTTTTTCCCTTTCAAGTGATGGTGTTATCACCGATGATGTTTTTGGGGGATTTTTCTCAATAGCGTTCCTTATTGTGTCTATAATGGTAACAGTATCATCATGGAGCTACATGAAAAATAAAAGCAATCATGCTGCCTACTATTCTTTAATCCTTTTGTCCAGCATAGGGATGATACTCATAGGCTATTCAACAGATTTTGTAATGCTGTTAGTTTCATGGGAACTGATGTCTATTCCAACTTATGCGCTTGCAGCGTTTTCTAAAAAGGACCCTATTTCAAATGAGTCTGCCATAAAGTACTTTCTGTTTGGAGCGTTATCTACCTCAATTATTATTTTAGGTATGGGAATTGTATATGGAATAACCGGGACCACAAACATTTATGACTCGATAGTGGCGTTATCTGAACTAAAATCGGAGCTAATGCCGTTTGGACTATTGGCAGTGGGGTTGTTTGTGGCAGGTTTTGGCTTCAAGATGGGTTTGGTGCCTTTTCATATGTGGCTGCCAGATACCTATTCTGGGGCCCCCACAACAGTTGGTACACTCCTTGCGGCAGGTACAAAAAAAGCTGGGTTTGCAGCAGCCATAAGGGTCATTGTGATTGGATTGATAGCGTTAAACGTTCAATGGGCATTTGTGCTTGCCATTATTGCCATATTTACAATGACCCTTGGTAATTTAGGAGCACTAACCCAGAGAAGCGTTCCAAGAATACTTGCTTACTCTAGTATCGCTCAGGCCGGCTACATACTTATAGGTTTAGCAGTTGCCCCATTTGCCGCCCAGGGAATCGATGCTTCTTTGTTTCACATAATGAACCATGCGGTTATGAAATCTGGCGCCTTTATTGCGGCTGCAGCAGTTATTGTGGTTATCTCGGGTTATACCCTTGATAAATACAAGGGGCTTGGCTATAGGATGCCAATAACCGCCATTGCAATGACAATCTCGCTGTTGGCTTTAGCTGGGATTCCGCCTCTAAATGGATTTTGGAGCAAACTGATGTTGTTTGGATCGGCAATTGATAGCGGTCAACTAATTTGGTGGGGACCTTACCTTGCGATTGCTGGTATACTAAATAGCGCATTGTCATTAGGATATTATGCCTTGATAATAAGAAGAATGTATTTGGATGAGGGTGAAAATAGGGTGAGACAAAAGGAACCAAAATCCCTAGTGGCCGTGCTAATATTTGCTGTGGGCTTTATGGTGATATTTGGTATATGGTATGGACCCATACTTGATTTTGCATCCATGGCCTCTCCAGGGGATCTGACTCAACTGGTACCTGTGAGGTAAACCTTTGTCTTTTTTTGTATCGGGAAAATATGCTTGGCAAAGGCTATTCCCGGGATGATTTTTTAATTTCTTTGATAATCGATGACTATACGCCTGTGAAAAAGTTTTATTAGGAAAACTGAATAGTTTATTGGTTGTTCCCAGAACATTGCTCATTTGTAATTAACAAGGAAAAATGTTTACTCCCACCAGAATTTATAATGGAAATCAATGATGATGAAAATAACAAATTTATGGTGGGGCTGACATGCTCTGGCCATAAACTAAAATTAGAAGAGAAATTTCTAATTCTACAAAGGAACAACCAGATCCCCCGGGGGGAAATCGTTTTTACTGCACTTAGGGTAATACATACCAAATGCGTTACTGGAAACCAAGAAGATAAGGATGAAATACAATTAAAAAGACTATAAAATCACCTGATTGAGTAGTGTATTTTTACATCCCATATTTTAACATCGCACCAATAATGCCTTTTTGTCGTTGCCATCTAACACGTTAATTATATTTGTAGCTGCAATCTCTGACATTATATTTCTCGTGCTGTGGCTAGAACTCCCAATGTGTGGTAACAATATGACGTTTTTCATTCTAATGAGCGGATTGTTTTTCAATATTGGCTCCTGTTCAAATACGTCCAATGCTGCCCCTGCCAGGTATTTGTTTCTCAAGGCAAAAACCAGATCTCTTTCTTTTATTATTTTACCCCTAGAAATATTGATTAGGAACGCTGTTTTTTTCATCACTTTAAGATTTTCAATATCTATTAGATGGTAACTGTCATCATTCAGAGAACATGCGATTACTATGTAGTCGGCAATGGATAGTAATTCCTTCATTTCGCAGTACTTTGCTTTATTTTTTATATCTTTGCCTATGCCTTTTTTTTGAATATTTCTTTTGTAATAAATGATTTCCATATCAAACCCTGTCGCTCTTTTGGCCACTGCTTTGCCAATTTTTCCAAAACCTATTAGACCTAAAACTTTATTATGTATGTCTGTTCCTAACATTAGCTCAGGACCCCAACCGATTTTCCATTTTGAATCTCTAACAAATTTGTCTGCCTCCACTATCCTTCTTCCCAAGCACAATATCATACCAAATGCTAAATCAGCGGTTGTTTCTGTTAAGGTATCTCCGGTATAGCCTATCCTTATGCCTTTTTTATTGGCTAATCCAATGTCTATATGCTCATAACCTGCACTAAAAGTGCTTATTATCTTCAGGTTTGGCCCTGCAGTGTCTATAATTTGTTTATCAATTTTATCCTGCAATACGCATAAAATAGCGTCTTTACCTTTTACGCTTTTAATTAACTCGTTCCTGTTTAAAGGCCTGTCTTTCTCGTTGATTATTACATTATACCTTGATCTTAGGATTTCTATTCCATTTGTAGGAATCTTTCTTGTAATCAAAACTGTGGGTTTATTTATCAATTAATGGATTTTATTCTCGACAATATTTAATTTTGATGAATCTTAAAATGCCGGAAAATGGATTATCAATTATCATAAAACAAGTCTTATTACTTTGAATGTAATAGAAATGTGTCATGTTTGATAATGTTACTGATGCGTATAGCAATAGGGGAATAAATGTAAAGAAAAGCCGAAGCTCCTTTAAGGGTGATTACCCTAAAAATGATTATAAGTTGGTTCATAACCATGAACTTGATGCTTTTTTGTCAAATAACATACTTTTCGAAAACATTATCGATTATGATAATATAAAGAAAATTTTTCTTTTTGCGATAACGTCTGACTTACCTGTCCATATTTTACTGGTAGGTCCGCCAGGGTCTGCAAAAACTTTGTTTTTAATGGAATGCATGAAATTACCCCGCTCATATTTTACTTTAGGCAGCCACAGCACAAAGGCTGGCATGATAGATTATCTATTTAAAAACAGGCCCAGAAACCTGATTATTGATGAGATTGAGTACATGCCAATTAAGGACCAAGCTGTACTATTGAGTCTAATGGAATCTGGAATATTGAGTGAAACAAAGTTTGAAAAGGTTCGAAAGTCTGCTATGAGGACCTGGGTTTTTGCATCATGCAATAACGAAAAAAAACTGTTGACACCATTGTTGTCGAGATTTCTGGTCCTATATTTTAAAAAATATACTTATGCGGCCTTTTTAAAAATAACGGAGAACATTCTCCAGAAAGACTGCAACCTTGGGCCGAAAATTTCAAATGAGATTGCTTATTTAGTATGGAATAAACTAAAATCTAGAGATATCAGGGATTGCATAAAGATAGGTAGGCTTTCAAAAAGCATTGAGGATGTGATTTTAATTGTGAATGCTTTAAAACAAAACAAAAATAACGGTGGCGATTTGTCGGACAGTTGAAAATTTTCTTTAAATTAAATTGAAGGTAAATAAAAATATAAGGACAAAATGTGTGGTAAAACTACACGCGAAATTGAGAATTTTTATCTGCGGCCCAACACTCTATGAAAAGTGCCACATAGGCCATGCTCGAATCTTTATTTTCTTTAATTTTTTAATTAATTTCCATAGGTTTGTTGGAGACCTGCCTGTCGCTATATTGCAGCTAACTGATATTGACCATAAAATCTATCAAAAGAGCAGCAACAGCAATCACAAAATAGAAAAAATTGCCAATCTTCCCGATAAATACCTAATTTATCTTTTTAGAGATTTAGAAAATTTGCAAATAGAACATAATTTTATTTACAGCCGTGTTTCTGACTTTTTATCTTTAATTAAAAATGATGTTGTGGATATTCTGAGAACAAAAAGGGGATATTCTTATGCTGGTAATGTTTACTTGACAATTGAGGATCCGATTGTTGGCTCCCTTGGGCTAACATCCGATGAAATTGATGATATGCCAATTGATATCTCTAGTGGGACAAAGAACCAGAGGGATATACTGATATGGAACTCTGAGAATTTTTACCAAGAATATAAAAAAACTGATTGTAATGGCGAAAACAATGATACAATATTGACAACGGGCATTCCCGGATGGCATTTTCAGGATCACGAAATAATAAAAAATGTTTTTAGCGCCAAATACGATATCCATGGTGGAGCTAGAGAGCTGTTATATCCTCATCACGAGTTTATTGATGAATTGTTTATCACAAATAATTCAGATGTTGGTAACTTGAACCGAAATAACAATTGGGTTCATGTGGGGCTTGTAAATTTTGATTCACAAAAGATGTCTAATTCAAGTGGCAATACTGTTTCCATTTCAGATGTTTTAAAAAGATACAGTCCAAATGCGCTTAAAATCTTTTTTTTATCCAAAAATTATAAAGATGACGTCGAGTTTTCCATTGAAGATCTTGACAGGGCCGATATAGTTGACAAAATTATTTCAGGTTTTTTGTTAAAAAAAGATAATAATCACCACCAATACAATTATTTAGAAAAAGACTATTTAAGGCAGTTTCTAAAGTTTATGCGTGACGATTATGACACTGAATCATCCATAAGCCTTATCTTAAGGATAATTGATAAGCATCATAATCCTGTGTTGATTGAAAGTATGGTCGGAATTCTTGGTCTCAAATATTATTAAAGTTTTAAAAGAAAACGAATTTAGTTTCTGTAGTAATTGGCATTCTGGAGTTGTAAATATCGACAACAGGTTCCTTACATTGGTTAACAAAGACTTGCATGATGATTATTTTATAAACAGGACAGTAATCAATAAAAAACTTCATTTCAACCTAAATGACATAGGCGATATCGAAAAGTTGATGCATCCTTTACTTCAACTTTCGAAAGAGGAAAAAATGACTTTTAATTTGCATATAGGCTCAGATCAGTCTCTTTTGGAAGATTATTTAATATGCAAAAATTTTAACAAAATTGATGAAGTATGGGGTTTGCATTACCCAAATTACTCTGATATGTCCGTTTCAAATGCGCCTGACAGTGCATTAAAACAAATCGATCAATTTTTGAAGGTTTTGGTAGTTGATAATGCTGATTTGCTGAAAAAGTGGATAGAGGTCTATTGTTTATCCTTTGATATCGATAAAAACAAAGAATTATTGATTTATCGGATATTGCTGAAAAAATTCAATATCTATAAGTTTGTTTTTGCTGAACTAGATGGCGTAGGGGGGAAAAATAAACGAATTGTAGGCTGCAGCATCCTATACTTTCATAATGATTGCATTGCTTTGTATTGTTTAGGTACTTTGAAAGAATATAGGCACAAAAACATTGCAACAAATATTATTAATTTTTCTATTGAATATGGCAGAAGGAAAGGCTGTGGGGTATTTGGTCTTCAAACACTTGAAAGCGATAATTTATTGTCTTTCTATCAAAAAAAGGGGTTTGTGAAAAGTTATAATAATAAGATATACAGGATCTTTAACCGTTAAATTTAATACCAATACATTTTTACTTAAAAAATCTATTGAATGTTTTTGATAATGTAGGTGATTTTATTTTTCCTATATTTGTTTATGAGTGTGAATCAAATTATCTGAATAGTTTAAGGCTTCGAAACCTTAACTATTCTAAAGTTTTCATAAATAACATTCCTGCATTCATTCAAAAATTGATTGATCTGAAGATATGCAATATACTTATTTTTGGTATACCCGCAATAAGGGATTCGTTTGGAACCGCTTCATTTGATAAAAACGGAATAACCCAAAATGCGATTAAAACAATCAAGTCAAATTTTGGCAGCAGGGTAAATATTATTTCTGACGTGTGCATTTGTCAATATAACACCTCTGGTCATTGTGGCGTGATTTGTGACGATGGTCCTAAAAATCCAAATGAACCAAAAAAAAATAAGAGAATCCTAAAAATAGATAACGATAAAACCTTGAGTATATTGGGAAAGATATCATTAAGCCTATCCGAATCTGGAACAGACTTTATTGCTCCTTCCTCAATGATGGATGGCCAAGTATTTTACCTAAGGAAAGTTTTGGAAAATAACGACTATGATGGCATTAAAATAATGAGTTATTCTTCAAAGCATAACTCTAGTTTGTATACGCCCTTTAGGAGTAACAGTTTTTTTAAACCCGATTTTGTTGATAAATCTTCTTATCAAAATAGTTTTTATAATTTAAGCGAATCTGTTAGGGAGGTAATAATGGATATTGATGAAGGCGCTGACTGGGTAATGATTAAACCCTCTTTATGGTATATGGATTTAGTAAAAATGATGAAATCATACACCGATACGCCGTTGGTCGTCCAAAACGTATCCGGAGAGTATGCGTTAGTACAAGCTGCTGCAGATAATAAATGGCTCGACAAAACAGAGTGGTTTGCTTTATCTTTGATGTCAATGAGAAGAGCCGGAGCAGATAAGATAATCTCGTATTTTATTTTTGAATTGTTAAACAAATTGCTTGATAAATAATTTGTAATAAAATAGTTAGTGCTGTTGCAATATTTGTATTCTCAGGTCTTTTTAGAGGATGAAACAATATGTCCACTTGTTGAATCTACATATGTTTTTGTATTGTTAGTTGTAATTTCCCACGCGTAATGAATGCCCTCTGTTATTGGGGGCGTTGTGTTGCCAATTTCCTTTATGGTAGAGCGATTTTCTTGGTCCAACAGATATACACTTCCATCACCCCTCACCATTACATATTGGTAAGTAAACCTATCTTTAACATCGTTGAATGTAATGCTGTTAATTTCACTAAGAGGGTGTTTAAAAACTTCATGCAACACTATGATGAATGCCTCGTCGGGCAAAAGCTCAATGGAATTAAATTTTGGATTCCCAATTGAATTTAAAAAAAACATGTAGATTATTAATGTAAAGGCTATAGAAAACAAAAACAAAATGAATATCTTAATTTTGTAATTTTTACCATCCATATGGTTTGTTAAGTTTATGGTAATAATATATTGATTTATTTAACTATGGATTCGATTTTACGATTAGAATATATATAATTAATTTTTAAAATAAAATATCCCGCGGTAGCTCAGCCTGGTAGAGCTTTCGGCTGTAGTTGTTGGCAACTAATTGCTAACCAATATCAGCCTATCAGGCTTTACATCTAGCAGTAACCGAAGAGTCGCAGGCTCAAACAAAAAATGAAATATCGTTTTTTGGAGCAAATCCTGCTCGCGGGATATATACATTATGCTGTTGTTGCTTTTTGCCTTTATGTTAATTGTTGTGTGGTCCATTTACATTCTATGCGATAATTTTTATATGTGATAATGGAAATTGAATGTTGGGTAAAATAACAGGTTTTCTATGCCAAAATAATTTTTCAGAATTATGATGTGAATTTATCGTGAGCGTTCCAATGATAAGAATGAATCATTATCTTAATTTTTGGGCCTAATTGATACTTTTTGTGTTGCATTAGGACAACTGGACCTACACTCAATTGTATTACGTACATCTTATTTTAGTGAACATATACACATTATCCTCGCTGCATTTACTCGCAGTGGGCATCTGCTTTCATCATGGCGGTCATAAATAATTCCAAATGACTAATTTAAATTGATTTAGTTTTCATTGTGTTTGACTTTATCTACCTAAGCATATCATTATTTCGAATTAGGGAAAACTCGCCCCTATCTTCAACTTTTTCATATGTTCGTTTGTATTGCTCATATCCTGCCTTTATTTGGCTCAAAATCACATGATAAACAATCATTTGTCTAGCCAAGATTGTGTGTTGTTGTTACTTCAGTAAGACTAATCAAGGTATTTCTGATGGGAACTGTTAATTAGTTTTAAAAATCCAATAACCCTTCACATTTGGATTTTAGATTGTGTGTTTTGTTTTGAGTCCGATGTTTTCAAAATTCAAAAGAATATATTAATTATTATGTGAAAATTAGTGATGCCAATGATGACGATGAAGAGCCGTCTGATTTTTATGCTAATGACGAAGATTATGAGTGCTGAGGCATCAACTGTGATTTGAGTTTTTATTTTAGGCATAGAAAAATAATTAAGTCCAAATCGATGCTTAAGTTGTAAGATCTGTAAATGGGATAGTCTATTCTATGATAGAGCCATTTACATCAAAAGATTGCCAATTCATTTTATTTGGATTTTATTATAAAATTATATAGCGTGCAACTTTTCTTTATAATATAAAATTTAATGAATTCCTTACAAAAGTTTATTCTTGGTTGCATTTATTGTAATAATATATATGATGGGCCAGACCCTAGTTTTATTTTACCTTACCTTGAAAATAAATTCAATTTAGGTAGTGAATTTTATATTGACAACATATACAATTTGGAAAAACAAGGGTATGTAAGAATAAAGAGTAATGAACCCGACGCACTAAAACCTAAACAAATTGTTTGTTGTTTGAGCGAACTAGGTCGTTCAAAGATAAAGGTTGTATTTGTGGGTGGAGTTTTTGATTTATTACATCCGGGCCATATTCACACTTTAAAATCAGCAAAGTCTTTTGGGGATGTTCTTGTTGTTGTCGTTGCTACTACTTCTACGGCTTTGAAATTGAAGAAAAATAGAAATATTTATCATGATGAAAAACAAAGACAAGAATTGGTTGCATCATTATCGTTTGTAGATTTGTCAATTATTGGAAAAGAGGGTACATTATATGATACTGTGTCTTTTGTAAAACCTGATATAATAGCTTTGGGCTATGATCAAAAACATGATGAGAAGGAAATACGAAAGAATTGCTTAGAACGAGGGATGGAATTGGATGTCATAAGACTATCTTCTCCAATTCCTCGAATAAAAAGCACTATGATAAAAAGAAGCCTAGGTGATTCTTTTTATGATATTTAATCCAAATCTTTTAACTCAATTGTTACAATGTCCCCATTTTTTAAACCTGCTGTTTCTTTAATAAATACTGGAGAGATGACTTCAACTAAACTGTTGTTATGGTGTGTTCTTTCTAAAAGCAGTATTGATGATTCTATTTCCATCTTTTCATAATTTTGTTTGTTATTTTTCCAAACTTTGTCATTTTCTTGGGCTCCTGGAATTAAAATTGTTGGATAGCATTTAACCCATCCAAATGTTCTATTTTCATCCTTAAAGCCGTGAATGTAGATGGATGGATAACTTGTTATTTCTCTTTTGATGTCTTTATAAATTTGTTCTTCCAGTTTTACGTTTAAAGTGCCCGGAAAGGGTTCGTATCCTAATTTTTCCCTAAATTGATCTTTGTATCCTTTTTTTGACATGTAGTATGATCCCTCTCCCATACCAGTAACAATTTTTCCTTTGATTATTATTCTTTTACCTCTGGAGCTATCTATTGCTGTTTTCATCCTCCCATGCAGTTCTTTTATGGCCTCAAATCCTTCCTGTGTTACTTTTATTTTGAATTTCTTATTGTTTTTGATTCTTTCAATTAAGTTGTCTTTTTCTAATTCTATCAATATCTTTGAAGCTGTTTGTTGGGAGCGTTGGATGACTTTACTTATTTGACCACTCGTTATTTCTGTATGGGTTTCCTTGGCACCTAATGATAGTAAGTGAGCCAAGGTTAAAAAATGAAAATAATTTAAGTTACCTTCCATTATTACTATGGTTAATCAAACCTATATCCGAAAAGGTTTTTATGCGAATTTCTGAAATTGGTTTTTTTATGTTGCTTGTTCTATGCCCTATTATATACTGAATCCCTGCTTTGTTGGCTGCGTCTATTAATCTTTGGGTAATTATCCCATCTAAAACCAATAGTTTTCCACCCTGTGAATTTGATATTCTTTTTACAATATCAGAAACAGGTACTTTCATCATTGCTTTCATTGAATTGTCAAAGATTACTGCTTCTAAAGTTTCATTGATTTCTGGGAATATTTGCTTAATGGTTGAAATGATTACATCGTCCTCTTTTATGGGTGATGTATTTTTGTCTATGTTCGCGTATGTGATTTCATCATTGTTATCTTCTACAGAGGCTTTGTTTTGCTGATTGTTGATGGGTTTGGTGTTCATGTCAATCATGTTTATTTGATTTTGGTTAATTGCGGATTGGACATTGTTTCGTGTCTGAAACTGGTTTTCTGAGTTTGAACTATTAGGCGTGTTACTATAAATGTTCTTAATGTATTGTTCCACGTCCTTTAGTATTTCTGAAATCTCTAAAGGAGTGCACTCTTCGACTTCCCTCCCCGCTGGTGCACGGTATACTCTGTCTATTTTTACTAACCCTTGCAACTCTTTTAATATTAAATCGCCGGCTCTATCTCCATCAATAAAAGCAACAACTCTTTTGCCATGTGTTAGTTTTAATATTGTTTCGTCAATCTTTGCACCTTCAATTGCTATTGAATTTTCATATCCTGCTCTGAGGAGGTTTATTACGTCTGCTCTTCCTTCTACCAAAATAATCCAATCAGAATCAAATACTCCTACTCCGCATGCTAATTGAGCCTTGCCAAAAGTAGTTAGTCTGCCTGGTTTGCTTGCGTCATATACATCCTTTAACATTTCCTCTCCTTCGCTTATTGTTTTTGTTGCCCATTCTTGTACGATTTTTTTTGCTCTATCTACTATGATTTTCTTTTTGATTGCCCTTATGTCATCAATTCCTATTAATGAGAATTTGGCTTGAAAAGGACCGACTTTGTCAATACTTTCGATTGCAGCAGCTATTAGAGCAGCCGTAGATATGTCGGTGCTCATGGGGATTAAAGCGTCGCCTTTTGCGGAGTTCGACTTGGAATCTACATTAACTTCAATTCTTCCAACTTTGGATACTTTTTGTAATTCATTTAGGTTCATTTCTGGACCTAACAAGCCTTCCGTTTGCCCAAAAATGGCGCCAATAATATCGGCCTTTTCTACTAAGCCATCAACATCAAATTTTAACTTTACATGATACTTAACAATGCCGGTATTTGGCATCTTTATTACTTCGTTATTGATTTTATTTATCATATTTAGATGATGTATATATAACATAACCTACCTTCATTAATCTTTTTATTTTATGATTAAATGGATTGTTTTACTACAAAATTAAATAAATTTTATATTTATGTGTATATATTCATTATTTTTTATATTAGTGCAATTTATTCTATCTTTTCTGATATGGTGATATAAAATGATTTCATCTCTTCAATTTTTTTTATTCTTCCCTTGGTAATTTTTAGCAATTTTTTTTTATAATACAGATCAATAAATTTGCCATTGGTCTGTGACAATATTTTTTTTGTAATTGCCTTTCCTTTTTGGTCTGCGTCTAAAAGTAATATTAGTTTTTTATAGTTTGCAGAACAATAGTCCACAAAATCAGTTGTACCTTTAAAGTTATGATATGCTTTCAGGTTACCTCTAACCCCTAAATAATTCAAAGCATCAATATCTTTTTTGCCCTCTACAACAACTATTGAATTCTTGAGAGACTCATTATTTAATGAGCTTATAAAGTTGTTTAATTCTTCTATTGCAGTTTCTCTGTGTTCTTTCTTCATGGATAATGACTTGGTTACGAGCCCACTCTCTTCATCTTTGAGCCGCATCTTGGACAAGAGGATTGGTCGTGTTTAGTACCACAATTCATACAATAATAACTAATTGAACTTCCTGAGCCGCCAAAGACAGAACCAGACATTCCCATTTTTTTCATGGTTCTATTTCTTATGTAATAACTTAGCATAATGAATACAATTATTATAATTGGTAATGAAAAGGGAAAAGGTATTAAGAATGAAATACCCAAACTTATTCCTAGAGAAATTCCTATCCACATTAATTGCTGAGATAAAAATTGCCTGTTATTGCCTATCACTGTATATCATTGATACTATTAAAAAACATTATATTTAAAATCTTTCCTCTTTTCTAAATTTTACTTTATACTATATTCAATTATATTCTGCATAATACTTATAGCGTTTCTCGACTTCTTTATTTTTTCCGTCTAATACGATTTGAATCTGTTGTTGTAATTGATTCATGGAGTAACTTTTAAATTTCACTCCATCATCTGTATCTGGAAACTTGGATAATGTATTCTCAAAATCCTTCATAAAGGTGACTACCATCTCCCTAAACTCATCTTTTGCTGGGGTTTTTTGGTTGTTTACTTTAAACCATGAAACAGCTAATTGCGATGAGTAGATTTTTGCTAAATCTTCTGTTACCCTGTCAATTTCAAAAAAATCCGTCATCATATCGAAAACTAGGCAATCCTTATTAAAATTTCTTGTATTCTTGGATAAGGTCAGTCATATTGGAAATATGTTCCTTAATTAACCTGTATTTCTTTTGTGTGTATATTAAAAATACCATACACACAAATATGTTGGCTAGATTGTATTTGGATTAATACTATGTATGGTTTGTTGAAATATTTTAAAATTTCTAATATAGTTTGCCAAAAAAGTCACATTTCCATTTGGTGTCGATACTCTAAAATAAACATTATGAGGATCGTGCAATAAAAAGAGGGTTTTTGAATCTATGGTTATATGCACTATTTTTATGGTGGTTCTAGCGCTTGGGCTTGAAGTTGCATTTGACTATGTAAATAAATATCTAATATGGTGAGGATAACAAATAATCTAAATTTGTTGTTATGTCATAGTTTTTTCCATTTGGCATTGTCCAATAATATGGTGAATGTTCCACTTCACCAGATTCGGAATGGCTACTACATTCTCCTCTAGTTTGTGCAGTTTATTTGAACAAATGCGTCATTCGCCGTGTTTGAGAAAAGCAAGATGAGTGAACTATGCAATATTTGAAAGATAGGCTGAAAGTATTGGTTATTACTTTTTTTTTATATGTGGCAAATGCAAATTAAAGAAAGCAAATAAAGGTTTAATCTATTTGATTTATTAAAATAAGGGGGATGCACGAAAGTTAAAAGAGCCTCTCCTTGTCCTGCCTGGAGAATGCGAATAGAAAGATAAAAATGGGTTTAAATATTCTCAACAGATATATGCCTATAACAGATGTAATAAAAAAACAAATAGCTCAAAAAAGACGACTATTTTTCAAGATATGCTTTAAGTGTGGAGCTAAAAACCCTATTGGATCAAATAGATGTAGAAAATGTCATGGAAACCAGATGCGTTTAAAAAACAGAACATTGGGTGCAAAAAAATAGTTTTTTTTAACCATGCCGCCTCAAATTGCTTATTTCTTTATTATATCTTTATTAATTTTTTTCAAATAAGAAACCCTTAAATGATCTTTTTCTATTCATCAATCTAGGATTACGATTAGTATGAAATACCCTAAAGTTGTTTTGACTGCTGACAGAACTTTGATGTCTCCTTATAGGGGAATATCCCTTGCATCTTTTTTTGGCTGTGCCCCGGCTCTTGATATGAACCGTAGTCATGATTCCTTTTGGTATAAAGTTCTAGGTAATCAGGTAACTCCTAAATTACTTTTTGATTTTATTTGCAATCCAATTGGCCATGTAAATGGTCGGGCTAGTTATGCTCCCTATGGCCTAAGAAAGATTGAAGCTTCCTTGTTGAGGGACGGTTATTCAGAGGAAGATGTGGTAGTTGCCCATCCTGATTTTGTCGAAAAGTTTATAGGCCCTGAGACTGAATTTGTAGGAACTTATGAAATGGATCCGTTAGGAATGGGTCCAGTTACCATGACTTTTACGTATGGGCGTAAACAAATGTCCTATGATGAATATTACAATAGGGATTTACACCGTAAAATTAACAAAGCAAAGGAAAAAAACAAGAGCAAAGCCAAGGTTGTAGTTGGGGCTTCAGGCACTTGGCAATATAATTATGACCCTGCAAAAATCGAAGAATACGGGCTATATGCCATTATGGAGGGTGACCTCGGTGGGATTGGACCTGAAATTGATGGAGTTGGAAGAAGCTTTTTTGATGCTATTATAAACAATGAATTAGAAACAGCAAATCCTTTTAAAAAGTCTAAATTTAGAGTTGAAGTTAAAGAATTTGACAGAAAAGATAGGAAATACCATGGACGATTCATCCATTATTCTGACGAACCTGATGTAGACGAAATACCAAATATTGTTAATCCCAGCATGCACGGGATGATTGAAGTAATGAGGGGATGCGGTAGGGGCTGTAAATTTTGTGATGTTACATTGAGACCATTAAGATATTACCCTGTGGAAAAGGTACAAAAAGAAATAGAAGTCAATATGAAGTATGGTGGCTTAAAAAATGCCTGGATCCAAAGTGATGATATTTTTGTTTATGGATTAAATCCAAGGACAACAAAAAACATGCAACCTAATAGGGAGGCCCTTGAAGAACTTTTCAAAGGGATAATGGAAACGGGTGTTGAGCATACAAATCCTACACATGGAACGCTCGCAGGTGCAATTGCCGATGAAAAGTTAATTCCAAGCCTTTCTAAAATTATAAAATCTGGCCCGGGAAACCATATTGGTGTACAATGTGGTTTGGAAACGGGTAGTATTAGGTTAATTGGTAAATATGCCGATAGGAAACTTGCTCCTTATAAACCCTCTGAATGGCACTGGGTAGTTAAAGAAGGTGTAAAAACCCTTAACGAATACTATTGGGTGCCTGCATTTACCCTTATTATGGGACTTGATAATGATGAAGATGCTGATGACAGTTGGGAAACAATTCAGTTGATTCATCAATTAGAAAAAGAGCAACCTGACTCTAAATTTACTGTAACACCATTAACCTTTGTCCCAATCGGCTTGCTTGAGAAGTCAGAATTTTTTGATATTGGAAATACCATGGATCCAGCAAAATTAGGAGTCATGTATAAAACATGGCAACACAATTTTAAATATGCAATCCACAAATTTATGCATAAGGTAGGTCAGAACGATCCTTTAAAGAAATACTTTTTTGCTTCTTTGGCAAAGACTTTGGGTGGAGTTCCATTAAACGCAATGGAAAAGTATGCTAGGCGCAAAAGCCCTGAGCATGAAAGGGTGATCGAAAAAATCAAAGCGCAATACGCTTGATTTCAATTTTTATTAGCTATTTTACCTCATTCTCAATTATGCTTATTAGAGATGCTATATCATCTATAAAATTTCCCTTGAAATTATTTTCAAATTTTTCAATTATTTTTTTAGTGGAAAAGACTATTGTTTTTACTTTATTTGCCTGTTCGATATCATTTACTGCTGCAGATAGAAATTTTATTGACATTTCGTTGTAGGAAATTATACATATACAGATTTTTTCTTTATTTCTATTTAATAGCTTATTTATGTATCTCTGGAAATCGATATCAAAAAATGGATCAATGTATTTCTCTACGTTTCCAATGACCGTAGAGTTGATTTTAATCTTTTTAGCGTAAATGTTTATAATACTGCATATGGGCAAAGAATCATCATCACCTGCAACAATAACAAGTAACATGTTCCTGTGAATGCTACCTTCATGAATTACATTGCAGTTTCTTAATAGGCCTATAGATTCTGTTAGGTTTGTTACCAAATGGATCTTCTCTGTTTTTCCGATTTTTCCCCTGTTATGTAGTTCGAAAAGAGTATTTAAGACAGGAAGGCAAATATCTATGATGATTTTCTTTAGATTGATCTGTTGATTTAATATGCTTAGTATAATGTTCTGTGATATCTCTTTATCTCCGTTTATTAAAGAAATTATTAATTTTTGCTGCAGTTCGACATAATTTTCGTCTTTTGTGTCAAAATTTACTATTCCTGGATCCAAAAACCAAAAATTGACTGAACCGATTTTTTTTCTATTGATGATTTTCTGAAAGTACAATATATCGAGATATTTCGAAATAGTAATTCTATTTGTCCCTATTTTCTTTGATATTTCTGTACTGGACATGGGGTTGTTATTCCGAAGCAGTTCTATTACCTCCTTTTGAATATCTGATAAATTATATCTCTTATACATTGCCTATTTCTTTATCTAGAAATGAACTAGTATACAAGATATTTAAGTGATGAAAAAATACTAATTGTATTGTGATTTAAATGCTGACGCTAACTCAAATATTTTTTCATACCAATTACTTGCTTTGGTGATACTGCTAGAAACCAGTATTCCTTTTGCTCCGTACTCTAATGCCATTTTAACGTCTTCATGTTTATTTATTCCTGCTCCACAAATTAATTCAGATATTTGGCCTTTCGTATTTACCATCTGTTTGCATTCGCGGATTAAGAACGGTTTTTCGGATGAGATTGATTTCTGGGTACCAATCAGTTCTGGTGGCTCTATTGCAATATAGTTGGGTGCGAACTCTAGAATCTCCTTTAATTCGTTTGTTGTTTTTACGCATACAAAAGACAACAAATTTAATTCTTTTAGTTTTTCTATCAATTGCTTTATTTCCGTTATTTCTATGGGGTGTTCACTATGATTGATAAGTGATCCCGCGGCGCCTATCTTATCTGTTATTTCAGGTACATAGTATCCAGTAGTAGACCCCGGCTTTTTTAAATCAACGTGCTGCGATATAACCTTCAGATTGGTCTGTTTTGCTATCAATGCCAAAGAGGGTTGTGGGGGAGAAACGATAATCTCGACATCTAGCCTCTCGCTAACCTTCTCTGCATCCTTTACAAGTTTTATTGTGTTGTCCCCCGATGTTTCCGGGTAATTCTTTAGGTTGATGATTAGAGGGCCATCTTTCTTAATTTTCGTCATTTGCAATATTACTTGAATTTTTCATTTAGTTTTGAAATTCTTGCCTCATATCCTTTATTATATTCAAGCTCGTCTGGAACCAAAGTAGCTGGATGGACAAATCCTTGTACCCTTATCATCATAGCTCTTTCAACTGCCATCATCCTCTGATAATCCCAGTCTGAGGTACCAAAGCCGTCGTGAGGTCCTATAAACTTACCATTGTGCATACTGAATAACAAACATGAGACTATTGGAATTGAATAATTTAGACTTGCAGCAGAGTTTAGTTTTATTGGCATTAAGGGCATATGATGACTTCCCCTTGTGTTTCCTGCTACAATGTGTGATTCATTAAACGCACTTCCAGCTTCTTCTGTTGCAGGGAAGTTTTTTTGAGTCCTAACGATTGATATCGGGTCGTCTTTTCCCACATATGTGCCAGCAATATTGTGCAGCCTGTCGGTAGATGATGAAACTATTTGTTCCCCATTATGAGACAAAACTGAATGCACTACATATCTTCCCGGATACATGAGCGCAGCTTCAATTTCGGGTTTATCATTCCATAGTTTTAAATCTGCGATCTTCCCGGTCATTACATCCATAATCCTAAATATTGATCCCCTAGCCAATTCCTCGTTTATAATCAGTCCCGTATTGCTTCCAGAATCTACAAACATTCTCCAAAAGGGAAAATTGTATGCCCCCGGTTCAGTTTTATCAGCTGCGAAGACGCAAAATACTTCACTTGGCCTCTCTTCCATTTCTATCTCGGCAACACCAGGTCCCATGCCTTTTACGTTTCCAGAAAATGAATCTTTTAGCAAATCTTGACCGGCTCCATAAAGCCCCTGCTCTTTTGCAAGTTTGGTTCCCTCAGTAAAAGCGTCCCATGCGAGCTTGTGTATCTCCTTGTTGTCGACGCCTAAGGTGTGACTCATTATAATGTGAATGTCATCGCCCGTGTATCCAATGTATTTGTCAATAAGCATTCCTTTTCCGTTTTTCATTACGTAATCTTTAACAGTTTGAACTAATTCGTCACTGGGTCTGGTGTGTCCTCCTATACCTCCAATGTCTGCCTTTATTGCTGAAACCGTTATTTTCATAAACAATTTGCCTTTAATGTTCTTTAAAAATTTTGTGCAAGCGTATTGTTTGATGTGGTGCTCTTTTGGTTTGTCCATAAAACTTAGTATGCTTGTTATAACCTCTTGGGATATCATGGATATACTTGAAAATGAAGTGCTGTTACCATAATTTTAATTAAATATTGAAGCTTTTTACTGCATTTGGGGTTCCTGTTGCCAAAAAAAGTAACTAATAAATACCCATTATTTTTACTTTACTACTATGCGTGATGCAAACTTGATCAAAATTATGATTGAAGAACGTGCTTTAGTAAAACTAATCAAAACCATAGGTGAGAAAGAGTACTCTACCAGAGACCTGTTGAAAAAACTTGGCGCGTATGGATATGGGCATAAGTTATTGATCAAAGCAGAGGAAAGGGGATTAGTGGAGAGAAGCAATGTTAAAAATAAAACCTACAACAAATTAACAAAAGAAGGCAAGAAAATAATCAGATTAGCTAAAGAGATAGGGGTCTGAATAAACACAATCTTTATATTAAATTTTATTTTTTTATCTTAACAAAAGAGTTAAATTATTTGTTGTATTACGCTCGCCTGCTATGAATAAAGTTATACTTGCCTTTTCGGGAGGACTGGATACCTCTGTATGCGTGAAATATTTACAAAAATTACATAACTTGGATGTAATTACATTAACTGTTGATGTAGGACAAGATGATGATTTTGGTGAAATTGAGAAAATCTCTTCAGATTTAGGATCAATTGATCACATCTATATTGATGCCAAAGAAGAATTCGTTAACGAATACGTTGCGCCCGCAATAAAAGCAAATGCTTTGTATCAGCAAGAATACCCACTTGCAACTGCTATTGCTCGCCCCCTGATTGCAAAGAAGTCTGTAGAGGTAGCTAAAAAACACGGTGCCACATCAATTGCTCATGGATGTACAGGAAAGGGGAACGATCAAATTCGTTTTGATATTACTATCAAATCACTAAATCCTAGTATAAAGATCATTGCACCCATTCGTGATCTTAACCTTACTAGGGATAAAGAGATAGATTTCGCTAAAGAAAACGGTATCAAAATAAGTGAAATATCAAAAAAATACAGTATTGATAAAAATATGTGGGGTAGATCGATAGAAGGGGGTATTCTTGAAGTCCTCGGAAATGAACCATTGGAAGATGCTTTTGAATATGTTAAATTCGATAATAATTCTGTTGGTATTGTCGAAATAGGTTTTGAAAACGGGGTGCCAGTATCCATAAACGGTAAAAAAGAAGAATTGCCATATTTGATAGACAAACTAAACCGTATAGCTGGTTCATTTGGGGTAGGTGTTGTTGATCACATTGAGGACCGTGTAATAGGGATAAAATCAAGGGAGGTATATGAAGCCCCTGCTGCTTTAATCCTTATACGCGCTCACAAAGATCTCGAAAAGCTAACATTAACAAGTCATGAACTTCGCTTTAAGGCAATGGTGGAAGAGCAGTGGTCATGGCTAGCTTATTCCGGATTATGGCTGGACCCATTACTTTCAGATCTCAATCAGTTTATAGAAAAAACTCAAGAGAGAGTAACAGGAAAAATAAAGGTTAAAATGCATAGTGGATATTATAGGGTAATAGGGAGAGAATCAAAATTTTCATTGTATAACAAAGATATTGCAACCTATTTGTCAAATTCAAATTTTGATCAAACTATGGCTAAAGGGTTTGTGGAACTGTGGGGTTTGCCATCCATAACAGCTAACACCGTAATTTCAGATAATAATGCATAAAAATGGTTAAATTAGGTATTTTCTTTGATAAATTGCGTTTCGAAGAAAAATCCCTCTATGAGACAGCTAAAAAAAACGGAATTGATTGCAATCTGGTTGATTCTAAGAACGTTATTTTAAATACAGAATATCTGGCCTCAAATGATTTACATTTTGGGGAGATAATATTACAAAGAAGTATCAGTCATTTTAGAGGACAGCTCTTAACGGTTTGTTTGGAAATGCTAGGGTATGATGTGATAAATAATTCAAAAATAGGGGAAATTTGTGGAAACAAATTGTTGACCTCTATGGTATTAAAAAAAAATAATGTTCCTACACCAAAATCCATTTTTTCGTTTAACTATGATTCAGCTTTTAACATTATTGACGAGCAGAATTTAGAGAAAAACCCCCTGGTTTTCAAACCTATATTTGGATCATGGGGCAGAGGTGTATTCCCTGTTAGAAATAAGGAGGTGGGGAAGATGATTGTTGAAATGAGGCAGGAGAATCCTAGTACATTTTCGAACATTTATTATTTTCAAGAACTGGTTGACAGGCCGCCAAGAGATATTAGATGTATAGTATTGGGAGAACAGGTTGTGGCTGCTATCTACCGTTATTCATCCAGTGAAGAGTGGCGAACAAACGTTTCAAGGGGTGGAAAAGCTGAAAAGATAAAGATAACATCCGAGTTGGAAGATGTTGCTGTCAAAGCTGCAAATGCTGTTGGAACCGGTGTTTTAGGAATAGACATGATGGAGGATAAAGAACATGGGCTGTTGGTCCATGAGGTAAACAACACTGTGGAATTCAGAGGGGCTAGCTCTGCTACTGATATCGATATAGCAAAACTAATAATTGAATATATGGTGGATATATGCAAAAAATAAACCACCATTATCTAACTACCAAAAATTTAAATGAGGATTGTTTGACGGTTTATTATTTATGAGATTCTGCATTGATGATATATTTTTCAACGGTAAAAATAACGGTCCCAACGTGAGGGTATCTACATGAAGGTTGGAGTGATTGGAGCGTCTGGATATGTGGGTGGGGAGTTATTACGTCTTTTAGTTACCCACCCTGAAATAGATATTTCGACTGTTACTTCAAGACAACAGGCTGGAGAGTATGTTCATAGAGTCCATCCAAGTTTGAAAAATTTCATTACTTTGACATTTTCCGACATGAATCTAGACAAAATAACAAATTCTTGTGACTTGGTATTTGTTTCTGTCCCCCATGGAAAATCCAATAAAATTGTCAATGATTTGCTAAAAAGCGGGGTAAAAATAGTAGACCTTTCTGCAGACTTTAGATTTAAGAACCCTCAAGATTATGTGAAATGGTATGGGTGGGAACATCCATTTCCTGATTTATTGTCAAAATCCGTATATGGTGTACCTGAATTTCACCGAGAAGAGATAAAAAATGCGCAATTGGTTTCCTGCCCGGGCTGTATGGCAGTTACGTCATTGCTTGCATTAAAACCATTGATAGAAAATGATTTGATTGATACGGATCATATTATTGTTGATAGTAAGATAGGATCGTCAGGAGCTGGCTCAAAATCAAATGCTGGGACGCATCATGCTCTCAGATATGGTGTAATTAGACCCTATAAACCAGCAAAACATCGTCATACTGGGGAAATAGAGCAAGAATTAGGTCTTCTCTCTAAAGTTAAAGTTCATGTCAGTATGACCCCCCATGCAGTTAATTTGGTGAGGGGGATATTGACTACTAACCATGTGTTTTTAAAAAAGCCGTTAAATGAATTGGAGTTATGGAAAATCTATAGAAATGCCTATAAAAATGAGATGTTCATAAGGCTGATAAGGGACAAAAACGGGTTCTATAAATTTCCAGACCCCAAATTTGTGGTGGGTTCAAACTTCTGCGATGTTGGATTTGACATCGATGAGGATAACAATAGGGTTGTGGCTCTTTCAGCATCTGATAACCTTATGAAAGGCGCTGCAGGGTCTGCAATACAAAACATGAACGTAATGTTCGGATACGATGAAATGGCTGGGCTGAAACTTACTCCGCTTACACCAGTATGATTGTTATCAAGTTAGGCGGAAGTGTTGTAGAGGGATTACATTCTTCTATATTTGATGATTTTGCAGAGTTATGTAAAACGGAAAAAATTGTTGTAGTCCATGGTGGAGGGAAAGATGTTACAAATGTTGCCACACAGATGGGCAAAGAACAAAAATTCATAGTGTCACCAGAGGGTAAACAAAGCAGATATACCGATAAAGAGACATCCATGATATATACAATGGTTATGTCTGGAAAGATAGGCAAAAACATAACTGCCATGTTATCTAGTAAGGGCATGCTCTCAGCTGGGATAACTGGAATAGATGGCGAAACTATCAGGGCTATCAGGAAAAAAAAATTAGTTATTTTAAATGAGAAAGGAAGGAAAATGGTTATTGATGGCGGATATACTGGTAAAGTTTCTAACGTCAATTCTAAACTAATAAATGTTTTATTGGATAGCGGCTATCTGCCTGTAATCTCTCCTATAGCTCTTGGCGAAGGGTATGAATTCTTAAACATTGATGGCGATAGAGCTGCTGCAAACATTGCAGGTGCATTAAAATCAGACATTGTTGTTTTTATAACAAACGTAAGTGGGTTAATGATGGAAGAACGGTTGATTAATAGTCTTACTTTGGATGAGGCTACTGAATTATTGCCTAAAATTGGTCCCGGTATGGAAAAAAAAGTGTTGGCTAGTACAGAAGCATTAACTTTGGGTGTAAAAAAAGCAATAATAGCATCAGGCTCAGTTAAAAACCCTATTTTATCTGCCCTTGCACATGATAATTGCACGGTGATAATGAAATGAACTCCGTTGTAGACGAGGAACATTTTGTAGGTAATATTTATCAGCGATTTCCAGTGAATGTGGTTAAAGGCAAAGGATGTAGCCTTTGGGATAACGATGGGAAAGAATACGTTGACTGTATGGGGGGATATGGGGTTGCTTTAGTGGGTCATTGTAATGATAGGGTTGTTAACGCAATCAAAAAACAGGCGGAACAGCTTATAACTTGCCATATGTCTTTGTATAATGATTCAAGGCTGGAGTTTCTCAACAAACTTTTTACAATAACGCCCAAAAGTCTAAACAGAGTGTTTTTTTCCAACAGTGGAACCGAATCCGTTGAGGCTGCTATTAAATTCTCAAGAAAATATACCGCTAAAAAGGGTATCATTGCATTGAACGGATCTTACCATGGGAAAACATTTGGTGCGTTGTCTGTTACGTACAATGAAAAATATCGGAAATCCTTTATGCCCTTGTTAGATGGTGTTGATTTCATATCTTACAGTGATCTTGAGAGACTAGACGACATGATCCACAATCCGAGTAATAATATTGGAACTATAATCGTCGAACCTATACAAGGTGAAACGGGGATTATAGTTCCGCCAGAAGGTTTTCTGAAAAAACTACGTGCTATATGTGATAAGCATAGTTTGGTATTGATTTTTGATGAGATTCAATCAGGTTTAGGCAGAACTGGAAAGATGTGGGCAGGCCAGCATTGGGGTGTGGAACCCGATATTATGTGCTTGGCAAAGGGAATAGCAGGAGGGGTGCCAATGGGTCTTACACTTGCCCGTTCTGAAATTCTCGATTGCATTAAAGTTGGGGAGCACTCATCAACATTTGCGGGGAATCCGCTTGCCTGTGCTGCGGGCTCTGCAACAATAGATTCATTGGTGGATGATAACTTGGTTGAAAATTCAAAAAGAATGGGGTTGATTTTTAAAGAAGGTCTATTGCGTCTAAAAGAAACCCATAAAATCATCCGCGATGTCCGGGGATTTGGAATGATGTTGGGGATAGAGATGAAATTTGATATCAAAGATATACTTTTTGATGGCATCAGAAACGGTATTTTGTTGTTATATTCGGGCAGGAACATTTTGAGGTTGCTTCCACCCTTGGTAATGGATGAAGATATAACCAAAAAATCAATTAATCTGATAGATAATTTAATCACTAGTGAGGAGAAAAGGCGAAATGTCTGAAAACCTGAATTCCATAGATGAAAAAATTGTCCGAATATTAAAAAATGATTCAAGGAAATCTTTTGTGGAAATTGCTAATGACATTGGAATGTCGGAATCTGCTGTTAGGCGTAGAGTGAAAAATATGCAGGATATTGGGGTAATAAAAAAATTTACAATTGATATGGGGCCGTCTAATAAGACTAGTGCAATAACCCTGATATCTGTAAGCTCTGCAGCAGATACATCTAATGTTTCAAATCAGCTTTTGGGCCTCAAGGGTGTTGATGTGGTTTATGAAATAACGGGGCAATATGATATTGCCACCATAATTGTTGCCCCCACAATTTCAGAAATAAACTCCTACATTGATGAAATACGGAGAATAGATGGCGTTTCTGACACAAACACTGTGATAATACTGAGAACCCTAGTCAATTCGCCTTAATTATGTTATGCATCTTTAATAATAACAATATGTGATGAAATTCATCACATATTGTTTTTTTACGCAAACAATATTGTTTTTTTTACCGATAACATTTATAAATTAAACGATAACAGTGTTAATGACCATAATATGTCTCTAAATTCGGATGATCCTAATTATTTTGCTCATATCTATAATGATTCTGAACGAGATAAGAAAAATATTAGGATATTAGATTCCACTTTAAGGGAAGGTGAACAACATCCAGGAGTTTCATTTTCTAACAAGCAAAGAATCCAAATTGCATGGATGCTCGACTCCTTTGGGGTAGACCAAATAGAAATAAGCCCAATAGTTTCATTGGATCATCGAGAAGCTACAAAAATAATTATCAAACAAGGCCTAAAGGCGGACATCGTGGCACATGTTCGTGCAATAAAATCCGATGTTGATGTCGCCATCGATTGCAATGCTACATGGGTGGCAACCTATCTTGGTATTTCAGACATCCACTTAAAATCCAAGTTACGGATATCTAGGGAGGAAGCCAAAATTAGAGCTTTGGAGGTTGCTGATTATATCAATTCTCATGGATTAAAGTCCAGGTTTACGATGGAAGATGCAAGCAGAACAGAGCCGGGATTTCTTTTGGATATGTGTAAGGAAATGAGTAACCGTGGTATAGATAGGATCAGTATTCCGGATACTGTGGGAATTATGAGGCCTCGAGGTATGTATAATATTGTAAAATTGGTCCACAGCCATATTGATAATTCAAAAACTTCGCTGGATGTACATTGCCATAATGATGTTGGACTAGCACTATCCAATGCCTTGTCAGGATGTGAAGGTGGCGCAGATCAAATTCATACCACCATAGATGGAATTGGTGAAAGAACAGGAATACCTACACTGGCAGAGACCGCTGTTGCATTGAGCCTCATATACAAATCCAATAATGATTTTAGGTTACATATGCTAAAGGATCTGTCAAAAACTATTTCTGATTACACTGGGATACCTATTCATGAATCTAAACCATTGGTAGGCGATAGTTCCTATAAGCATAAGGCCGGAACGCATCTTGCAGCAATTCTGAGAAATCCCTCGGCTTATGAAATAATCGAACCAAAACAGGTAGGCAATAGGCGTAAAATTGTCTTTGGCGAGCTATCGGGAAAAAATGGCTCTGCATATCTTCTATCCATTTTGGGATTGGGTTCATCAAAGGAAAATGCTGAGTCTTTAGCAAAGGGATTAAAAGAGTTACGTATGGGTGATATTCTTGAATTGTATTTGGATGAAAAATTGGAGAGAAAAATACTTAATGAGGGTTACATGAAGTCAAATAAGGATTAAAAATGACAAAAGTTAATTGTATTGAATGCGATGCAGTAATTCCAATACCTGATGACTCAATGCAAGGAGAGATCGTCACCTGCCCGGATTGTGGGGAGAGTTTTGAATTGGTAAAAACCGGTGACGAGTTTAGTATAAAGCCTGCACAAGTAGTTGGAGAAGATTGGGGACAATAAAGATCGAGGAAGAACAGTCTTCTTCACTCTATATTCTTTTTGATAGCATTAGATGGGAAGAAAAATCAATATTTGAATCTGCAAAAAAAAACAACATCAATATAAAACCGATCGATTGTAAAGAGCTTATTTTGTTTTTGAATAGTGAAACTAAAGAATTTAAAGATAAGGTTGTCTTACAGCGATGCGTAAGTTATTTTAAAAGCATTCATTCTACCGCTGCACTTGAAGGGCTTGGTGCGCAAATGATAAACACCCTTTACACCTCTATAATGTGTGGCAATAAATTGATTTCTCATATGGAACTTCAAAAGCAAGGAATAGTTACTCCAAACGCCTTTTGCTCTTTCTCCCCATCATCTGCGATTGAAGGAATCAATCAATTAGGCTATCCTGCCGTGATTAAACCAACCATTGGAAGCTGGGGGCGATTGATTGGCCTGTTAAATGACGAAGAGGCTGCCAAAGCTGTTTTAGAGGATCGTCAACACATGTTTCCAATCTACCAAATAAACTATATTGAAGAATTTGTTAAAAGGCCGCCAAGAGATATAAGGGCAATTGTTATAAACGACCAAGTGGTAGCCGCAATATATAGATATTCGGGCAAAAATGAATGGAAGACAAATATGGCGTTGGGAGGCCATGCCGAAACATGTCCCATAACGAAAGATCTGGAGGATATTTGTATTAAATCCGCAAAAATTTTTAAAGGTGACATAGTAGGTGTTGATTTGATGGAAAATGAGGCCCATGGTTTATTAGTTCATGAAGTAAACAACACAACTGAGTTCAAAAACACTGTGAGGGTTACTGGGATTGATATACCAACGTTGATTGTCGATTACATGATTAAAATTTCAAAAAAATAGTAAATATGGTTTCTCCAGCCTTTGCTATAAAACTATTACAGAATTCGTTGGAAATTTATTCGCCGTCTAGATCTGAATCAAAACTTGCAAATTTTTTAAAAGATGTTTGCATGGATCTTGGTTTTGAGCAAGCAAATATTGATAGCGTGGGAAATATTATTGCAATAAAAGGGACCGGGGACCCTGTGATATTACTTTGTGGTCATATGGATACAGTTCCGGGTATTGTTCCAGTCCGCCTAGATGGCGATTATATGTATGGCAGAGGCGCTTCAGACGCAAAGGCGCCTTTGATTTCTATGTTATTGAGTGCCGCCGATTTTCCTAAACAAACTGGAACTATAATTTTTGCCGGAGTAGTTGATGAAGAAGGCAATGCCACAGGCATAAAAAACCTTGTTAAAGACAAAAATTTAAGTCCACATTATGCTATTTTTGGCGAACCAAGCGGGATTGATAATATTACTATTTCTTATAAAGGTCGTTTAGAGATTCGTTTGCTGTGTGATGTAAATAACAGCGCGCATGCAAGTGCGCCATGGCTTTCTTTGAATGCTATCGAGGAAATTTATAGTATATGGAATAGCTTAAAAAATGTTTTAGACAATATTGATGTCAATACAACTAAGAATAAGGCAAACATTGTAAGTTACAGCATAACCGAGGTAAGTGGGGGATCAAGTCATAATGTTACTCCTCAAAAATGCAGAATGACTATTGATATTCGAATACCTGACAGCCTATGTTGCGATGATGTTTTGAATTTATTGGATATGAAAATCAATGAAATTACAAAAGAGAAGGGTACAATCATAATTAAATATCATGTAGAGGACAAAACAGAACCTTTTCAAGCAAATGCTTCTTCCCCTTTAGTGAGATCCTTGGTATTGGCAATTTTGGAAAACAGAAAAAGAAGACCTTTACTGTTAAGAAAAACCGGAACAGGGGATATGAATGTTTTGGGTAACGTGTTAAATATACCTGTGGTCACATATGGTCCTGGAGACCCGCACTCATCCCATACAGCAGATGAGAGGGTATACATCAAAGAATATCTGACTGGTATAGAAATATTTAAAAATACTGTATCTCATATGATACGATTGCATAAGAATTTACAAAAATAATCGCATAAGCAATAATTTTTCAGTTCTTTTCTTTCCTTAATGGATATTGGTGAATACATACACACATAAATTATAACAATATACCGTATTTAACAATCAATGCTCTGTTTAATAGGTGTGGGAATAAATGAATATGATTCTTTGAGTTCTGGCTCTATTGAAATATTGAAAAACAGTGATATGGTGTATATAGAAAGATTTACAGGATTTTTATCAAACGAATTTTTCGAAAAAGTAAAAAGTGTTGTGGATGGTTATGGGGTTTCAGGCCAAAAAAATAGGATTGAAGTTCAATTAGTAAAAAGATGGTTTGTGGAGGATGGGAGGCAAATATTGGAAAATTCATTAAAAGAAAATGTAAGTATATTGATTTACGGTGACCCACTAATCGCAACCACCTACAATGATCTTCTTGTTAGGGCTAAAAAGCAATCCATACCCTATAAAGTAATTCATTCCTCATCTGGAATTCCGTCACTAATAGGTGAATCTGGACTGCATTATTATAAATTTGGGAAAATGGTTACTATTATGTCTGATCCAATGTCGTCAATAACCGTATATGATACCATATATAATAACATTTGTCTTGGGTTACATACTTTGATTCTAACGGAATATAACAATGATTCTGAAAATGGTGGTTTAAGCCCCTACAGTCCCTCCCCTTTTTTTCTTTCCCCAAAAAAGGTTTTTGATCTCCTACTGGAAAGAGAAAATGAATTAAAACTACTCAATTTGTCTGAAAACTCTTTTGTAATTGTGGCCTATAAAATTGGAACCGAGAGCTCGAAAGTAATATGTGGGAAAATAAGGTCTCTGATGAATATTGAGTTTGAGAGTGGCCCTAATTCTATAATTATTCCAGGTACTTTACATTTTACTGAATTTGATTCCATTAAAAACTTGACCGTTACGTTGGATGATCCTGTAGATAACTCTGCCAATATCGACAGGCTATCCAATAGGATGTTAGACAAATACATTCCAAATGCAAAAAGAGCATTATCCGCCCTATCGTCGTTAATAAAGGGAGGAGATATTACTATTAAAAAAGAATACACTGTTGTTCTGGAAAATGCTGAAAACTATCTTTACGATGCCGAAAATTTTTATAAGCAAGGCAGAACAGAACTCGCAATTCTTAGTGTTGGTTATGCTGAGGGTTTAATTGATTCTATTCGGTTCCAGAAAGGCATGAACCCGTGGTAGTATGTGAAAATACTTTTTTATATACAATAGCTTAGAATTGTTAATAGAATATTTTCTCAAAGATGTGTAAAAGAATGCACCACGATACCAATACTAATTTACCTGGCAGTCCAAATAATGACGATAACTCTGATTCTAATGATGATAGTTATAGTGTCCAACCAAATGAAAAGAAAATAACAAAGAAAAATAGTGCTATTGGGCATTTGCCTCCAGAACTGTTGAAATTTGTTAATAACGATACCTATTCTTTACTTATTAAAGGTAAACCGGGGACTGGAAAAACAACTTTAGCCCTTACCTTGATGGACAACCTGAACTATGATGGCAATTATTTTTATATTTCTACAAGGCTTTCGATTAGGCAACTTTTGTATTTTTATCCATGGATTACAAAATTCACACTCAACAATGAATCCAAGCATGAGTATAAATTTGAGGATGCTAGGTTGGATGAACCCGAGTCTCTTTTTGAGCGAATTACCAACCAATTGATGGATGTTAAATCTCCAATCATAATAATCGATACATGGGATACTATTGCTTTGTTCATGGATCGGGAATCACGGCTGAATAATGAGCGCGTTTTACAAATATGGAGGGAGAGGTCAGGGGCAAAGTTAATTTTTTTGAGCGACTCATCGGATTTGACCCTTTTAGATTCAATAGTCGATGGGGTAATCACCCTTAGACAAGAATCAAAAAAATCATATACCTGGAGAGAATTATCTTTTAATAAACTTCGGGGCATTCCTATTGATTGTCCGAAATACTGTTTTTCTTTATACAATGGGATATTTTTTGCTTTAGATTCTTCATCCGATTTAAATTTGATTGAAAGGTTCAAAAACAATGAACTAAAGCATAACGGATTTGGTTTCAAGGAAACCACTGGCTTACCAAACAATAAAAATAAACCATATCGGTCTCCAAAAACGTTTTTAAATGAAATTATAAACGGCAGCAATCTATTAACTATGGAGTTTGATTCCAGAATACCTAATGATTTGATATTGTCTGTGTTGTTTAGGACTGTTTTTTCTTGGATAAATTCTGCTAAACCCGTCTTAATCAATAATTTTGAATGGGGTTTTTATTCGATCTTAAGGAAAATCCTCCTTTTTTTTGTCCAACCTGAAAGAGTTAACGAACTCCTGTTAAATGAAAAATTGGATTTTTTCAAAATTTACAAAGATTATGTTGCTAACAATGAACAAGATAATTCACCTAAAGAAAACAAAAGTAATTTGGACGTGTTTGAGGTATCGTTAAATAAAATTATGCCTGCAGTTTACGACAACAACAACAACAACAACAACAACAACAACAACAACAACAACAACAACAACAACAACAACAACAACAACAACAACAACAACAACAACAACAACAACAACAACAACAACAACAACAACAACAACAACAGGAATCATCTTGATGTTTTAAATATAATTGATGGCAATAATACAAAAAATTTAATTTCTGACTTTAAATTCGTTGACCGCATAAAAAGACTCCATAATATCCATAATCTTGTTATTATAAAAAATAGGTTTTCTAAGGACCCTGACATATACAATAATAATGTATTGCTGTCTGAAGGTGATTATTTTAAAACTTATTTGAAAGGCAATAATATTATAATAAAGTCTATCAGACCACCAAAACAAATCTATGGTGCATTCAATCAAAACGATGACTTGTTTGTTGATTGGTACCCTTTAACCTGACTTTGCTTTGCTTCTCAGTTGTACATTGCGTCTCTTTGGGTGAAAATGAACCAAATATCTAAATATCTTTATTTGATTGCTTTGATTGTTATTTACTATGTCTGATTTCTTGTCTGTTTTAGATTATAAAGTTCAAGACTTTGTGGATGCAATTGTTAAAACCACAAAAATACACGATGATCAAAGAACCCGTGGCGTTGTATCAAAAATCGGCATTTTGTCTGGACACTATATCAATTTCCAAATGCCACACAATCTTGTAGTTGTTGGTGATATACATGGTGATTTTGTCGCTTTGGAGAAGATAATGGGGGGAATAGATTTTAAAGATTTTTTAAAAAACGAATCTAACATCCTAATTTTTTTAGGCGATTATATTGATAGGGGTGAGTATTCCATTGAAGTTTTGCTTTTCCTTTGCAAACTGAAAATTCTTTACCCTGGCAATGTCTTTTTTTTGAGGGGCAATCATGAATCCTATGACCGTTTTCCATTCTCATCTTATGATTTTTATTCCAAGCTGGTCAATAAAGTTGGAAAACCAATTGATACCCTGTACAATACCACCGTTTTGCCATTTTTTGAATCTTTGTTTTTGTTTTGTGAAATAAGCGGGTTCTCTATTATGACTCATGGTGGTTTGCCTGTTATTGAAAATCCGTTGTTTTTCAGAAATTATAAATCTCATTTATCTAATTCATTGGAAAATGACGCCTTGCTGGAGGAGATTTTGTGGAATGATCCACGGGAATTACCGGATAATAAGAGTTGGAGTTTTTCCAATCGGGGATTAGGAAAATATTTTGGGATTGATGTGACAAATACGTGGTTATCTAATACGGGGTGTAAGTTCCTTTTAAGGGGACATGAGCCCTGTAAGGGCTATAAGCTAATTCATGAAAATAAAGTTCTCACCATCTTTTCATCCAAAGCCCCATACCCAAAGTTTGAATCGTCGTATCTAAAAATTTCACAAAAGGAGATTGGTGAAATAAACGGTGATGGTCGCTCAATATCACAATATGTCCATATTGTTTAATGGCGAGTTTTTCCCTTTAGATATTTATTCTACATTTCAATTTTGGTTTTGATCTCTTTGCACCGTTTTCTTAGTGAAACTGTAGAGATTTCTGCAACTTGGCATATTTCTACCTGCCTCAAAAATTCGTTGCAGTTTTGTGATGCTAAATATATTATCGATCCCGCAAGGGCACGGGGGTTTTTCCCAATTGATATTCTGCATTTCTGGGCCATTGAAAAAATCCTTAAAGCCTCTCTTTTGGTTTTTTCGCTCATCTGTAATCTATTGCAAATTAAAGTAACATAGTCTGGGCCATGAAGCACAGGCATTTGCAATGAGAGCTCCTTTAAAATCAGTTTATAGTGGGACATTATATCCTTTGTAGTTATATTACAGGCATTGGCGATGTCTGTTATAGTTTTAGGTGTTTCAGTTTCACGGCAAGCAGCATAAAGTGCTGCCCCAACTAACCCTAAAGTCGACCTTCCCTTAGCCAGTTTTTTTATCGCTGCCTTTCTATATATGTATGCAGCTCCCTCGATTACAGCCTGGCTTAGATACAATTTATCGCCAAAGTTGTTTAATAGCTTTAATGCTTTCTCCAAATTCCGAGAAATTGAGTCGTTTAGTTGTGCCCTGTTATTCCAGGTCCTTAATCTTTGCATACTATTTTTTTGCGATGGTTCTAATGCTTTGCCCCTTGCATCTGTATCGCCAATGCCAATGAGGGTAGACAAACCTTTGTTATGTACCGCAAGCGATTCTGGCATGCCGGTCCTTGTCCTATCTGTATACCCTGAATTATTTCTATAATTCCCGCTTGAGTCTGTATTAGGGTCTTGCTTCGAAACACAACCACAAGAAGAACAAACATACTCAAAAGAGACATTATCAAAAATAACAGAATCACTATTGCAAAATTCGCAAACTATTGGCTTTGACTTCCCCACATTGCCTTCTTGCTGCATAAAATATTGATCACTATTTTATTACTTATAAAAGTTATTATTTATGCTTTTTCTAAGACTTTAACGATGCCAATTTAGTGATGAATGATATTTTCATTGGGAAAAAAGTATATGGATTTCGCAGAACGATTAAATTATTATAAAAGGGTAATTATACTCTCTTTATTGATTGATAACCCTGCGCTTTTGATTGCTACAGTTTTATGGATATTCTTTATACCTCGTGCCATTACTTTATTTTATCGATTCATTAAAAACAACAAAAGGTTTATTGAAAAAGATTTAAGGCGAATCTCCAATGACCCAAAAATTATTTTCCAAATAACCACTCGTTCCGCAACAAAAACCTCCGTAGTAAAAAGGGGGATAAAATCAATCATTGATTCATGCAACAAAATTAACTATTTCAAATACGAAATATTTGTTGTAACGGAAGATTACAATGACACCAACACATTGAATTCTTCTTTGTGCACCGTTGCGTGTGTGAGTAAAAAATTTAATCCTAATGCAATAAAAAAAGGTAGGGCTTTGCAATACGCGGTGGAATTCAGACGAAAAAAATGTCAAAATTCTTCTGATTATTGGGTGTTTCATATGGATGATGAAAGTTATGTTGTCCAGCAAACCGTACTTTCATTGCTAAAATTCATCCGTGAAAAAAGAGGGGTAGCCGCAGAGGGTCCAATTTTTTATCCATTAAAATTTGAGGTTGCAAACAGAATCACTGCCTTGGCAGAATCACCACGGTCTTTTGGTTGTTTTGAATGCGTCACCCACATGAATAACCCACCCCCTATACACATGCATGGCAGCAATCTGTTGGTGCGATCAGATATTGAAGACGCAATTGGGTGGGAATTTGGTCCGATACTGGCTGAAGATCAGAGGTTTGGATATGAAATTTTTAAAAGATACGGAAAACACTCCATGGGTTGGCATGGGGGAATTGTGTTGGAGCAACCACCATTAAATCTAAAGGATCACTTTATGCAAAGAAGAAGGTGGATAATAGGCAACTTGCAGAACATTGAAAGTTTTTCCAAATTCTTTAAATTGCGTTTAATTTACAAATGTCTCTCTTTCTTTTTGTCCTTTATCTCTGCCACAATATCACTATCCTTGGCCTTTTACATAAATATCCCTAAAATATCTAATATTTTTTCTTACATTAGCTTTGATTGGACATACAACATTGGTTTTGACTTTTCGGTTTGGTTTGACAGAATAAACAATATCTTAAATTCCTCTAGTGATGTGTTCAAACCGTTAACTAATATCCAGGTTTTTGACAGTAGCCTGGGCTTGATACTGTTATTTACAAGTATGATTTGGTTAATGTCCTACCAGATTGGGCTTTTCTTAAATCTTAGGTATGCAAAAATAAGTTTCGTAAAAAGGATGTTTTTGCACCTTCAAACCCTGGTATTAGCTCCATTAATAGGGTTGATAGAGTCCTTTCCTGCCTTTTATTCTGTAATTGAATATTATTTCTCTAAATATGTTAGAAAAAACAACCTCAAGTTTTTAGAGTTCTATGTTGTAAAAAAATGAATGTGTGTAAAATTCATCTCTCATTCATGTCGTGTTATATGTATCTGAGAATAGATTGTCAATAAATGAGATTTTGTAAAATTTTTCTATTTAATTGTAATTTTATTGGTGGAGGAGGTGGGATTCGAACCCACGAACCCCTGAAGGACGGGATTTCTCCTTGTAAAATCTTGAGTCCTGCGCGTTTGACCAGGCTACGCGACTCCTCCTTTAGTGGAAATATTAGTTTACCTTCATTATTTTTATTCCTTTTGATCGTTATATCTATTCTGTTCTTATATGATACTTGCAAGAAATGATAAAATTTAATATTCATTAAAATAAGACATATTCAAAAATATGAGTATGAATATTAGTGAGCTAACTAATGATATGAGACATGTGACCGTTGAGGGTACTGTAGAAAAAATAACTGAGCCAAGAACTGTAAACTTGAGAGCAGGGGGCTCAGCACAGGTTGCTGATGCCATAATAGCTGATAATACGGGGAACATAAAACTCTCTCTGTGGGATGATCAAATAAAAATGATCAAAGAAGGCGATAAAATTTTAATAGAGAATGGCTACACTCAAGCATTTAGGGGAGAAAATAGCCTTAATATAGGACGATATGGGAAAATAACTGTTTTAGATGAATAACTAAGTAACATGATTTCAAAACCTTTTGTTCCATTTCCTTTTTTTCATAATATATCCTCCGGAAAACACAAAATTCATTGCTAGTATTTTACTACAATTGTTCAAAGTTTCCTGAATACCTCCTAACTTTATCTTTGTAAAAAATTCTCTAATATGCTGAAAGATGTTGATTTGTTTATCCTTTTAATTTGTTTAAAATCAAATCTTTTAATTCAATATCCTTCTAATCCTTGTTCCAACTATCGTCTCAAAAAAGTAAAAATCAATATTGAAATGCCAATTCGATTATTCCTTAAATACTTGGTTATGTTTTACAATTTGTCAACTAACTATCCATTCAAATTATTTGATGTTGGTAATGCGTCATTTATGATCTTTGCGTATGATTGCTAAATTTCACTTATATGTTCATAACAACATTCTGTCTATTTCTTATTCAATATATTCTCGAAACGTTTTAGTTGATATTTTCTATTAAATCCCTTTATTGTGTAAGCAACAATGAATTGTAGTGAAAATCCATTTAATTTCCAGTGTGTTGATTGTTCTCTTAACTTTTATCTTACTAAATAACCCGAATCATTTGAACTCCTTCGGCATTTCAGATCCCTCCTTCAACGTAAAAATTATACACCCGTACAAAAACGATACCCTATCCAGCAAAGAGAATATTTTGGTGAAGGGGATCTCAACTTATGACCCTAGTCAGGATTGCTCTGTATCACTTATAGTAAATAATAAAAAACCATATTTTTTAGTTACGCCTAAAGGGAATAATGGGACTAGTGACTTTACGCAATGGGAATTTGTCATAGATAAAAACTCCCCAAAACACTATCTAATTGAAGACGGTGTCAATAAAATAACTGCAAAGAATTATTGTTTGAAAACTTTATCCTCTGCGTTTTATAGCATCTTTTTCAATCTATCCTCAACAATGGATAGTTTTAGACAGGTTAATGTTGGAGAAAGTGCGATTACTTCTGTAAACGCCACTGCCGCCGCTCCGTCAAACGCCACTGCCGCCGCTCCGTCAAACGCC
>JBBJMN010000112.1:0-6726 GCA_037720485.1 Candidatus Nitrosocosmicus sp.
AAACAGATGCATATGAAAATAATCATGAAATTTGGTGGCTCTGTTCTGGATGAATCATCAAAATTGGACAAAATCATCAAAATATGTACAACTTTTAAAAATATCGACGGTATCAAAAATGACATAGTCTGTGTCGTTTCCGCTTTATCTGGAGTGACTGATAAAATTTTGTCATTGACTGGTTTAATAATGAAAGGTAACCGTGATGCAATCAAAATCTTTGTTGATGACATGAGATTCGTTCATATGAATTTAATAGAGGAAACAATAACAGACAAGGCATTACAACTTGAAGCTAAAGAAATTGTTTTAGGCATTGTAGATGAATTTCAGGACATATTGGATGGTTTGGCTTTAATTTCTGAAATAACCCCACGATCCCTCGATCACATTTTATCTTTTGGAGAGAGATTATCGGCACCAATCGTTTGTTATTCTTTACGCAACTCAAATTTAAAATCGGAGTATTATACGGGTAAAGATGTCGGAATCGTTACGGACTCAAACTTTGGAGAAGCAAGGCCCCTGATGAACACCACTAAACTTAGGGTAACTGCCAAAATTCTTCCATTGCTGCAACAAGGTGTAATACCTGTCATAACGGGGTTTATTGGCACCGATCAACATGGGCACATTACAACATTAGGCAGAAGTGGTTCTGATTATACAGCTACTATAATTGCGTCATGCATCAATGCAAATGAAGTTTACTTATGGAGTGATGTCGACGGCTTGCTTACTGCTGATCCTTCGATAGTGGAGAATGCTCGCGTACTTGATGAGATATCTTTTACAGAAGCTGCTGAAATGGTTTTGTTTGGTGCAAAGTATATCCATCCAAGAGCTTTGGAACCTGTTATGGATTCTAACATACCTTTGAAAATCCGGAATGCATTTAATTTGTCTCACCCTGGGACAACAATTACCCATGACATAAAAACTTCTGACAATTATATTAAATCGATAATTGCAATAAGAAATACCGCTTTATTGGATGTTGGGGGTGGGGGCATGGTGGGATCCCCTGGCACTGCTGCTGTCATTTTTGATACCTTGGCTAAAAATAAAGTCAATATTATGATGATTTCTCAGGGTCCGTCAGAATCTAGCATTTCTATGGTGCTCAACAAGGATGATTTAGGTAAAGCTATCGCATCCCTGGAGCTAAAACTGCTTGGCAAACTGATAAAACACCTGAGCGTTCTAGAAGATGTATCAATCGTTACTGTTGTGGGTTTAGGTATGCGAGGAATTAAAGGAATAGCTGGAAAGATCTTTACTTCTGTAGCAAAAGAGAATGTAAATGTGATAATGATTGCTCAGGGTTCGTCTGAATTAAATCTGGCATTTGTAGTTAAAGACGAAGATTGTGATAGGGCTGTAAAATCCCTCCATAAAGAATTTGGTTTGGATGGAGTAAAATAAGTCATGGTTTTCGTTTTTTTAAATCATTGACTTTGATTCCTCATTTATGTGCATTAACGTATTCTTCATTTTCTACCACCCTTCATCCTCTTCTCCTCTCTTCTCCTCTTTTTATTGATGTTCTAATGACTCTAAAGAAAAAAATAAATGAAATGCATTGTGTGTTTTAATTATGAGTTTAGGAAAATTATTTGTAGTTGGTGTAGGCCCTGGTCATCATGATCATATGACCTTTCGTGCTAAACAAGTTATTGAGGAAAGCAAAATCATTGTAGGATATGAGACATATGTTTCCTTAATCAGTGACCTCATCGAAGGTAAGGATGTATACCGATATCCTATGACACAAGAAGTTGATAGAGCTAACCAGGCCATTGATTTTGCTGAAAAAGGAAATATTGTGTCATTAGTTTCTTCAGGAGATCCAGGAATATATGGAATGGTTGGTTTGATATATGAGATATTGGCAGAGAAGGGTTGGAAAAAAAGCAATGGAATTTATGTTGAGTGCATTCCAGGCGTTTCTTCTCTTAACTCATGCAGTGCGTTAATTGGTTCTCCTCTGATGACTGATTTTGCAGTTGTTAGTATGAGTGATCTTCTTGTACCATGGGAAATAATTGTAAAAAGAGTCGAATCAGCTGCATTGGGTGATTTTGTTACTGTAATTTACAATCCATCCAGTAAAAAAAGAATTCATCAACTACAGGATGCTAGGGATATATTTCTTAAATATAGGACACCCGAGACTCCTGTAGCTATAGTTAAAGGTGCCTTTAGGGAAAGCCAATCGATAGTCATTACAAATTTGGAAAAAATGCTGGACTATCCTGACATGATGGGCATGATCACTACCATCATCATTGGTAATTCCTCATCTTTTAACTATGATAACATGATGATAAATCCTCGCGGTTACAGATCAAAATATCAATTAGTCAAATAGGCTACCATATCAATTTTTTCGTTATCTATAAATTTGTTATTTCATTTACAATTATAACAATTGTCTGATACTGCCTTTACCTATGGTAATATTTTATTACTCTATTGTATTTTTGATGGGGATAAAAAACCTACATCGTTATCATCTCCATCACCATCTAAAGGAAATAATGAAAACAAAGATCCAAATCATAATGTTATGAATATCCCAGATTACATAACAGGGAGGATAAATTTGTGTATTGAGACTTTTAATGTTATAATGAGCTCAAAACCCGATAAACATCATACATCGGTTGTAATAATATCTAAAAATGATTATACAAAAGAAATCAAAGACAAATTGATTGCAGGTGGTGTCTCGGAGCAATATTTGGAATACGATAGTTCATCAAAAAACATTGAATCTGTGTTTAATCGTATTCTTAATCAAATAACAAAGCTTACTAATCCCCCATGCATTTATTTTATAGGCTCCGTTTGGCAAAAGGATATCTTTGATTCTATAATTGTTTCTAAATTTAAGGGTTATAGGGTATTGTTTGAAGGTGCATTGGATAACCGGCCGTTTGATGTTGTCCAGAAAGAAAAGCGTTTAGAGGCGCCAAAAAAGGGATCTGAATATTACAAGCGGAAACTGACCAATAAGTCTATAGATGCATTATTGAACTATATTTTTCCAAAAAACAAAAGCAACAAAAACAACAACAGCAAAACATAGCAATTAATTTTTTTCTTTTATGATGATGAAATTATATCAATTGGAAAAGTTTAATATCTGAACAAAATGATATCAAACATAACGCGGTCATCGTCTAGTTTGGTTAGGACACTGGCCTTCCATATACCAAAGTATGGAGAAAGCCCGTAACCCGGGACCTTGTTTATTTACATAATAAGGCGGGAATTCAAATCCCGGTGACCGCATTAACAATGGGAGTTCATATTTCCATTGGTTTATCTGTTATAATATTCTTTTAATATGCAGATGAGGCCGATTGGTTGTTGGCTTAGGTCATAGCATCGATGAATGAAGGTTATGGTTTTGATTATGCTGATCCCACTGCTTGTTGCGGTTGAGTCCAAGTTTATGCATCCTGTCGCAGTTAACGCCACGGATGAGTTGTCTGTCATTCATTAGGCAAAACCAATCAACCACCGCACCAACGTTTCATAAAGCAAATTTTTATAGCAAAGGATTATAGTTTACAAATGAGTCTTAGCGTTAGGCCAATAGGGGAAAAAGATGCAGAGGCCTGCGGAAGGATTGGATATGAATCCCATAAAGCCATTTCTTCCGCTCATGGATATCCACCTGAACAGCCTTCTGAAGAGTGTGCCATAGGACTTGTCAGAATGATTCTTGGCAATCCAAACTCCTGGGGTGTTTTGGCCGAGCGACAGGGCAGGGTATTGGGAAGCGTATTCCTTTACAGGTTTCCCCAATCCCCCGTGGCAGTCATAGGCCCACTTACGGTTCGCTCCTCCGCTTAGGGGGCAGGTGCAGGCAGGATGCTGATGGATTCCGCCATAAGTCAGGCCCGCAAACAAAACTACCATCAAATCAGACTTGTGCAATCGCCAAGCCACATTCGCTCCTTTGTGCTGTACACAAAGTGTGGCTTCACCCTTCGCGAGCCATTGTTTTTGATGTAGGGACGCCCGCTAAAAGATTCAGTTAACCAAGGCGACAAAAATGTCTGCCCTGTTTTGGATGAGGATGATATTTCCAAATGTAACGACCTTTGCAAACTGGTTCACGGTTTTCCAAGGGAGATGGAATTGCGTCATGCCAAGGGTCAAGGTGTAGCAACCATGGTGGTGCAAGAAGGCACAGTAATGGGATACTCGGCAGGAATAGGCATGTTTGGTCATTCTGTTGCAAAGACAAACAAGCACCTGAAGGCTCTGATTACCAATGCGCCTGCAATTCTTGGCCTAGGCTTCTTTGTGCCTGCACGCAACCGAGAATTAATTGGCTGGTTGCTTGAGAATGGCTTTCGAATAGAGTGGCCTGCAAACCTGATGACAATGGGCCAATACCATGAACCGTTAACCCCTTTTCTTCCCTCTTTGGCATACTGAACCAAACAAAGCCTGCAATTTAGTTTCGGTGTTACATAGCAATGCAATATGCAGAGGGTTGCCTCTCTTGTTTTCATGATTGCTGTTGCTGTCAGCATTAAGCACCTTGCCACCATGTCGCTTGTTGTCGGAACTGAACATGTTACATCATTCTTTGGGTTGCGATATACAGTTAGATTGTTCATATTTGTACAATATGTATTGGCAAAACCGACAGACATACGCCCCCCATTTAACGAGGAAACGGCCAGGGCCAAAGTCAAGGCCGCCCAAGACGCGTGGAATTCCAAAAACCCCGAGTTAGTGGCACATGCATATGCTGCAGATTCCAGTTGGCGCAACCGCACCGAGTTTTTTGCTGGGAGGCAGGCAATAGTGGAGTTTCTCAAAAGAAAGTGGTCCAAGGAACTTGACTATCACCTTATGAAAGAGTTGTGGTGTTATACCGGAAATCGCATCTCGGTGAGGTTTGAGTATGAGTGGAGGGATGCGGATAACCCAAATCAATGGATGCGGACTCATGGCAATGAGCATTGGGAGTTTGATGAGGATGGCCTGATGCGAATCAGGGACATGAGTGCTAATGATTATCCAATTAGGGAGTCGGAAAGACGCTACCGATAGTTATTGTTTATTCCTTGGCTACGTACCACGGCATTGATCATACTCTCAACAATTTTGCTTTATTAGATTCATTTAGATGGGTATGTATTTAATGCCTTAAACTAGTTTATCCCCATAGTCAAGCAACCCCGTATGTGCAATCATTTTCCATTTGCCATCGGTTGTCACCCTTGTATAGATTTTGCATGACCTGCCTTTCCAATGGAAATCTTTTGTGTTTATGTTCTGCCACAGTGTGTCAACATCAACGACTGCAAAAGCCCCATCACCCTCGTCTGAAACAACTATTTTCCTGATTTCCCGAACATTGTGCACCAACCTATGCGATTCAAACAAGTCACCGTAACTCTTTTTCCATTTTTGGCAGTCAAACCTTCCCATTCCGAAAACCCCATCAATGGGGTTATGTGATTCTGGTGTTCGGGGCCAAGGCCACACCATATCTGGATGAAATATGCTCAAAAGCTTCTGCGTGTCTTTATCATCCCATGCCTGGGTTTCCCTATCTACAATCTCTCTTATTTGTATCTCGATAGAATCTGTGTTCTCAACCATTAGGTAGCCGTCTACCAACTAAAAATTGTGAAATAATTTCAGAAGATGTGGTAATGGTGTTCAATAGAATCCACGGTGGGTTGTATTCCATTTTCTCTTTTAACTACTTCTAGTATTTTGTTCCACATGTGCTTCTCAAATTCATATGCCATTATCCCGCCAACTGTTGCTCCGGCAGCAAGACCGATAGGTCCGCCAACCACTAGACCCACAGCACCTGTCCACACAAGGCTTCCAAACCATGCGCCCGATGCCACTTCTACGGCATAGTCGTTTGGACCACCTGTTATCGATACATGAATTTCACGCAATGACCCTGTCCATACCTTCGGGGATTTGTTTACTGCCACAATGCTGCGTAGGGGTAATGAATTCATGGTACCGTTGTATTCGGAAACAATGTTGACATCCTTTTGACCTTCTAGTTCCTTTTTTATGCTTTCATATAGTCTCTCTAAGTTTGTGTTGACCACGGTAATGCTGTACTTTTGCCACAAAAAATGTTAATCCATGTTGTATTTATATAAAGCCTTAGAGGGGATTACTGTTGCATCCATTCTGAATCTTTTTGTTATTTGTATCCAAAGTTGGCCACTATTAACTACGCAGTATTAAGCAGTTGAAGAATTAAAGACAATCATTACAAACTTCTGTTATTCGCAATCATGAAAATCTTACTGTATGGGGAAAGATGATTTTGTATATAATGTGTCTACTTTACATATTTAACCATAATTTGTTACTTTAATAGTTTTTTAAATGATATATAAATATCCTTAATATATAGTATAATATTTACACAATCGTATTATGTTCATTAAAGATGGGATGAATACTATTTTCATGATGGTCATTATATCCTCTTTTGCAGTTATGCTCACATCAGGTTCCATGTTATCAAGTCTTTTGTCTTCAAGCACAAATGGATTCCTATTTGGTAATAATTTCAATAGACACATGGCGTTTGCAACAGCTGAAGGCGGTGATGACGGCGGAGGCGGTGATGACGGCGGAGGCAGCGAAGGAGAAGGCGACACAGGCAGCGAAGGAGAAGGCGACACAGGCAGCGAAGGAGAAGGCGACACAGGCAGC
>JBBJMN010000030.1:0-20407 GCA_037720485.1 Candidatus Nitrosocosmicus sp.
AGGTCGGCAAGGTCGGTAAGGCTGGAATTACTTTTAACAATAAATAGCACCATCATAAAAAGTAGTTAATACATTAATGATACATAGAAAGATTTTTTCAGAAATATTAGTGGAATGATATAGCAGGTTATTCCCATGTTGTGCCCTTTAGTTTAGAAAATTTTAAAAATGCATTGTCCTTATCTAACCCAAAAGTCTTAGCATCAGTCAAATCAGCCTCAACAAATATGGTTTTATTTAATACACTTCCACGAATATCGGATCTCTGTAAATCGGCACACATAAAATTAGTGTTGTCTAGATTACTATTGGTTAGAAAAGAATCTCTCAAGATGGCGTACATCATCAATGTATTGGATAGGTCCGCACCATCAAATTTAGAATTCAATAAACTCGATTGTACCAGATTTGCAGATCTGAGTTTGGAATTTGAAAAGTCAGAATTGTTAAAAGAGATTCCATTTAGATATGCATTGGATATGTCCCTATTAGAAAAATCCTCTCCATCAAATATTAACTTTAGAGTAAGATTATTCATTCTCCATTCATTGAAGTCATTAATTTGTTCATTTTGGAGCAATCGCAATCCTTCATCCTGTTTTGATTCAGACATATTATAATTTTTATGATATCAATATTAATTTGTTGATTTCAAATATGTAAAATAAACTCCATAACAAAATACAAACTATAAGAGAGAAAAACTATTAACCACCGGTCATTTTTGTAAATTTATTATTTCGTTTTACATAAGAAACATAATCCAGATTAGCAAGAGCTACCATAGCTGATTCTCGCACTTCTTGTCGTTCATCATCTAAAGATTGTTTTAAGGTATCACGAGACTCTTCAGATCCTATAACTCCTAAAGCAATAGCTGCTTCGTGTCTTACAAAAAAACTAGGATCGGATAAAACCGCTTTGGAAAGAAAATATAATCCACTAACATAGCCTAGTTGACCAAGAGAGAAAGCCGCTTCGTGTCTTACTAAACTATCTGCATCATTTAATAAAACATCTCCAATCAAGTCAACTGCCTTTTCATCAGAAATATCCGCTAGAATACAAACCGCTCTTGTTCTCACTACATAATCTTCATGTTTCAACAATTTTTTGAAAAAGGCTCCATCCTGGACATCAAAATGTTTTTCCATATCTAATAATAATTGGGTTCTATTATCCAACGGGATTATCAAAACAACGAATCATTTATAATGTTTTGTAAAACATCTTTACAAGTATTAAATATAGCTATTGATTCATAGAGATTTAATGCGTGTAAGATATTGGAGGCTCAATTTCGATGATTTAGCAAACGGTGAATACCCTGTAGAAAATGTTAATCATTGGGAAATAAAATGTCTACAAGGAGAATATGAGCATTTTGGAATCTTTTGGTACAAATATGGAACCCCATTTGACAAAGAACCAGTTAATGGAATATGTTTTTATTATAACGATATACCTTTAGACAAGGTTGAAGATATCGCTAATTTTCTCAAATCAAAGTATGGAGGAAAAGTAGCCTACAGACAAACACGCGTATTTTTGCAAGGTTCAAAAGAATTCGCAGACAAACAATCAATCACAAAATTGGCAGAAGAATTGAGTTCAAAATATAACGCACCTATAGAGATAACAATTGAATTTGAAAAAATAGAAAAAGATACACAGGACCAAGTTATAACGCTTCCTCCAAATAAGGGGTTGCCTATAGTGGGTCCAGACTAATAATGCGATTAAAGGACAAAGGCATCAAGATACCTATATATTATTTGGGTTTTACCGTTTAATACACCTTACAACCATGGATAACAAAGGTAGTTTTATCGAAAAAAAATTGAGGGGTTCAGGCGGACATACCATAGCAAAAATCAATGATATTGAGCAAAAAATGGCAAACCTAGGAGGCCCAGAACTATTTCTAGCCGGAATTGGAAGATTAGAAACGGATAGGTTTACTAAATATCATTGCAATAGATGTGAAAAAGATTATGAAGGAGCTCCAAATATCCAATATGAAAACCCTAATGAAGATTTAGGAGAAAATATAATATTAATTGAAAAAGGAGAATACAAATGCAAATCATGTGATTCAGTCATAGCACAATATAGAAAATTTAATGATATAAAAGAAAATAACGTTTATTTGCCAGGTAACAATGACTCAGAAGTGAAGACAGATACCAAAGAATCCTTGAAAAAATCAGAATCAGACAATCAAGAAACCATAACAGAATCAACAAATAATAACTCCAAAATAAGAGATTTAGGAAAGAAGGAGGATTATAGTCCAATTGAGAATATAATAGGTTTATTGGCTTACAATAATAACGCTCAATTAATAGGGAAAATTAGTGAAATAGGTTTAAGAAAAATTTCTGAAGGAAAAGTTCAATTCAGTTTTAAAATAACCAACAGTTTAAAGAGGGAAACAATTGAAGTCGCATGGGACAATATAGATAAAATTGGAGACATAGTCATTTTACATGAAAACGTTGATAATTCACCCCCATCAAATAAGGATAAAAACAGTGCTAATAGTATAATAAATCAAAATTATAAAGTATGTATAAACTGCAACTATCAAAACGATACCGAGGCAATATTCTGTGAGGAATGTGGCAAAAAGATAGAATAAGAGGTATTAATATATCGATTATTTAATTCCGATTCGTACGTCTGCCACTCTTGAACCCTTTCCTTCTTCTAGAACTAGTAGCGGATTTATATCGAATTCTTCAATTTCTGGAAAATCAATAACCAGCTGAGACAATCTCAATAGACAATCAACTATAGAAGAGAGATCGGAAGGTTTTTCCCCTCTAGCACCTTTTAACAGACCAATAGTTTTTATGGATTCAACCATAACTTTCGCTTCGGACTCAGAAATAGGTGCAAGTCTGAAGTTTACATCTTTTAAAATCTCGACGTAAATACCACCTAGACCAAACATTAATAATGGACCAAACAATTTGTCTTGTTTAGCTCCTAGGATTGTTTCTCTTGAATTTGTTATCATCTCTTGTACAAGAATACCATTTATAGTCGCATCAGGATAATGTGTTTTTACACTATGCAATATTAAATTAAAAGCATTTCCTACTTCATCATCATTTTTTAATCCAACTTTTACTCCGCCAGCATCTGATTTGTGTATGACATCTTTGGATGATATTTTCATTACCACAGGATATCCGATGTTATTTGAGGCTCTAATTGCATCATTTTCATTATTTACAAGTATACTTTTAGGAACAGGAAAACCATATGCTTTAAGCACTTCATAACCTTCATCTTCCAAGAGGTTTGAACGGCCTTGTCTTTTTACATCTAACAGAATATCTCTAACTTTATCTTTATCTACAGAAAACGTTTTTATATGATCGTTTTCAATATTTAGCCATTTACTAAACCTATACATAGAATCAAGTGCTCGTATAGCAGGTTCAGCATACATAAAATGCGGTACACCACCTTCTGACAATATTTGTTTATTTTCCACTCCTTCAGCTAAACCCATCAAAGATGCCAACACGGTTTTACCTGTATTTTTAGACGTCCTAATTATTGTTTTAGCTAATTCATTATAATCCAAAGTTGCAGAAGGAGTGCACATTGTAACTACCGAGCCAACATTGGGATTAGATAAAACTTCTCGGAGAACCTTTTCAAATCTGTTAAAATCCGCATCACCTACAATATCAACTGGGTTTTTTGAAGAACCATGAGGAGGAATGACTTTTGATATAATATCTTTAGAATTAGAAATATCAGCCATTTGTATTCCGTATTTAGAACAAGAATCTGTTGATATAATTGCAGGTCCACCTGCATTAGAAACAATAACAACACCTTTATCATTTACAGGTAAAGGTTGTTTTGAAAAAGCAGTAGATAACTCAAATAATTCTTGCATAGTATCGACGCGAATCACCCCTGACTGTTTAAAAACTGATTCATATATCTCATCTGATCCCATCAATGCACCTGTATGGGACATAGCAGCTTTGGCTCCCTCAGGAGTCCTACCAGATTTCAAAACAATTATTGGTTTCCTTCTTTCAAGAGTAATTCTTTTTGCAATATTCATAAACCTGCGACCATCATGAATATCCTCCAAATACATTAAAATCACTTTTGTAGAAGGGTCTTCTTCGAGTAATTCAAGAATATCAGTTTCATCCATATCAACCTTATTTCCCATGCTGATTACTTTTGAAAAGCCTATCCCTTGAGCCATTGCATCCTCAACGGTAGCTGCGCAAATAGCACCACTTTGAGAAACTAGGGCGATTTCACCATATTTGGGAGTAATTTTTAAAAATGTCAGATTCATAAGATTTTGTTCTGTCAGGCTCATTATTCCAAGGCAATTTGGCCCTATTATCCGTATTCCATGATGTCTCCCTATTTCTTGGATTTGTTGCTCGAGTTTTGCACCCGATTCATCCACCTCTTTAAATCCAGCTGAAACAATTATAGAGGCCTTGATTTTTTTCTTACCTATTTCCTCCATAACAGACGGAACAATTTTACTGGGGGTTGCCACAACTGCCAGATCAACATCTTCAGGTATATCTAGAACACTTTTGTATGCTTTTATTCCGAATACGGAAGAACTAGATGGGGTAATAGGATAAATTTTTCCCCTATAACCATTCAAAATATTTAAAAAAATGGCTTTTCCTACTCCAGGTTTTTCAGAAGCTCCTATTATTGCAATAGAAGAAGGCGAAAGAAAAATATTTTTTATGTTATCAGTACTCAATAAAAAATTTAGGAGTAGATGGTTATAAAAATATTAACAAAAAATTTAGTTTTTATATAATAAATTATCAATTAACTAAATGGCTATAAATGATATTATTTCAGAAATTGATGTTAACAAGTTAATAAATGATCTCCAAAGATTAATCAAAATCTCAAGTGTTTCTGCAAGGAAACAAAACTTAGAAGAATGTGCCAATGAAATTGTAAAAATTATGAAAGAGGTTGGAATATTTGCAGAATTGATATATTTAAATAAAAATGAGAAAAATGAAGCCCCTCCTATAGTATATGGAGAGATAAAATCCAAATCAAATCCAAATGGAAAAACAATTTTATTTTATAATCACTATGACGTCCAACCAGAAGAGCCTTTGGATCTGTGGGAATTTAAACCCTTTGAAGGCATCGTTAAAGGTAATAAAATTTTTGGGAGAGGTGCTTCTGATGACAAAGGCGAACTAATAACAAGATTAAGTGCAGTGGAATATTTTTTAAAACACACAGGAGACGTGCCTGTCAATATAAAATTTTTAGTAGAAGGTGAAGAGGAGACAGGAAGTAATAATATTTCTAATTATATAAATAAATACAAAAACAAATTAAAAACAGACTTAGTTATATGGGAATTTGGATATATCGATCAAAAAGAGCGTCCAATAATAAGTCTAGGTATGAAAGGATTATTATACGTAGAAATGACCGCCATGGGCCCATCAAGAGATGTTCATTCAAGTTTAGCTGTGTTAATTGAAAATCCAGCATGGAAATTGGTTCAAGCTCTATCAACATTAGTTAACAACGACGGAACAATTTTAGTCAAAGATTGGCATAAGGAGGTTAAAAAACTAACTGAAGAAGAAGTCAAAATGATAGAAAATGAGCCATTTGATGAAGAAAGCTTAAAAAAAGAATATGGAATAAAAAAATTTGTCAATAATATTAGTGGAAAGAATATCAAGAAGGCACTAACAAGCGAACCATCCTGCAATATCTCTGGATTGATTTCAGGATACACAGGAGAAGGAGCCAAAACAATTCTTCCATCCAAGGCATCTGTCAAAATAGATTTTCGATTGGTTCCGGATATGGATCCAAAACTTCAATTTGAAAGATTAAAAAAGTACCTAGAGGAAAATGGTTTTGGAGATATTCAAATTACAAACATTCATGGAGAATCATCCGGTAAAACAGAAATAAACAATCCCTATGTAAAATTAATTCAAGAATCCGCCAACAAAGTATTTGGAGACTCAATAATTTCCATATCTTCCGCTGGTACTGGTCCCATGTATGATTTTATAAATATACTAAAAGTTCCATGCATATCTATTGGTGGAACATATATTTTTTCGAGAATTCATTCACCCAATGAATACGCTAGAATCGATTTACTAGAGAAAACTACAAAGTGCATTATTACAATTATTAATAATATTTCAAAAAATTGACTTTTATAAGAATTTATTATTCTTACTTATAAGTATGAAATGAGTTTTGTTTATATTGAGTTTTGAATATCACTACAACCACCATATAAAGGATTGGAAAAAAAATGTAGTAGAAGTGTTAAATGAAAAAGAAAACATAAAAGAAATTTCAGAATACGCTCTGCACATTGCAAGAATCATTAACTATCCAAATTTGAGTATTGATGGCCATTTAAAACAAATTGAAGAAATGGGAGAAGAACTAAAAAGAAAAATAAAAACTCCAAAAGAGATGAGACCTACACATATTATTGAGAGATTCAATGAGTTTTTTTTTATGGATAAAAAATTCCAACCAAACGTTAATGATTATTATAATCCCAATAATAATTATTTAAACGTAGTATTAGAAAAGAGAACAGGAATTCCAATAACTTTGTCAATAATTTATATCCATTTAGCAAGTTTTTTAAATTTTGAGTTACAACCAGTAAATTTTCCTTCTCATTTCTTAGTAAAATACACTCTCGATAAAGAGTCAAAAGAATACATAATAATTGATCCATTCAATAAAGGCAGAATTATGGATGATTATATACTTCAGGATTTGCTAAATAAAGTAAATCCCAAATTGAGTATCTCTGTGTCTAATAGCATATTAGAGAAAGCAAGTACCTCTCAAATATTGATCAGGCTGTTAAACAATTTAAAGATTGGATACATAGAGGTAGATGACCTTCAAAAAATTGAATTGATAAATGAAATGATATTGTCGCTAGACAGGTTTAATCCCGAAGCAATAAGAGATAAAGGAATGGTTTTATATAGGTACAAGAAATTCAAGGAATCATTACAGAACTTTTATCAATATGTGGAGTTAAATCCTGAAGCAGAAGATATAGATAAAATTTTAGAATTAATAAGACAGATTAGGAATACAAAGTAAATGAATATCGGATAAATTACTTAATTGATACACAGTAATTTAGTAGCTAAGTTTCGCTATTTTAGAACATGTAATAATTTTATGGTAATAGTAATGAAAATTTTTTATTTGGGGAATAATAATTATCTACATATTTTTATTTATTTTAAGGTATAATTCTTTAGCATTTTTTCTGGCTTCTTCAGTAATCTCCTCATTAAAAATAGTATTACTTAAGGAGTCCAAAACTATTTGCCATTCTTTTACACTCAATAGAACACTCTTTTTATCAGCAGCATTATCCATACCAATTTTTTATATTTCTGTTATAAAACTCTTTTACAATTACTAATAAAAGATAATTACAATTTAGTTTAATCCAAAAAATAATTTTGACTATAATTTAAATACAAAAATAGTAAGATTTTGATCAACAGAGCAATACAATTTAACTGCATCAGTATCACATCTTTTTTGAGATAATATAAAATCCATGGGATGAAATAATTAGTGCGGCCAAAGACATTTTGGTAGCAAATACCAAATTCCATGGGGTATGAGGATTCGGATAAGGCATATACAAGGCATCCAATTTTAACTCCCCTTGAATCAAATCGGCAGTAATTAATGCATTCCAGATAATAAAATTATAGAAGAATTCATATATAGAAACTATTAGTATGACTAGAACAACTAACTGAAGTATGGTTTTCATACTTTTTGGAATATCTTTTACCTTATCTCCACCCAATTTAGTAACACAATACCACCCCACAACAGATACAATCATAAGATAAGTTACAAGCTTTGCAAGCCCTTTAACAGGGAATTCGGTATTGACCAATACTTCACCAATTATTACATTTCCAGTATTCAAATATTCATTTAGACTTATATAAATAGAATAAAATGTAATTACAGTCATTATTATTGCACAGATATAAAAGATGACAAGGTAAAATCGCCTAGAAAGTAATTCATCTCTTTCGACGGTTAGATTCATTACTAAAACCGTTCAAATATCAAATATATAAAACTGTATTCGAAAACGTTAGACACTACTATAATCTTTCTAAAAATAATATTTAATTATAATTGAAATCATTTACATGTTTCAAATACTTTTAAAATTTTATATAGATCATTTTCAGTTACCAAAGGATGAACAGGCAATGACAGAGCATGATGCCAAGCCCAAATAGTATTTGGCAATGCATCATCAGAAACAGAATCAGAATTATTATAATATGGTGTTTTATGTACTGGAGGATCGTAATATACTGTGGCGCCTATACCCTCATTAATAAGGTGGTTTTTGACCAGATCTCTTTGATTTTTATCTTTAAAATTAACAGTAAACAGATACCAATTAAACTTTTTATCCATAGTTTCTTGTGGCAAATTAATAATAGAATGCATTTGTTCAAATTTTTTTAATCCCTCTGATAAAATATCTGCATTGTTTCTTCTTATCTTTAACATTTTATCTAATTTTTTCATTTGAGTTTTTCCAACACCAGCGCTCAATTCAGGCAATCTTAAATTCAGGCCAAATAATGCAGTATCATATCCATGGACCATTCCATGATTTCTAATCATTTTTAGTTTTTCAGCAATATCATCATTATCTGTAACAATAGCTCCTCCTTCGCCCGTAGTAATCACTTTACTTGCATAAAAACTAAAACAACCTATATCACCCAAAGTCCCTGTTTGCCTTTGGAAATAAGTGGATCCTAATGACTGGCAGGCATCTTCTATTACACATATTGATTGTTCCCTCGCAATAGAATTGATTTCGTTCATATTGGAAGGATGGCCATAAAGATGAACAGGAATAATGGCCTTAGTACTTTTATTAATCTTTTTTTCCATATCAAGAATATCAATAGTATAATCTTGTCGGTTAATATCAGCAAAAACTGGTTTGGCACCGGCTGCAATTACAGAATTTGCAGTGGCTACAAAAGTAAAAGAAGGCAGTATAACTTCATCTCCCGGTCTTACACCAATAGATAATAAAGACGCATGGAGTGCAGAAGTACCAGAATTAACTGCAATTACATGTTTTACATTAATATACTCTCGTAAACTACTTTCAAATTCTTGAACTCTTTTTCCCCCATTGTTAGCAGGAGAAGTTAATATATTTTCTTCAAGTACATTTAACAGTTCTTGTTTTTCTTCAACGCCTAACCAAGGTTTGTTTATAGGGATCATTCATTTAGTTATAAAGAAATAACAATATAAAAAGTAGCAAAACGACTTAAATTTAAGTTTGGATCAATTGCGAATATTTATTTTGATTGTTTTTGATTAAAGTTTTATACAATACACTCTACTATTATGCAAAATCACACAATAAAGAAAAGGCATTAAGGTTATAATTATTTTAAAAGTTAGACATTTAATTGGTTTGTCTAAGCAAATATATTTTATCAACATCTTAATGTTCTTGTAAAACAGCATATATAATAATACACTTTTAAGATTGCAAGAGAACTTGGTATATTATATGTTAACATGTATATTCCCATAGAACATTAGTTTGAATATTGGTTACATTTCTATAATTATGTATCAAAATATAATAGAGGGAAATAATAAGTAATTTTGGTGCAGATGTGGCAGAGTGGTCATCCTAAGTTAAAAATACTAGGACCACAGTATTGCGTCGGCCTTGAGTTAACATCAAGGTTGATTAAAAGTAAGCCGATTCGCCTATGGCGAGCAGGAGTTCAAATCTCCTCATCTGCGCTATATTTTTTATCTTTAAATTTATTTTCTACCTTCTTTGAATGTAATTCCGTAATCTGCCTCTCTAATTTTTCAAGAACAGATTTAAAAGCTCTTAGTGGATCATAATCATCAGAATGAGTATGTATCACCTGGGTTTTTGTAATCAACCTTGTCCTGATTGAACAAAGTGATTTATGTTTCTCAAAATAAATTACAACAGATTGTATATCATTCAGCATTCCCGCTATTTTTTTTACGAATTTCTCCATTTTTTGAACTATTTCGTTGCGGACACCCACATCATCAAAATTGGCAGTATAAATTATAGAATCAGTTTTTTTTGGCAGAGATGTCTCCAATATATCTTTAGAAGTAATAATGCCTACAGGTTTATTGTTTGAAACAACTATCAATTCATCACTGTTTTTAAATATATCAAGATTATTTTTAATAATTGAACCACTTTCGACAGTTAAACCAGTTCTTACCAAATCTTTTACAAGAACAGATCCTGGCGAACCCTTTTCATTATGAATTGAAAAAATTTTTAGTATATCAAGTAAAGAGATAACACCAATGGCAAAATGGTTATTGTTTACAACAGGCAATCTGGAAACATTATTTTTTCTCATTAAACTTAATGCGTTATCCAAATTTGAATTCTCATCTATAACTATAGGACTGGACATTATATCATTGACTTTTAAATTATCTAGTTCAACATTTAGCACAAGATCCTTATCAATAACCAAACCAACGAATTTTTTATTATCTACAACAGGAAGTCCGGTTTTTCCAGTGTTTATAATATAATTAATACAAAGTTGTAAATCATCAGTCAGCTTTAGGATATGAGCATCATTTGATAAAAAATGTTTGATTTTTGATGTGGACTGAAAATTGACATTAATAAAATCTTTATAATAAATCATTCCACCATATTTGTTATCTAAATCAACAACCGGAATTTGTTTAATGGAATGAGTATGCATCAAATTAATAGCCTTTGGCACAGAATCTTCCACTGAGAGAGTAGGAACTTCTTTTCGTATCAAGTTTAACATATTAATCAATAAAACAAGTATTTTATAATAGCTTAAAATCCTTTTGTAACTTATAAAGCACTATGAAAAAATACTTCGCAGTAATAATTGGAATTTTAATAATAATAATAAGCATAATAACAATAATAAATTCTCCCTCGGATACTACAATATTACTACCGACCCCATTTACTGAAAAAAACGAATCAGCAATAAAGGAGATAGCAGATAACCTGGATTTCCCTACAAGTATAGGTATTTTACCTGATGGTAGAATTACGATATCAGAACAAAAAGGAAATATAATATTTCTTGACAATAATGGAACTGCATTAAACAAATACAAACTAGATGATAATTATTTTAATGAAGGTGCTGGACTACTGGGCTTAACCATTCATCCAAAATTCCATGAGAACAATTTTCTTTATGTTTATTATACATATAAAAGCGGTGAAAAAATATACAATAAGATATTGAGGCTGCAGGAAAGAAACAGCACTATAGTTAGTGAAAAAACAATCATGGATAAAATCCCGGCTTCTCAGTTGCATAATGGGGGAGCTTTAAAATTTGGTCCCGACGCAAAACTATATGCTGCAGTTGGGGATAACACAGTCTCTGAGTCATCCCAGAATCTTTCCAGCCTAGGAGGCAAAATTCACAGGATCAATGATGATGGAACAATTCCTCAAGACAATCCATTTAAAAATTCCACAGTTTATTCGTATGGACATAGGAATGTTGTTGGTTTAGCATGGGATTTTGATAATAAGGTGCTATATGCAAGCGAAGCCGGAAGGATAGGAAATGACGAGATCAATACAATCAAACCAGGTGGGAATTACGGATGGCCGATTGAAGAATGTGGAAATTTGGAACAAAACCAACAATCACTAGAACCAGAATTCTGTTTCACACCCTCAATTTATCCCGCTGGCATGGTAATAAGTAACTCTACAATACTTGGCTACGAGGGTAAACTAATAGTTTCCACATTAAAAAGCCAGCATTTAAGAATAATTGACCCTAATTCAAAAGATCAATCAACAATATTAACAGGATTCGGAAAATTAAAAGATGTGACAGAAGATAAAGAAGGTTCTCTATATATAATAACAGGCAACAAAGATTTTTTTCAAAATTCAGGTTCAGATAAACTTTTAAAAATAATTAAAAATGAATAATACAACCCATAAAAAATTCAGAGATATGACTCTTGAAGAAAGACTGGAGCATATTAAAAATAAAACAAAACTTGAAGATAAAGAAATTGCTTTATTTAATAATACTACCACATTTGGCTTTGACGAGGTAAATAAAATGATAGAAAATGCAATTGGAATTTTTCAAATACCTTTAGGAATAGCAGACAATTTTGTAATCAACGATAAAGAATATTTGATCCCAATGGCAACAGAAGAACCTTCGGTCATAGCAGCAGCAAGCAATGCTGCAAAAATAGTTAAGCAGACAGGGGGCTTTAAAGCTAAAGCAGACAAATCAATAATGATAGGACAGATTCAGTTAGTCTCTTATAACGACAATGATATAGCAAACACAGATAAAGTAATAAAAACAATCACAAAAAATAAGATTGAATTAATAAAGATAGCAAACACTAAAAGTAAATTTGCCAGATGTATAGATATACAGATAAAACAGATCGATGATGAAAGCATTAATCACCTTGGGCAAATGATAATAATAGAACTTTTAATCGATACAAAAGACGCCATGGGAGCAAACGTTGTAAATACCATGTGTGAATCAGTTGCCCCAAAAATAGAATCATTAACAGAAGGCCAAGTAATACTGAAAATATTATCAAATTATGCAACAAACCGTTTGATAAGATGTAAAGGGGTTTTTCCAAAAGCACTAATTGGAGGAGACAAAGTTCTAAGAAGAATTTTATTTGCCTATGCTTTTGCTTATTCTGATATTTATAGAGCAGTTACCCACAACAAGGGAATTATGAATGGAATTGATAGCGTAGCAATAGCTACAGGACAGGATTTCAGAGCTATCGAATCGGGATGCCATGCATATGCTTGTAAAGATGGTCAATACAGGTCATTAACTAAATGGTATGAAAATTCAAACGGAGATTTGGTAGGTGAAATGGAAATACCCCTAGCCGTTGGGGTAATTGGAGGCATTACAAACATACATCCACTTGTTAAGGCATGTCTAAAAATACTCGGTATTGCAAGTTCACAGGAACTCGCAATGATAATAGCTGCGGTAGGACTGGCACAGAACTTTTCAGCAATTAGAGCACTCTCAGATGAAGGGATTCAAAAGGGACATATGAAACTCCATTCAAAAAATATTGCAAAAATGGCAGGAGCTTTGGATGATCAAATAGAAGATATTTCTCAGCAAATGATAAATGAGGCAAATATATCGGTATCAAGAGCTAAAGGCATTATTGAGACCATCAATAAAACAAATAAACAACATAATAACTAGTATAATAAATATAGGTAGCGAATATGGGTATTGTAAAGTTTGTAGTGCCCAAAGGCAGTATAGAAGAGGCAACATTTAAAATCATAGAACAAGCATGGCAAGGAAGTGTTAGCGGAAGAGGCAGAATATACAGGGTCAGAATTTCTGATCCGGATATAGAAGTCAAAATTTTAAGGCCACAAGAGATTCCTACATATGTACAAGAAAAATTTTATGATGTTGGAATAACTGGTAAAGATTGGATAAAGGAAACAGATGCAGATATCAAAGTATTGCTGGATTTAGAATATGGTAAAGTTAAGCAGGTTATTGCAATTCCAGAGTCTTTTGAGTTTAACAACCTTGACGAGATGATAGCATATTTTGCAAAGAATAATAAAATATTACGATTTTCAACAGAATATCTCAAATCAGCCTCTAAATATATAAAATCAAAACAAAGTTATAAAAAACATTTTGGAGAATTAGAGCCTACAATTATAACCCCATGGTTTAGAATAGGAAATAATAAAAATGTAGAAATATTTTTATCATTTGGCGCAACGGAGGCCAAACCTCCAGAAGATGTAGAGGCAATTTTTGACATTACAGAAACAGGTACCACACTAATTCAAAATAACTTAAAGATCATAGACCAAGTAATGGAATCTACCGCAGTATTCATTGCAAATAAAGACTCATTAAAAGATCCTATCAAAAAGGAAAAGATATCCGACATGATTGTGCTATTAAAAGGAGTGGTAGAAGCAAGAAAAAAATTACACATATTTGTAAATGTGAATAAAGAAAATTTGGATGAGCTATTAAAGATTCTTCCATCTTTAAAAGGTCCAACAGTAAGTAATCTAAGTAAAGATGGATGGTATGGTGTCAATACAATAATAAATAAACAGGACTACATAAGACTGATTCCAAACATTAGGAAAATTGCACAAGGTTTAGTCACATTAGAACCGAGTCAAATTTTATCATTAGATAACATCATCATAGATGACAATAAAATTGATTAAAATCATCAATGTTCAAGATCCAGTAAACGATGCTAATGAATTAAGAGAAAAATCATGGAATAAAGATCTAGCAACACCTACAAAAAACGCAATAGCAATCATAGATGAGATCAAAAAAGGTGGAGACGAGGCATTATTGAGATGTGTTGAGAAATTTGATAATGCAAAAATAGATTGTTTTGTTGTTACAAAAAAAGAGATAAAAGAAGCATATGAAAACGTAACCTCTAATCAGATAGACACTATAAAATACATGAAATCAAAACTAGAGGAAAGCGAGCGAGCAATAAAGAACAATCTTAAAGATATTAAGGTAGGTTCAGACAACATTAGAATAAATAAAAAAGTAATACCAATCTCAAGAATAGGTTGTTATATACCTGGTGGAAAAGCCAGATATCCTAGCACAGTTATAATGTGTGCAATACCAGCAAAAGTGGCAGGAGTTAAACAAATAGTAGCCATATCACCCCCCATGAAAAATGGAAAGATAGACCCATTTACCTTGGTTGCCGCAGACATTTGCGGAGTCAATGAATTTTATAAGATTGGTGGAGCTCATGGAATTGCAGCACTGGCATATGGCACAAAAACCATCAAAAAGGTAGACAAAATTGTGGGTCCTGGAGGTCTGTATGTTTCAGTAGCCAAATCAATAATATCAAAAGACATAGCAATCGATATGCTAGCAGGGCCAACAGAACTATTGATTTACGCAAAGGAAAAAGACGATCCACGAATTGTTGCACTGGATTTAATCTCTCAAGCAGAACACAGTGAAGATACTGTATGTGGAGTAGTTACAAATTCAAATTCGACCGCAAAAAAAATAATTGAAGAAATAGATAAAATTATTAATTTTGGCAATATTGATAGAAAAGACATAGTAGAAAAAAGCTTAAACAAAAATGGTTTTATTGCAATATGCGATAAAGATGAAAAAGTCATAGAATTTATAAATGAATTTGCGCCTGAGCATCTTGAAATACTAGACAATAATGAAAGAAACATTATAAAGGAAATAAACAATGCAGGGTTAATACTTCTAGGAAATTATACCCCATCATCAGTAAGCGATTATTGTTTGGGTTCTAATCACGTGCTTCCAACATATAAATTTGCAAAGTCTAGGTCATCACTATCTGTTTTAGACTTTATCAAAATAGTTAACACTGTAGAGATAGAAAAGCAAACACTCAAAAAAATTTCGCCAATATTGAAAGAAATAACTTTGATGGAGGGGCTATCAAATCATTATGAAGCAGCATATGGAAGGATACAATAATGGAGTGGATAAGCAAAGAATTATCACATATAAAAAAACATAGGCCCTACAAAAGACCTGAAAGATTACAAGATTACTACAAGTTAGATTCCAATGAAAATATGGTATTAGAGAAAAAATTCGTAAAGGCAATATCACTAAAATCACTCTATGATAATGATCTTAGAGAGTATCCTTTAGAACATTTTGATTTATTGTTTAAAAAGATATCAAAATACGCTAATACAAATACAAAAAATGTTGGTATAGGAAGTGGTTCTGATCAGATAATGGATTTATTATTATCGACTATTTGCAAGGGGAAAACCGCCATTACAATTAATCCAACTTTTTCCTATTTCATAGACCGGTGCAATATGCACAAAATACCTACCAATATAGTAAATCTATCAGATTTGGATAATTCCCTAGATTTTGAGTTTTTTATTGAGGTATCTAAAAATAACGATATAATATATATTGCATCTCCTAACAATCCTACAAGCAACCAGTTTAAAATTGAAGACATAACCAATTTGATTGAAGTTTCAAAGGACAAGCTAATAATCATAGATGAAGCATATGTTGAATTTTCAGGCTATTCATTATCAAATATGGTAAACAAATACAACAACCTGATAATAATGAGAACTTTTTCAAAAGCATTTGGGTTAGCTGGTGCGAGAATTGGTTATATCGTTGCCAACGAAGAGATTATCGATATTTTTAATCAATATATACAACTGCCATATCCATTAAGTAGTTTTTCTATGCAATTAGCAATAGAAGCGATAGAAAACATTGAGGTAATTAAAAAGAGTATAGAAACAATAAAGCAAGAAAGAAGTAAAATATATAATAAATTAAGTCAAATAAAAGAAATCAAAATATATGATTCTGATGCTAATTTCTTTTTCTTTCAAGCATTCAATCATTTTAACAAAATAAAAGAGCGATTGACTCATGAGAAAATATTAATTAAATATTTTGGCAACATAGGAAATTATAAAGGAGCAATACGTGCAACAATAGGAACTGAGGGGATGAATGACAGATTGATATCCCTGCTAGAAGAATCAACAAAGTAATTTAAGACCTTTATGTATTTATCTATCTGATGCAACATCATCATTATCATCTTTGGTATTAACAATTAGCCTAGTTTGAGTATTATCTACATTATAATTAGAAACATAAGTGTCCAATATCCTTCTGATTTTTTCCGCCCTCATATTACCTAATCCTGGAACCCTCGCAAGCTCTGCCATTGATGCGTTTAATACATTTTTAGGAGAATGGAACTTTTCCAATAGTCGGGTAGCTAATTTTGTTCCTATTCCAGGTAGTGAAGTAAGAACATACAATTGTTGAATGTAAAATGGATTAGATTTCTTTATTTTTTTTAAAAGAGGACCATCATTTATGCCCTTTGTGCGGTTAGATGCTAAATTTATCAATAACTCTGCTGTATAATATATTGAGGGAGTATACAAAATCGGTATTCGAAAATCAAGCGCTATTTTTGTTAGAGTATCGTATGCCACACGTATTTTATCTACAATTAATTTAGAATTAGGATCCATATTTTCTGCATTATTCAAATCTGTAATATTGCCCTCTATAATTACAAGAGGTTTTGAATAATGGTTAATTAGATCTGAACACTGTACAAAAAGGCGTCCATCATAAACAGAACTTATCAAATCATAAATTGTTTTTCTTTCAATTACAGTCTCAGAAGACACTATATAGTCCCCAACGGGTAACTGCTTGTAATCAACAAAAATTCCCATAGTCTTAAGCAAATTGGGAACCTGACTATTTTTCTCTCTTTCATCAGCAACAATACGAATAGTCAATGATAAACAAAAAACAAATAATCCTAATTAAGATTAAGGAAAAAACTAAGATTGGGCCTAAAACAAATATTGGCCATATAAATTATTTTGGCAGGTTAAATGTATTATTAGCAGACGAAGGCGACCCTGATTGCGACATTTGCACCATTTGATTGATTTTACTTTCCACTTCCTTTAAATTTTCTTTAACCCTTGATTCCTGTTTTCCCAAAACAACAACCCTAGTTTTAGATAACTCTTTTTTTTCTTCTAAATCTTTTATTAACCCATCACGGTTAGACTTTACTAATAATGGGCCAGCAAGTTTATAAACGGTATCATCAGATGTAGTTTTCCTTAGTTCCTCTAAAGCTCTTTCGGTTTCAACATTCTCAATTTCTACTTGTTGTTTTTGCATCATTATTGCCTGGAGGTTTTGTTGTAACTGTTGCAGTCTAGCAAGTTGTTCTTTCAGCCATGGTGGTAGCTCTTGTTCGCTCATTGTATATACAAAGTATTAACTAAATACTAAGATAAAAATTGTTATGATAGAATCAACAATTGATAAAGATAGTCCTGTAAACAAGGTCTATTAATCTTAAAATGGATAAAGCAGAGGCACGAAATTTAGATGGATCATCACTTGTTATACTTAAAACAATATTGCCACCCATCATTGAAATATTTACAGTGGTATCAAAACCTGGAGAAGAACAAAGATCGCCTCTTAAGGCAACATAAATAGCATTTAATAATTTTTTAACTTTATTCTGATTTTCAGCCGAGTTGTTTTCTATATATATATTGGAGGAATCATATTTGTCGTGGAAAAAAATACAGAAATTAGCCTTGTAACTTTCCAAGGTTAATATCGTATGCTCCTCCTGCTACTTTATATTCACATTTGTTGCATTTCCAAATTCCAATTGCCAGTCTTTGAAATTTTAATGAGGTACAGCTAGGGCATCTTCTTTTTTGTTTCAAGGTTCTATAGACTTTACCGTATCTTTTTCTTACTGTAGCACCAAATTTTACACCAAGACCTTTTAATGCGGTAGAACGTTTTCTTCTATTAGCCAGTTTCATTCAACCCCTTTATTGTAGAGCGTATTTCCTCTCCTTTAATTCTTGCTATTTCAACAGATCGCAGAATTTGGTTTATTGTAAATGGGCCAGTATAACCTTTTTGAGCAGCAACTAAATTTCCATCTGATTCGGAAGTAATGGTTAATCGTGCATCCATACATGCTTCTTCCTCCATAGTTGGGTCAAGTAAAACCGAATCACCTATTTTAACAGCTGTCACTGAAATAGGAATAGTGGTTATTGGTGGAGGCATAATGTTACCCGTATCTACAACCTTGTCATTTTGAACTTCAAAAACGGGTAGATTACATGTTAACAGAGCAGCAACCACAGCATAAGAGGTGGCATCCAGCAAATTACCATCGCTATTAATAATGCTACAATCAACAAAAATAGTATAGACGATCTTTCCGGGAATCAAGGCCAATTTATCTAGATCAAGCATTTTAGATTCTCTTACACCTCTATCAACAACCCTAGATAGCTCTATTGCTTCCTCATCAGGAGGCCCAGGCTCTACACGGGAGGAGGCAGTAGGCAAAACTTCTGCTGACATTATCAATGCGCCCTTATTTTCCAACCCTTCAAATGGCTCCCCTGTTTCTACCTTAACACCAGCCAAGACTTCTGTATTGCCCAACTTTACTTTTGCAGAACCATTAGCTTTGTCGATAATACCAACTTCGATTTCGAAATTTCTATAAGATTCGAAATTGCGTCCATCTAACCTTTTTCCTCTAGACAAAGCTTCTAGCATTTGTTGTTTACGTAGTTGCTCAACTATTATTGTAGAACGTTTTGAAGAACTCATACTTCTTCCTTCAACTCCGTTTCATTACCAAAATATTTTTTCATCAGTGCTTCTTTCTGTATTTCATACACTAATTTACATCCATCAATCGCCTTATTCAAACATTCACCAAATTGACTTGAAGATAATTTTCCATCAAGTTGAAGCAAAGTGATTTGTTCCATATTAGATAAATATGCAACTGGCATATCCGCGTCACCCTCTTTATCTTCCAAGTCATTAATATCTAATACGATTTTATCACCTAAACGACCGGCTGCGCATGCAGATACTAAATCACGCATATTAATTCCTGCATCGGCTAATGCTACAGATGCAGCAGCAATACCCGCACATCTTGATCCACCGTCTGCTTGCAAAACCTCTACAAATACATCAATAACTGCGCGTGGATAATCGCTCAATATCAATGATGGCTCCAAAGACTCACGTATTACCTTGGATATCTCCACCTCTCTTCTAGATGGAGCAGGATTTTTTCGAGTATCTGTTGAAAAAGGAGACATATGATATCTACATCTTAATACACACCGATCTGGGAGGGCCATATGTTTTGGATGAACTTCTCGCGGCCCATAAACAGCAACAATTATTTTATTCTTACCAAATTCTATAAAAGCCGATCCGTCAGCATTCTTAACTACACCTACAGTAATCTTGATTTGTCTTAGATCATCAATTCCGCGATTATCAGATCGCTTTCCGTTTTCATCTATTAATCTTATTTCGCTCATTTTTTATGCATCCTCATTTTCTAATTCTTGTTTTTTTTCTTTTTGATCAATGTCAATCAAACTGTCAGAAAGGTTATTTTCTGATTTCTCTTTATTGTTTCTTATAGCAGATGTAGATTGATTTTGTGGCTCTGGCTGCGGCTGCGGCTGCTGTTGTTGTTCATTTGCAGCCTGCTCAGGGGTGAATGAAACTGCACTGGTAGGGCTTTGTGGCTCTGGCTGCGGCTGCTGCGGCTGCTGTTGTTGTTCATTTGCAGCCTGCTCAGGGGTGAATGAAACTGC
>JBBJMN010000113.1:0-6443 GCA_037720485.1 Candidatus Nitrosocosmicus sp.
AACTTTACAAGGCCCCAGTGGATAAAAAGCATTCACAAAAACTACATAAATGCAGGGTCCGACTGCATTGAGACAAACACCTTTGGTAGTAATAAGCTCAAGTTAGAAGAGTTTGGGCTTGGGAACAAAACCTTGGATTTTAACATAGAGGCCACAAAGATTGCAAAAGAAGCATCCCACGAACTAAATAAAAAAACATACATCATAGGTTCAATGGGCCCATCTGGATTTCTTCCAAGCTCAAATGATCCAGACTTGGGTAACATATCATTAGACGAAATAGAGGAGGCATTCAATCTTCAGGCCCAGGGCCTGATACAGGGAGGATGCGATGCCCTTTTGATTGAGACGGGCCAAGACGTTCTGGAGATCAAATTGGCCATTGAGGGTTGCTTTAGGGCAATGGAAAAGGCTGAGAAAAAACTTCCAATAATCTCAAACGTTACCTTAGACCAATACGGAAAAATGCTTTTAGGAACAAACATCCAATCAGCTTATGTCACCCTCAGTAATATGGATATTGATGTATTCGGGTTGAACTGCTCCACGGGGCCGTCAGAAATGACCCCTAGCGTCCAATGGCTTTGCGACCAAAATGAGTTACCAATTTTAGTAATGCCAAATGCAGGCATGCCCATAAATGAGCACGGTCAGGCTAAATACCTTATGTCACCTGTTGAGATAACAAAAAAACTGGAAGAGTTTGTAAAAAAACATAAAATGATAAGGCTAATTGGTGGTTGTTGCGGAACCACACCAGAACACATTGCCCATTTACGTAAAATGCTAGATGCTTCTGCCCAAAATTCCAACGAATGATGAAAAAAAGTTAAATAAAGAAATCAACAAGATAATCTATAAATTTAATGGATAGTCAATATTTATGAAAAAAACTTACAATAGAATTCCCAAGGTGTCTTCTGCTTTAACATCTGTAGATCTTTTCCAAGAGCCCCGCCCCCTCATAATTGGTGAGAGGTTAAACTCCCAGGGTTCAAAAAAAGCAAAAAAAATGGTTTTGGAAAATGACTTTGATGGACTAATAGATGTAGCAAGAGCCCAACTAGAGGATGGGGCCCACTGCATAGATGTATGTGTCGCCACAACAGAGCGGTCGGATGAACTGGAGTTTATGCAAAAATTAGTAAAACGACTTTGCCTTGAAATTGAATCGCCACTAGTGATAGACTCTACCGACACCAAAGTTGTACATGCCGCATTAAAGCAAATCCCGGGAATACCGATCATAAACTCAATAAACCTGGAAGGCGATGGAAGTAGGTTTTACGATATCATACCAATGATGGGAAAGTTTGGAGCCCCAGCAATATCCATGTGCATTGGCCCTTTGGGTATGGCCAAAACAAGCAGTGAAAAACTGCAGGTGGCCAAACTACTGTATGACAAGTCAATCGGGTATGGGCTAAAGCCATGGCAACTGATTTTTGATGTCCTAACATTTACACTTGCCACCGGGGAGAAAGAGTATTCCGATTCTGCAATAAACACCCTAAATGGGATTAAAATCGTAAAGGAGCACTATCCAAATGCTTTAACAACACTTGGACTCAGTAACATTAGTTTTGGCCTTCCGGCATTAGCTAGAAAATATCTGAATTCAATATTCTTGTACCATGCCCTTAAGAATGGACTTGACACAGTCATAATCAATCCCAAAGACATAATTCCCTACCCACAGATAAGTGCAACTGAAAAAAGAATATGCGAAGATTTGATCTTTAACACCAAAGATAACGCACTCTCAGATCTGATATCGTACTTTAGCACAAAACTAAATGAGTCGTCAACAACAAAATCTTCATCCTCATCCCAAAAGCAAAACACTTTGGATATAGACGCCAGTTGGCCTGCAAGCAAAAAGTGTTATTTTAGGATAGTAAACAGACTAAAAGACGGCATCGAAAACGAGGTAGTTTTTGCTATAGCGGATAGAATTCCGGATGACAAGGATAAAAAGGTGATAGGAATTAAAGATAATGACAGCAGCAAGACTGTCTCATATAAGATTGAATCCACCAAAGAAAACCTGCACAATGCCGCTGTCGAAACCTTAAACGAAGTTTTACTTCCGGCAATGAAAGAGGTTGGAGACAAGTTTGGATCAGGTGAACTGATACTGCCTTTTGTTTTAAAGTCTGCGGAGTGCATGAAGGCCGCAGTGACGGAACTAGAAAAATATTTGATTAAACAGGAGGGGGTCAGCAAAGGGAAACTTGTCTTATGCACCGTTTATGGCGATGTGCATGATATCGGCAAAAACTTGGTTAAAACGATACTCTCCAATAATGGGTACGAAGTTTTTGATTTGGGTAAGCAGGTGCCTATCCCCACAATCGTAAACAAAATAAAAGAAATCAAGGCTGATGTGGTTGGTCTCTCCGCATTGCTTGTTTCAACCTCCAAACAAATGCAGCTCTTTGCTGAGTATGCGCGTGAAAATAATGTCAACATACCAATTCTATGCGGTGGGGCGGCAATAAACAGCGACTACATCAACAGAATTGCAAAAGGAAACGGGGATATCTACAGGTCAGGAATTTTCTACTGCAAAACTGCTTTTGATGGCCTTAAGGTAATGAACAATGTGATGTCTAAGGAAAAAGTCCAATTTATCCAAGAGTGGGCAAAAAAAATAGAAAGCTGGAGCGAACGAAAATACAACGACAAGACACCCAACACCGGCACAGACACAAAAGATTTGCAAAGCAAAATAGAGCCTATCAGGAATAAGCCAATCCCCCCAAGGTTAAGTTTCCCATTCAGATTTTCAAATAAAGACATCCCACTAAAAGAGGTGTGGAAACTGCTCAATAAAAAATCCCTGTTTGTTCTATCATGGGGTTTGCGAGGAAAAGGCGCTTCCAACTTGCAAGATGAGTTTGACAGACTGCTAGACGAGTGGAAGGAAAAAGTAATTGAGGAGGACCTGTTTGAGCCCCAAGCAGTGTATGGTTATTTTAGGTGCAAAAGGGTAAAACAAAACAACCTTTTGGTAAAATACGTAGAAGATGGCGCATCAAACAGGGAATCGGAAGTTACTTTTGAGTTCCCCCGGTCCACTTTGGAAAAACATTTGTGCCTATCTGACTATTTTGACTATGAGTCCGACGACATAGTTGCATTTCAATCGGTGACCATGGGAAACAAGGTTGCGGAAATAATAGAAAAATGGAACAAAGAAAATCGGTATTCTGATGCATACTATTTGCACGGTCTAGCCGTAGAAAGCGCTGAAGCCCTGGCGGATTGGCTAAACCTGCGCATAAAAAAAGAGTTGAGACTTGAAAGGGGTGGTTTGAGGTATAGTTGGGGATATCCGAGCTGTCCAGATGTCACTCAACACTTTATTGTGTGGAAGTTGTTGAAACCCGAGTTGAGTGGCATGACCCTGACAGAAAGCGGTCAAATAAACCCGGAGTATTCCACCGCGGCAATTGTAACCCATCACCCCCTGGCAGAATACTTTACGCTGTAGTGTTCTCATTGTCAACTTTTTTATATAACACCTGTCCTTGCAATTTAGTGGGTAAAGTAGAGAAAGGAGTAACATGCAGCGTATTGAATTGTGATGAGTCTGCGGACAGGTCCATGAGTCTATCAAAGGCAAAAATGTCTCAGGATTTAGATTTTGACGATTCCAAAAAACGCGTATTCCTATGCAAAAGCCATTATAAGGATTGGAAAAAATCATCAAAGCCAGATCGTGAAACCGAACGCATGCGTTGGGATTGACAAATATATACCTATTTTGATGCCCAATTGTGATTTATTAATGACAAGGTTAATGTTAATTGGTTATAGCCTATTTATCTAGATTCGCCTAATATGAAAATAATAGTAGAAAACTTACAACAGAGTTTATAAAAAAGGTAATAAGTAGCTTGGAACAAATTCAATTGATGAAGTGGTGATTTGATGCTTGGCCCTAGATAGTGTTCCACAATTTACAAAATTAAAAGAGCTCGATAAAAAGAGATGGCTTGTAAGGGTTTTACTCCTAACTGCAGTATTTACAGTGTTAGTGGTAAAGATTTACCTAACAATTTACGTTATAGATAGAGCAATTGGTTTATATGCAGTTTTGGTATCCTTTGTTTTGTTTAATATCTTATTTATATCCTATTTCTGTTATAGGGATCCGTATGTAAAAGTTCATAACAATCAAATTCCTCAAAACCAAAAACCCCTTGTTTCAATTGTAGTCCCAGTAAAAAATGAGGAGGACATTATCAAAGACTGTGTCTCATCATGTCTAAATCAAACATATGATAAAAAGGAAATAATCGTAATTGATGACGGAAGTACCGACAAAACCGGTAAGATTTTAGATGAACTCAAACAAGAATACAATAATTCTAATTTCAAAATAGTGCATCTAGAAAACAGTGTTGGAAAAAAGAGGGCAGTTGAGGTAGCTAGCAAGATCGCCAAAGGCCATATTTATGCATTTATGGATAGTGATTGCAACATGGCTTTGGATGCTGCGGAAAAAGCAGTAAAGATTTTCCATTTTGACCCTCAAATAGGAGCTCTTACAGGTCACGGTAGGGTAATAAACCGCCATACAGGTGGTTTCTTTGATCATTTTCTTGAAAAATTGCAAGATGTATACGCAGATGGGTCCTGCAGAGCGCAGAAAGGGATGGAGAGCACTTTCTCCTCAGTTACCTGTTGTGCAGGTTCGCTGAGTTTTTACAGGCGAATCGCAGTTCAGGACTTTATCCATGAATGGGCAAACGACAGGTTTCTGGGAATGCCCTTCAAGTTTGCAACCGATAGAAGAATGACCGCACATGTATTATCTAACAAACCCCCATTTTATGGACCAGACAACAACAATGGCGATAAATCAAAAACGCCCAAAAGAGAAATAAAGGTTTTTGGAAAGTTCTGTACTCCCAGAGCATTAGAGTAAATATTGGTGTCCCCCCGACATTGGATTCGCTCATAAAGCAGCAAATTCGATGGAGAAAAAGTTTCATACGAAGCCTCTTTTCAACGGGCGGCATGTTCTGGAAAAGGCCTTTCTATATGGCGATTATATACTATTTACAAACAGCGATGAAATTCTTCCGACCCTATATTGTGTTCTCAAGCGTAGTTATGATGCCCTTCTTTGGGGATTATTTGACCCCTATTGTGTGGATGTCGGGAATAATGTTCACAGGGATGATTTATGCAGTTGACTTTAGATTGAGAAATCCCGGGGATAAGAATTGGCTCTATAGGCCGTTTTTCACATTATTGTCGACATTTGTCTACACATGGTTATTGATCTATGCAGCTATTACAATAAAAAAGACAGGATGGAGATGACTTCTCTTTTTAAATAGGCTAAAGAAATGGTAAAGAATTGGGATATAGCTGTTGTCACAATAGGTATGATATTTGGATTTGCGATTGTTTTAATGAATTTTACAGGTTTGTGGCCTTGCAACATAATTCAAAGTCTAAACAAATCGCCTTTTACAGACTATGTTAACTCAAATGAGCTTTTGAGTAACCTTACAGGCTATGTTAACTCAAATGAGCTTTTGAGTAATACTATTGGCGACATACACTACTGGTCAACACATCTTTTCCGTTGCAGTTAGTATTTTTTTTTCATCAATAACAATTTCCTCAAAATATCTTAATATTGTTACTTCTGAAATTCTTGGGATCTTTACAGGTCTACCTTCAACCATGTCGATAATCATTTTAGGAAAATTCGCACCTGCCAAAGTCGAGAAAATAGTTCCCCCGCCCAGCCTGGGGTTGATTTCCACAAGTTTAAAGCCATTATCTTTGTCTTTTTTGACTTGTACACAACTGGGGCCAATTATATTTAGGTGCTTGACTATTCTAAATGACTCCTCAATTAATTCTTTGTCTAAAACTATTTTTCCTTTTGTTGAGATGCCGCCCCTAGTTTGCATTCGTACTCTAGGAACAGAGGTAATAGGGTTAGAATCCATATCGGACAACACGTCAATGGTGTACTCCTCCCCAGGAAGGTACTCCTGAAAAATCATGTTTGAGTACTTGGAGTCAACATAATCCAACTCCTCATAATCATCAATTCTAATGATGTCCCTGCTGCCTTTACCGTATCTTGGTTTTGCGATTATCGGAAATTCACTGATATTGTTTTTTTTATCAGTAGTATACGGTAAATTGAATTTTTTATTTAAATGCTCAAATGTGAGAATTTTATCCCTGCATATCTCCAAAACATCACGATCACTTACTACGGCTATAACCCCATTTTTTTTTAATTTCTCTTTGTTTTCACTAAACGGAAATATATCATGGCCTGAAGATGGCATTAGTACGTTAATGTCGTATTTATCAATTACTTTGAACAACACCTCCAAGTAATTATTGCCATCCACCTCAGGAATTACTTCGCTATAATCACTTAGGTAGAAGCCAGCGGATAA
>JBBJMN010000114.1:0-6405 GCA_037720485.1 Candidatus Nitrosocosmicus sp.
ATAATAACAATAAAAAGAAAACAATCATCCACTAAATGGTTACTTTGACATCATTTTTTTATTAATTTTTCAAAGTCACGTTTTTTGTCGTCTTTTTCTTTTTTTTAAAAGATCTTGGCTTAAGGCTAACTTGGTTTGATGTATATTGCCAAGAAAAAAGCCATATTGCACTCATATTTTTACTAATGTGGACATTTTATAACAACATTTTAATTCACAAAAGGTATAACCATTTTAATATTTGCTTAAAGATAAAGATATCATTCAAACATCAGATGCTTTATTGAATTTAACTAGTAACGACATTAAAAATAGAACAAATAATGATATTTCCTACAAAAACGCATGTGAAGAAATTGCTAATGAAATATTAACTTTAGATATTCGCAATTCAACATCCCATATAAAAAAAGAAATATTTAAAATTACAAAAAGCAAATCTTTAAAGTACAAGTTATCAAAAATTCCGAAAAATGTAGATATCTTTAAGCTTTTACCTGAGGGCAACCATTTCAAAGATTTGCTTAAATTAAAGCCATCAAAAACTTCATCCGGTATTGCAGTTGTCACCGTAATGCCAATGCCATTTGCATGTCCGCATGGAAAATGCATTTATTGTCCTGGAGGGGTTGAGGACAACACACCTTTAAGTTATATTGGCACAGAACCTGTGACCAAAATTGCCCAACAAGTAAACTATGATCCTTTTAGGCAAGTTTGGACAAAAGTTATACAGTTAGTTGAAAGAGGGCACAATGTCGATAAGGCAGAGCTTGTTATTGTCGGAGGCACATTCCCCTTTTATCCAAAAGAATATCAGAAAGATTTTGTAAAAAAATGTTATGATGCTTTTAATTTATTTAATACGAAACTGCTAAAAAATAACGTGCTTGTTTTTGACCTTAACCACAAAACCTTATCAAAAAATTTAGAGTTAAGCGATAGCTTAGAAATATCAAAAGAAAAGAACGAAAAAGCCGACATTAGATGTGTTGGTCTTACTATTGAAACCAAACCGGATTATTGTAAAAAAGAACACGTAGATATGATGCTTGAGTTAGGAACTACACGAATCGAGATTGGTGTCCAGTCCCTTAATGACGAAGTATTTAAAGCAGTTAATCGAGGACACAACTTAAATGATGTGTATGAGTCTTTTTATCTAGCAAAAAACAGTGGATACAAAATTACAGCGCATATGATGCCTGGCCTACCCAAATCATCGGTGAAACAGGACATTAACGATTTTAGAATGCTATTTGATGATCAGAGATTAAAGCCCGATATGCTAAAAATTTACCCAACAGTTGTAATTAAAAATACTGGTCTCTATAAGCTCTATAAAGAGAAGAAGTATACTAGTTACTCTACAAGCGATTTAGTTAGCATTTTAGTTGATATCAAAAAGATAGTACCTCCTTGGGTTAGAATAATGAGGATTCAAAGGGAAATAGAGCCAAAAGATGTAATTTCTGGGCCAAAGATTGGAAACCTAAGACAATTAGTTTCACTTGAGTTAAAAAAACAAGGGATAAAATGTAAATGTATCAGGTGCCGCGAGATAGGTCTAAAGGACACCGATAAGGAGTATTCCCGTGAAGATTTAACTTTATTCAGAACAGATTACTCATCATCAGATGGCAAAGAGATATTCCTTTCATTTGAATCCAAAGATAAGGAAAATCTCTTTGGGTTTTTGAGGCTAAGAATCATGCCACATCCCCAAAGAAAAGAATTGGTTGACACAGGGGAGATTAACTCCCTTTCTTATTCAACGCGTTCAAAAGCATCCCAATCAGCTATTGTTAGGGAATTACATGTTTATGGCCCATTGGTAAAGATCGGATCAAAATCAACAGAATACAGAAACAACCTGAAGAGAAAAGAAAGTTTGATTTATCAGCACAAAGGTTTAGGGCAAAATTTGCTGAAGGAAGCAGAGAAAATCTGTAAGGAAGAATTTGATATAAAGAAATTGTCGGTAATCAGTGCTATAGGTACCAGAGAGTATTATAAAAAGTTTGGATATGTTATTAATGGACCTTATGTAACAAAAGCAATATAGAAAAAATGGAAGACTCTTTGGAAGAAATCACAATTGGTAAAGGAACGTGGATAGACAAGGTAGCTTTTACCATTATAGAAAGAGAGAAAAAACTTGGCAGATCTGTTGATTTGATTAAGGTAGAGAGTGGTTTAGGGGCATCTGGAATTCCCCATATCGGAAGTATGGGAGACGCGGTAAGGGCATTTGGAATTTCTCTTGCATTGCAAGATATGGGTTACAAGTCAGAATTAATAGCATTCTCAGACGATTTAGACGGTCTCAGAAAGGTTCCAGAGGGGCTCCCAGAATGGTTAAATGATTATCTATGTAAGCCCGTTTCCTCAATACCGGATCCTTTTGGCGACTGTCATGAATCCTATGGTTCACATATGAGTAGCCTACTGCTAGAAGGCCTTGACAGGGTTGGAGTAAATTATAAATTTAAAAGCGGAACCGAAGTATATAAGAGCGGAGTTTTATCAAATCAAATTCACAACATTTTAGAAAATAGTAAAATTATAGGTGATGAGATTGCAGTCTCCACAGGTCAGCAAAAATATACCAAATTTCTCCCTTTTTTTCCCATATGTGATCAATGCGGCAGGCTTTATGTGGCAAATGCAGTGGATTATTTTCCCAAAGAAAAAACCATAAGTTATTCTTGTATTGGAAATACCATAAATAGGAAACATGTTGATGGCTGTGGATATAGTGGAGAAATTAGGATTGGAAATGGTAATGGTAATGGGAAATTAGCATGGAAGGTAGAATTTGCGGCGCGATGGCATGCTTTTGATGTGAGATTTGAAGCATTTGGGAAAGACATAATGGATTCTGTAAGAATCAACGATTGGGTGTCAAGTGAAATTTTGGGGTTCCATCACCCACTGCACATAAAGTACGAAATGTTTTTAGATAAAGGCGGCAGAAAAATTAGTAAATCTGCTGGAAACGTATTGACCCCACAAATGTGGCTTAAATACGGAACACCTGAATCACTTTTATTATTACTATACAAAAGAATATCCGGAACAAGGCACGTTAGTATTAAGGACATCCCAAATCTTATGGATGAATATGATTTATACGAAGATATATTTTTTGATAAAATAAAGGAAAAAAACAAGAACAAGACAACAAAGATAAAAGGCGTTTATGAGTATGTAAATAACCTAAATCCACCGCATATGCCCTCAATTCACATACCTTACAGAATACTAATCCAACAATCAGAATTATTTGTTGACCAAAACATAGACTCTATAAAAAAAATAAATGAAAGGTTACTAAAATACGGTCTAATAAAAGAAGAAGATACAGAACTATCCAATAAAATAAAACTAGCGCTCAATTGGGCCAGAGAGATTAGAGAGATTTATGATGAAGCAGACATTAAAGAAGAAACCTCAACAAAAATACAGTTAGAAGACAAGCAGAAAAAAGCGATAGCAGAAGTTTTGTCACTGTTAAACCTGATTGCAAACGAAATGGAAAGGTCTTCTGCAATTATTGACAATGACGAATTATATCAGAAAGTACAAACTATCATCTTCCAAAAATCCAAGGAAAACGGCATTCAACCAAAGGATTTTTTCAGGCTTTTTTACAGGATATTGATCAACGTTGATAAAGGCCCACGATTAGGTAACTACATAGTAGACTTGGGGATAAAGAATGTTATACATAAGATTGAAAAGAAGATAACTTAGGTTATTATTTATATAACACAAATGTATTTTGCTTTTTATTTTGTAAATTTATAGGGATACATTATAATACGCATATTTCTTTATGCTTTTAGAAAATAACATTATAATAAATTTATCCACGAAAACTAAACACTATTCGCACCGGCTTTTTGATATATTCTATTGTAACATTTTTTCCAACAGTACAAGATTACAATAACACAAGTATGCGTATATCCGCTTGTATATACCATTTTATCTTTCTATGGCAAATAGGCATTTTGAAAAGAGTGAAATGCAGTCATTTAAGGTATCGAATTATAAATCGATTAAGGATATTCTCTTAAGTCACTTTACTCATTATTGGTTATATCGTCCATAATAGAAAATGCGTAAATATGATACGTAATCAAAATGATTAAACATATTTCCTAATAGAATATTTGCATATAATACTACATTTATTTCATTTTCAACGATAATACCGGTAATCTTTTATTTAATAGTTAAAATGTTCGCCATAAGAAACTAAAAGTTTAATTTTAATACATAACATCTACATACACAGTTGAATTACATTCTTCCAGATATAGATTCAGACGAATTTAACATAAAATCGGAAAGCGAAAGAATAATAATCTATAGAAAACTTTTTGCGGAAATGAGGCTAAATAGGCTTTATTATCACAGATTCCTATTGAAATTATTTCTTGGAATAAGCAATCAAGAAGATGTAAGATCACTTCTACTCTCCAACAGTAGTTTTTTAGACATAATACCTGTTTGGATGGACAGGCTAAAGGAAAATGGAAACTATGAAGAATTTAAGAGGGCATGTACAGAAGAAATGGATGCAATCGAAAAAATAATTCAAACCTACAAAAGTCGTATGAATGTATAAAGTAAAACAAACAAACATACAAAAAAACTAAATAGTCCAGTTGTAGCCCAATTTCTTTATATAATCTAAAATCGAATAAAGGATTTTTTGAGAATCAGTGTGTCTTTCAAGAGAAATCCGAATTATGTATTTTTCAAGTGGAAAGGTTAATAATTCAATTTTTTCCCTGACAGTCAAAGAATAAATTACCTTCCCCAACATAGTATCAAAGTCCGTGTGAATCTTGTTTATTAGAGCATATTCCATATAAATTTTAATTGATTCGGTTTCATTTTCCAAGGATATCTTTCCTGGCCTCATTCCACCATATACAAGTTTACCCATTTCATCAATAAAACCTATGAATCGAACGTTATTATCAAACTTAAAATATAGTCATACATAGCCTTAAAATCTATTATCATGTTTTCTTTTTAATATGACTATATATTTAGATTATCGAGGAAAAAAATCAAACTATATTTAATAATTCCAATGTCACGATATATAAAATGCAAAGAGGATACAGAATACTAGTCGTAAGCGGCATTTTATTTGCCACATCCATATGTATTTCTTTTGTATGGGGAATTACTTTTAGTGGGCTGATCATAGCAAATAATCAAGTCCTATTAGCAAACGAAATTACACTAACAACTTTGCATACCTACAATACAAGTATTTATATAGATTCGGTAAATAGGCCACTTACTTTAGCTATAGATTCCATTAATAACGATCAGCTAAAACTAAGGGAAACTGTGACTGGGCCTTCTGAGGAGGTAATCTCAAACTCCACTTTTCAAAAAACATATTTTTTTACAATAAAGCCAAACAAAACGGGGGAGTATGAATTATCATTAGTTCAGCTGGAGAACAAAACTCCCGATAATACCACACTGTACATACTATTTGGGGTTTTACCGTTTCTCAAAGATAACGGTGAACTGGAATTGGGTGTATTCACAGGTTTAATTGTGGGAATATTCCTTTTTTTTAGGCGGCATCGTTTCCCTTACTACAGGCATAATCATTTCCATCAAAGACAGGAACAGGCGACAAATTTTGAGAAAGTTTATCCCCCGATAAAATGAATTAAAAATATTGAAGACGGTCCCAATGACATCAAAAAATATCAAAATTGTTTGCTAAAAAAAGGCTACCACCATAATATCCAAATAAAATAAATAACCATAGTAACAGTAATAATCGTAACGTCTGTTAGTTATACTTAATGCTTTTTGGAATTGGTTATAATGAAAAAATAAAAATTCGGGGAAAGTTATGGATTTTAAAAAAAGTTAATGAGGTATTACCGCTGTGAATGGCAAATCATACGAGTTGTAAAATGGTGAAATCTCAAACACACCAGCATCGGTCCCTAGGTTTGGTGAACCTTTAGTGCTGGAGTTTTCATTAAATGGACTTTGTGATTGAGGACCGGAAGATGGTTTATCTGCAATGCCGGCATTTGGATTTATTTCCGATGTAAGTGGTTTAGCGTTGCTTTCAGTTCCGCCTGACTGTAAATCTTTTTCTTCGTCTTCTGCTGCGGGATTGCCGTTTGATGTCTCAGTTGCGTCTTCTGCTGCGGGATTGCCGTTTGATGTCTCAGTTGCGTCTTCTGCTGCGGGATTGCCGTTTGATGTCTCAGTTGCGTCTTCTGCTGCGGGATTGCCGTTTGATGTCTCAGTTGCGTCTTCTGCTGCGGGATTGCCGTTTGATGTCTCAGTTGCGTCTTCTGCTGCGGGATTGCCGTTTGATGTCTCAGTTGCGTCTTCTGCTGCGGG
>JBBJMN010000115.1:0-6357 GCA_037720485.1 Candidatus Nitrosocosmicus sp.
CGCCTTGTGCTAAGTCTTCGCCTTGTGCTAAGTCTTCGCCTTGTGCTAAGTCTTCGCCTTGTGCTAAGTCTTCAGATGGAGCTGATTCGCTTGGAGCTGGACCGCTTGAGGCTAAGTCTTCAGATGGAGCTGATTCGCTTGCAGGAGCCATGGAATTTCCATCAGCTGGAGGAGCCATGGATTCCATAGTAGCGAGAGGAAATGCGAAATCAATATCACCAAATGGATCAAATAGAACTGGATTATTTGTACTAAATTGACTATCTTTATCGGAGTTTATTCCATCAGAACCACCTTGGCCAAATAATTGAGCCCCAATGTCTTGATGAAAAAGTGCCGGTGTTGTTGTGCCTGTTGTAACTACTACTAGAAATAATAATAGGGTTTTAAATGATGATAATATCGTTATCATACAAAAGGTATCGCAACAATACAATAAAGAGGTTTGAGAATATGTTTCTCCATAAGTAATACAATATTATCTAGAAGAATAAATAAAGGATTATTTTTCTGTTTATAATCTATTTAATGGATTACGGCTAAAGAAATCAATTTCAATAGGCATATCAAGTCAAATTCATCATATTCTCCAATTTGAAATTAGATTCTATAGAACAAATAGATATCGTTTTTTTTTTGATTTGGATCTAGATAATGCATAAACGAATACCATTAATTTGTTAACATTTATCTTTGTAATGTAACTTTCTTTTGACGTTTTTCGAATAAAACGTCACAAATTCAAGGTAATTCATACAAAACTCTGCGGGCCCATAAACTATAGGCTCCCAAAATTAAGCACATTCAAACCCAGAAAATGCAAAACCCAACTCGAAATTTTATGATCATATAATTTATTTTGTCAAAACTAATTATACTTCACAAATTTAATTTAAGCTTTAAAACCTATTATTTTATATCGATTATCTGTAACTATCCATATAGTTTTTAATTCTAAAAAAGATCAAGCTAAAACATTTCAATTGGATAGTAACAATAAGAATGAAAAAACCGACCCATGCCCATCCATGGTGAAAATACAAATCCTCAGATAATCTTTTCGATATCCATTTTATTTAACAGATTCTTGTTACTGTATGGAATATAGAATTCTTATTTATGTATGATAAAAAATATCATGATGATCAATCTGGCCACAGTGCCTACAAATGCCATTAATCTTTAAACATATTATTAGTAAAAGTTCTATGCACCATGACGCTGCAATATCAATATGGCTTCAATTTTGTATTTGCCACTAGCATCTAAAGACACAAAATTGTTTTTTTACTTCATCGCATGTTGGCAAATAAAACGCAATGTCAATTATCAACAAAAACTATTTTATATTAATTTTACTTTGCTATTTGTTGTGCTTTATCATAGAAAAACAGTTCGGCTTTCTGGTTATCTAAACTGCATTTAATCATCATAGCCTAATCACATAGGGTAAAATAAATTATTTTTTAAGTTTGATAAACAGTTAAAGTAATTCAAAAATCATTCAATTTGGTTATTATCTTTCCTTACTCTTAGCAATACCAATTTTCCATGATTTAAATGAATTATTTTGACATGACACATAATAACCCTATACGCAAGAGAATCAAATAGGTACAAAAGATTGTCAAGCGAGGATAAAAAAGTTGAGGACCTCATGTATCGATATATGAAAAACACCGACAGAGAAGCAAGATTTAGAATTATTGACGCATTAAGTGAATATGAAAGTAAAGGCATTGATGCGATCAAGGAGTTAATAAAAGTTACCGGCAGTGATGAAATAGTAGTTTACGGCCTTGGAATAATAAAAAAAATAGAGTCTTCCTAGTTTTATAATGCAAGATGAGGATATTTTTTGCAAACATTTCCAATACCCAACTTAATGAACAAATGGTCAAATATAGCATAAAACCTGACGCATAGGTAAAAATCGATGTAAAAAGGGATAAAATAGAGAAAGAATGGGATACGGAAGCAAAAAAGTATGTGACTAGGACCCGCACTGCTATCCCATGATCGCAATTGTCCATGGATGTTGCAGATAACACACACATGGATTGTTTTTGTCAGGTTCAGACCAAAAAACATCAAGAGCCCATGGCAGTGGAGGAAATGGCCATGATGCAGATGATTTCAATTTGTTTAAGCCAACCATTTTATGCCATGTTTAACCGCCATCAATTGACGGGATAACGGATCTAGGTTCAGTTCCAACAAATACTTTGTCAAATCCATTTTCCCCTTTTTCTATAGGACTGATCAAAAGAGACACAATGTTAAAACCCGAAATCTCAATTTGGCTTTTATCCCATGTTTGGCCACGGCTATCAGTTTTCCAAAGCCCATTGCCCCATTTCCGCAATATGCCCCTGTTGATTCAGTGTATCAAATGCTACTGTTTGTACAGAATACCCCTTTAAGTGCTCATGGGTTAGTCATCCATCTCTTGTTGAATCTACTACCAATAGTAAATTTTGCAGTGCAGGCAAAATGGTGGTCATTTAATATACTCCAATATCCCAACAATATCAATCCAGTTACAGAGTTTTTCAAATCCAAAGGATTATTCCCATGTTCAAGCATACCACAACAAATGAATCCATTTACTCTTTGGAACATCATCATGTCATAAAATCCAGTAATGTTATGCCTTTACCAAGATTCGTTCCAGAGGGTGCATCATTTGCATATTTGCCCATATTGCTTATTAGTTTTTGGGGATGTATCAACAGAGAAATAAAAAACATATATGTTATGCAGGATTCAGAATCAAAGTCATTTATTATTTTACTGCAAGATTCACTATAGCTACAGACTTCAAATATCATTTTCAACAGTGTTTTTTTATCTTCTTTATGGAAGGAATTCATCAGACCTTGCCACTTTTCGCAAGTTTTATCAAACAGTATTTTACCATTGGGTCTATCATCAATTGATAACTGTAGTTTTAGTTCGCTTTCTATCGTAATATCGTTATTGAGGCCATCGCCTTCTGCCTTTTTTTTGTGAATCTCTAAAAGTGTTTTATAATTATGAAAGAGAGTGCCCATCATAACAGATTCCAGTGGAATTGGATTAACGGCATTGGACAGATATGAAGCATAAAGTTCAGCGTTTTCAAATAGTTTATCAAATGCCTTTTTATCCATTTTAGTTGGTAACTCCTTTTTAAAGCAAGACCAACTCAATTTCTCTATTTCCAACAATTGCCTAAAAGATGGAATGGTTCTTCCCATTTCCTTGTTTACGCCATATTAACTATAAGTTTTACGCAGTGTATTACTGTGTGTCATTAATTTGATATCGATAAACTAACGGCTGGAGTCGGTATTGACTGTTTGGCGGTATATGATGCCGAATGGTCAAAATCAATCACTACCGTAAGGCAATAAAATCAATTTCAAAGCCATTTCACAATGTTAACCTCCAGGATGACCACCATTTCAATCAGCATCATCCTAGATCCGTCTCTTATTCCTATTTTTGATCATTATTATTAGTACAACTAACATAAAATATGATATTGCTTGTTTCCTACACCTATCGACAAACATCAATAACAAATTATACCTTATTTGATCCCTCCTACCCATGCCAACAGTAGTATCCAATACCAAATTATACCCATAATGACCATTTGATTGACCATAATGACCACTTATTTGACCAAAATGACCTTTTTAATTTATCCTTATTTTTTGTTCTAACATATAAAACATACCACCACAAACTCAAACCTAGTGCTCTCCATATGAGCAAATTCAGATTGTTTATACTTGTGTATTAACTTTCAAATGGTTTTGGACAGTCTTTACTTATTTGTGCCCAATTTAAAAAATCCATCCCATGCAAAACCCCGTGAGCAAGACCAAAATTGAAAAGTATTTTGATATTTCGAAGATGGGAAAAATATTTCCCTAAATTCATCTTAACATGTTACTTAGGTAAGTATTTTTATTAATCAATGAGGTTTTGAGATTATTCAGATTGCTTTGTTATAGCAATAGGCATGTTAATTGATCACATTTGCTTTAGCATATTATGAAAGTCTTCGTCTGACATTTTGTTTTTCATATCCAGTATTTGCTCGACATCCTTACCAGCCAAGTACCTTATCTTTGGTTTTTTGTCCACAATGGCATCTAGCACCACCTTTGCAACACATTCCGGACTCGATCCGTTTTCAACCAGTTTATCCACTCCGCTTTCCATACCCTTCATTAACTGAATGTATGGCGAGTTAGGATCTTGGGATTTTTTTGCCAAGACTGCCGATTTGATAAAACTTGTTTTAATCACTCCGGGTTCTATGAGTATTGTCCTAATACCAAAGGGCTCAAGTTCATATGACATGGATTCACTCAACCCCTCTACCGCAAATTTTGAGCTTACATAGGCAGAATTTGCAGCGATGCCAAACCGGCCAAGACCTGAGCTTATATTGACAATTGTTCCAGATTTTTGTTTTCTCATGATTGGAAGCACAGCTTGTGTGGCCCTTATCAATCCAAACACGTTTGTGTCGTATTGGGATTTTATTTCGCATATACCTAGATCCTCTAATGCTCCTGTCAATCCATATCCGGCATTATTTACCAATACATCAATCCTGTCACTTTCATCAGAAATTGCTTGAATTGCATTCTTGACCGAAATGTCATCCGTAACATCAAGCTGTACTATTTTGAGGGGCAGTTTCTCTCCGTCTGCAATGGTCTTTAGTTCTGAGCTTTTTGCCAAGTTTCTCATTGTTGCATATGCCGTAAATCCATTTCTTGCAAGTTCTAATGAAACTTCACGACCAATACCGCTAGAGCTGCCCGTTACAACAGCAACCTTGTTGTGTCCTTCTTCCATGCCATTTATTAAAACAATAAAATAAAATAAACATATAATTCAAGTTTCACGATAAGAATTGCAATCTTGGGACCTATCTCGACATTACATCTTCTCATCCACCACCATCTGTATAATCTAGTTGATCCTTTTACCAAAGTAGGCAAAATAACTTCGGTCTCTCCTGTATCTTATAGGTCTGGCACATCTACAAAAGAGCTGGGTCATAACCTACAAGCCCGTTTTTTCACTCATTTGTCTCAGCATTTGAAATTATAACTATTGACGATAAAGCATGGTGGGGGTGAAATATATCCAAAACGCCATTGGCCCTCTGTTTTGCAGGATTTTAGGAATTTTTTAGGTGATGTTATAGCATACAAAATATTAAACATATTTATAAATTTCTTATGTTAATGAGGCCGCCAGCATAATTATTTTTATTAATTAGTATTGATTGAATGGCGATATTGCAACAGCTGTGTTTAATGTTTAATGTTTAACCCATCCGTTATGGATAACATTTTGCGAAAACCAGAAGAGTGAATAAAAATAATTATTATAAATATAATAAATGGACAACAAAAAAAAATAAAATGAATATTTGTTGATCGGTATCACAAGATCCTCTTTAGCAGTGGCATGAATCGATGGCTTTTGTCACTTATTCTATTAAGATACCCATCTTCATCCATTTACAGGACTGTCCAGACGAGTAACTCAGAGTGACTCTTTATGTGCAGGAAATAATAAAGAACACAATGTGAAAACAAACCACTCATACGCGCCATCTGCAATCAAAAATTCAGATTAAACATAATGCTGAACGACTAACAGGCAAGCCAATATGAATTGGCAATAATTTATGAGGACTTCTACAGCAAAGCGTTGGCCCATGCAGAACTAAAGACAGGAGAATTTTAAACTAAGCTAGCAGATGAATTTGAAGAGACAAAAAATTCTTCACCTATATTCTTATGCGTAAGTTCGATCAAGCCTTTTTTGTGTTGTTTGTAAAAAAACCTTTAATCACGCATTGTAGAAAGGGATAAATTATTGTATCGTTTGAGGATCGATTTTGCGAAAACAAATGTTATAGTAACACAAGTGGAATCAAAGAGCCACCAGGTTATCTGGTGTCAACGCCCAACCATGTTAAAGATCGGTCTAGGCAAGGTGAAAAGGTGCATGGAAAAGAGTGGCAATGTCAATATGTTTGAAAATAAAACTAACTATAATTTTTAATTAAAATACATAAAAAACCAATAATATATCACAAGACATTACGATCCAAAATACCCATATAACCACCACTTGTGTTTTAAGTAACCCTTGAATACATTTTTTTAAACAGAAGTCAAATCAAGGCAGATTTAATTTAATATATCTATAGCATATTTTGGCCCTATTTTTAAAGAGAATTATCCAGAGACGCCAAATCAGTAGGAAAACAATGCAAAAAAAAATCCGTGATGGCAGGTTACGGTATAGCTATATGTGCCACCTCAGGTGCTTTTG
>JBBJMN010000031.1:0-20150 GCA_037720485.1 Candidatus Nitrosocosmicus sp.
AAAATATGCCTTTTTGTGCCCAGTTTGCTTCTTCTGTCAACAGGATTGTTTCCGGTCATCGCCCCCCTAAGGGCGACTTTATGGATGTGGAATCAATGGATTGCCGAGTCCATTTGATACCGATGAGGCCATCGTATATCTGGAGTAGTTTGACCCATATCTCTTTGAAAATATCTGACTCAACCCATTGCCGAAATCTTCGATGGCATGTTGAACCAGAACCATAGTCTGAAGGTAACATCTTCCACTGGCATCCGGTTCTTAATACGTATAGAATGCCATCAAGTACTTTTCTGTATGGTATGATTGGTCGACCTATAGTTTTGGATGGTTTTTCTTTGGGCAAAATGATTCTAATCCTATCCCATAACTCATCGGGAATCTTGAGTATGGTACAATTATCCCTTTTATCCTCTTCCTTCTTTTGGACACCGGCCACACTTTAGCAGTGATCATAACAAGCTATAATCCTGTCGAATTTTGGGATAGGCTCTTAATGAGTATGCACCCAGTAATAGAAATTTATTTTTATTTCACTTTGACTCTTTGGTATTGCAAAATCTTCCTTTATTGTTGCTAGGAAAGGACATACTACATTGTTTGATCTTTTTAGCGGTAGTGATACCTTTTGCTTTTTTATTCCCCAATTACTTTAATCAATATTTTCTTATTTCTTTGTCCATCAAATTCCCCATAAAATATCTGTTCCCATGGCCCAAAGTCCAATTCTCGATTAGTTATAGCAACGACGACTTCTCTCCCCATAATTTGGCGCTTTAGATGCGCGTCTGCATTGTCTTCCCCCGTATCATTATGCCGATACTGATTAACCGGATCATGTGGTGCCAGTTGTTCAAGCCATCCATCAAAATCACTGTGCAATCCGGCCTCATCATCATTTATAAAAACACTGGATGAAATATGCATCGAATTTACCAAACAAAGACCTTCGCTAACTCCACTTTCTTTTATTATTTTTCTAACCTGCGATGTGATATTTACAAATGCATGTTTGGTACTAGTGTTTAATGTAAGGTATGCAGTTTTAAATTTCATATAAAAGAACTGGACATTAACTCAAGTTTTATATTCTTACCTATCAGGATTTAGAAATTTTTGCCTGTTATGTTGCCTGCTTGTAATGGATGCCGCTACATCAGTTGATTTTACCAATTTGAGATCTTTTTTAAAATATCGTGATGATTTTAAGGCCATCATTTTAAAAACACTCCGGAAAAAGAAAAAGAAATCGATATCAACCATGTTTTGATTTCTTCCCCGGATTTTTTCCTTGGAAAAACCATCTTAATTCCAAAGACACATTATTTTCAACACATTAAAAATAAAAAATATGTAAAAGAGTCACCAATATCTATAACCACAAAAATATGTTTTGATAGAAAGGCTTGAGGTTGACCTTTTTATATGAGACAGCCAGTTTCCATTTAGGGAAACAAAAATAAACAAATGTTTAAAACCATAATGGTAGTTTCGTTTATTGACCAAGGTTCTTTGTAATTGTTTTTTTCATGCCTATAGTGACAAACCGCTCATTGAATTTCTCTTCTATAATGTCTTTTCTTGAAACTACGCCAATAAGTCTATCATTATCTTTTTCATCATCTACCACAGGAACCATTTCAATGCCCTTTTTATCAAGTACATCTATAATATCCATAACATCAGTTTCCTGTTTTATAATTATAGGATTTCTCGTCATAAGGTCTCCCGCCTTAAGCGTGTCCATATTTTTGTTATCTTTGATGGCACGGAGGATATCAATAATAGTCAACACGCCTATGACTTTGCCATCATCATCTATTATTGGCATTCCATTAATCGAACGTAGAATCAATCTCGTTCCAATTTCTGCAACTGTGGCATTTTCTTTCGCTGCTTCAATGTCTATTGACATAATGTCATAAGCTTTCATAATATATCAATAAAATAATAATTTTTATACATAAATTTCTTATCATTTTTAAAAGCATAACTTTATGAACCACTCATTTGCTTGGCGTCTGCAAAAAAAAATATGGCGCTTTATTATCGAGAAAAGACATTGCCTGCGATTTGAATGGCAAATCCCATAATCATAATTATGGCTCCTATTTGAGCAATCCTTGTTTCCTTAAGTCTATGCTTCTCTTCAAAAGGATTATGTTCCCCTTTTGTTTTCGATTCATTTTTTATGGTTTCTTTACTTCTAAATATTCTTCCATATGCAATCAAAAAGGATGCAATGAGGTTAAAGACAAGACCTATGATGATTACACTGTTTACCATTTACATCCCTCTATCGTAATCCATCAGCATTGGAATATTTTATCCAATCTATTTTAATTCAAGGATAAAAATATTAAATATAAGGATAATGCCAATGGAACTGACTATCACATCAAATGCCTTATTTTAATTAATCAAATAAATAAAAACTATGGAATCACATAGGTATGACTAATGTTACATGGTTTAAGTTATTTTTATTTATTAATATTCTTAACGCTTGAAATCACAAAACAATAATTATAAATTCAAATTGTACCATAAATTTAAAAAAGCTCATGATTGAAATTGCCACATATTTGTGTATTTATTTGGTAACGGTATCTTTATTTGGCAACACCTATTTTTTTATTTTACAACAAATACTAAATTGTCGTTATTCCAATTTCTAATTTAAAATGCATGGACTCAATGATAAACCAGTGTTAGTCAGCAGGTCGATGTTATTGGAAAGGTTAGGAATAGGAATAATGAATGCAAATAACAGCATAAATCTTATTTTTAGGGTTTCCGCAAAATCAATATAATTTCTAACAGGATTTCAACGTTAAATAGGATACCTATTTGCGTTATGTCCATGTCAATTTTCCATATTTGTAATGGATAAAAAATACTAATACCGTTGTTGTTAGTGTATGAAACATATGCATGCCCATCATTTCTTTTCCTATTAAAAAGATTAAAGCAACTTGGTGTATAATGTATTTAGATACAATTGAGTTTCTCTAATAGGCTTGTCAATCTAATAAAGCAAAAAGTAAATAAAGTTTTAGATAATCACGAAGATCCCAATGAAGCACTAGATTACTCTGCAGTAAAACAAGCAGAACTTATCCAAAGATTAAGGCGGGATATAGTAGAAGTAGTAGCTTCAAAGAAAAGGCTGGAAATGCAAAAATCCAGAATATTGGAAAATATCAATAAATTAGATGAACAAGCAAAGGCAGCAGTTAAAGCGGGTCGGGATGATTTGGCTCGACTGGCACTAGAAAGGAAAAATGCCAACCTTAACCAGATAAAAGAGTTAGACACCCAAATTATGGCCATACAAAATGAACAAAACAAGTTAGAAAATGCAGAAAAGCGACTCTCTGCCAAGGTTGAGGAGTTTAAATCCAGAAAAGAGATTATAAAAGCCAAGTACTCTTCAGCAGAGGCCCAAGTAAGGATAAAAGAAAACATCACCGGAATATCCGAAGAGATGTCTGACATAGGAATGTCAATGAGCCGTGCTGAAGAGAAAACAGACGCAATGCAATCCAAAGCAATGGCCATGGATGAGATGATTGAATCCGGGGCATTGGTGGACTATACGAACAATAAAGACCAAATACAGGTGGAATTGGAAAAAACTGAAACAAAGAGTCAAGTAGAGGACGAGTTAGAAAAACTAAAATCAAGTATAGCCTAAAATGCAAGTCACTAGAATTACCCGGGCAATTGAAAAAACAAAGTTAAATTAGAATATCTTGGTAAATAGGCATGAGCAATAACAATAACAACAAAGAAAGAAAAATCGTTAGGATATTAGGCTATGGTCAATATGTGGTAGACGACAACGTTATGCATGAAATAAATACCATGGATAACAAAATTGTAAAGTTACTGGGGAGCGGAGAGAACAATGATTCGGTAAGGGCAGAATTTGAGAGACACCTTAAAGTTCTCAACATAATTGTAGAAGAAAAAGGCAACGCTATTGAATCTAAAGAAATAGTGCAATCTGATGTAGTGATACCAGGTCAAGACATAACACTAGAAGAGGCAAGAAAGTTGTTTAAAGGTGAAGGCATTATCAAAGATTCAGATTATCTTTAATCACCAAACCCCAAATAAGAAAGATTTTTTTTTTGCTATTTTATCATGCTTCTTTACCAATACATCTACGAAGTTATGAGACAAAGTTTTTTTATTGTTTACAGCAGACATACCAAATAATCATTGCGTATGAATTATAACAAGACAGGCTGAAGAGGAGAAAATGGCTTTCACCAACAATAACACAGTACATAATAATGGGGTGTTAACGGCATAAAATGGAATACACCATGTAATGAGATTTGGTAATTAGGATTTAAAAAGGTATATCTTTAATTGGAAACCACTTAGAATAATCGTCCTCTACGGAGATCAGACTTTTTAGTATTGATATTACCTGCAGTTCTTTTGATGTGTCCCGGTCTGAATTACCGATGGGTATGTATGGATAAAAATTATTTGTTTGATAATTGTATATGAGGTATAGGTTTCTTTTGCCATTGTATTTGATGATTTTTTTGTAGTGGGCGTCAACGTTATCACGGTTATCCAAAAATTTAAACTGAAATACAGCTGACAATATTTGACCTGAGAATCCGTGTTCCTCTATTATGTCGCCAGTAGATGAAAGCGCAGCTGCAACATTTGTTATGATGTCGGAATCATGCGGCAAACCGTTTCCATCAATTATAATCCACAAATAATCATAAGAGTCTGTAAAGACTCTATAATCAAACTGAAATTCGCCTTTAGAGACATCTAGTAAAGTTGTGCAATCATTTATCGTGTTTTTGAAAAGGCTTCCGTTGATTATCTTTATGCACAAAGCAGCGGTTCTTGAAAATTGCAAACCTAACTTTTCTTCAATTAAAAGACTCGCGGATGTTAGGGAAAATATAGCATCAGAATCATCATATTTTTCGTTAGAAACAGATTCTGTTTCAATTTTATTTAACAATCTCTTAAAGAATTTCAATACATAGATGCCTCCATGTCTAAAAGTTTTTCTATTCTTTGTTCCACTGGTGGGTGTGTTGAAAAAAGATTTGCAAAAGTACTTTTTGAAACAGCAGGTATTATAAAGAAGGCGTTATACCCTTCGACTTGCCTCAAATCCCTAGTCGGTACGCGATTCATAGTCCCACTTATTTTCATCAATGCATTAGCAAGTTTTGCAGGTTTTCCAGTCATTTGTGCTGCACCCCTATCTGCAGAATACTCCCTGTACCGTGATATAGCCCGGATGATAAAAAAACTAAGCAACCATGTTACAAAAGCCACGAGTATTATTATCAAAAATGCAGAACCGTTGTTGCGATCTCTGCTGCCCCCACTGTAAAAGCTTCCAAAAAATCCAAACTGCATAATCTGCCACGCAATTGTTGAAAACAAACTCGCTAGTGTAATGACCATAACATCACGATTTTTAATGTGGGTTAATTCATGAGCTAACACACCCTCCAATTCATCCGTATCAAGTATTTCCAATAAACCAGTAGTCACGGCCACCACAGAACTACTAGGTCCTTTGCCCGTGGCAAAAGCATTTGGAATTCTGTTTATTGCGACAGCGATTTTTGGCTTGGGCATGTTATTTCTTGAGACTATTCTTTCTACCAACGAGTGAAGAGACGGATATTGATTGCTAGTAACAACCTTTGCATGTGTGCTCCAAAGCACTATCCTGTCTGAAAAATACCATTGGGCAAGAATAAATGTAGCAGAGATTAGTATTATTGGAACAAAGCCAAGACCCAAATACGCAAGAACGGTAATAAAAACAATATATAGTAAAGTAAGTATGGACAAACAAATTATTATTCTCACTGTAATACCGGTATCTCTCTTTTGCCAAGAATGTTCCATATCGCTCTATTAATAATAAGATGGTTTACTATTTATTCATGTTACAATCCCCCATATTTGTAACAGACAGTTATTTTATTAAATGCCTATTTGACAAAAATATATAATGCCACCAACAAAAAACCAACAGAAACAATGAACCCCCATAAAAGAGGCACACCAGATGAAATAATGACACAAATAACCTACAATGAGTTGAATAAAATATCCACTCTAACTCCCATGAACAGTTTTCCTTCGATGCTTAATGAATTTATAAATAAAAGTGATTTTGGGTATCATTTGATTTGATTCGATTTTAAAAGTTTTAACTGAGAGACGAATTATTGACATTTCAGGATGTAGGTCTGATTATCTTTGATAAAATTTTAATTTTAACACTATAAATTGGATCTCCATTCTGCAAAAAGATGTCTGATTTTGAAATCCTAGTGACTGTACTTTTTAATTTTAGTTTTGCGCCATCATCATTAATCAGGTATTCATTCCATTTTTCTGAAACTGCATTGTGAACAATATCCATTTTGTAGGAGTCATCAAGTTCCTGTTTTGTGTAGAGTTTAGCATGAGGATTGCCTTTTGATTTTTTAGAAAAAATAAAGGATTGTACTGATTGAAAGTCAAATTCATATTCATTGCCTTTGTTATCTTTGTGATAATTGTCAAATTTTTTAACACCGGTTAAAATCACCCTATTCTTTAATCTGGTTCCATCAGATAAATCATAGGCATCCCAAAACTCTTTAATAACTTTAAAATCTAAAACGGACAAGTCATTGACCATATAGATATTTTTTTGTTATTCAATTTATATGTAATAGACAATTTAGCCTTAATCCAAGATTACGATAAAAACAATAAATGAATTTAAGATTTGCAGGTGAGACCAAGATAGCCTCAATTACAAAAACATTCAGAGCACATATTTCACACCTATAATTATTATTTAATTTGGTTTAATGCAAGACATTTTTAAAAGCAAGACCATGCTTATCTGTCATGTGAAAAATATCAAATCAGGATTGGTATTTTTTATTATGGGCATCATGTCTTTTTTCCTTCTGTTTGATTTTTACTCAAACGCTTTTGCAACATATAGGGATACAATTTCCTTCAATTTATCAAAGGGGTATGTAAATGGGGATATAGAATCATTTATCGCAACTGAAGCTTCAGATAATCAAACCGCAGCTTCAATAACTGAAAGTTTGGGACAAAAGATTAATTTTGCACCATTGTTGGAGTCAATTCCGAATCGGTATCTTCAACAAGGATATGACTTTGTTAACGGAATAGAGGGAAATGGATCTTTTGGATTTCAAATTCCAGTTGCATCCGCCTTACCAGGAGAAAAGGATTACAGCCCACTGGTTCAGTTAAACTTTGTAAAATGGACTGATGACTCGGATGCAAGAATATTAAAATCCTCAGATGAAATTGAGCAAGCTCAAAGAAAAGGGGAAATTCAAATCATGAAAACAAGTATTGTAATAAACAGTCCCGCGATACAGCAAGATTGACATTCATATGCAATGAATAGGAATTCCATTATGGTTAAAAAAATCTAATTGGCGTTTTCCTTATGTAAATGTATCATCATTTTCGTGTCGATTATTCTCACCCCATAATCGATAGACGATGGGCTACACAACATCATATGAAACGAAATTCATTGTTGAAAATCCCTACAAATCAGTTAATAAAGAATTTTGCCTAAATATAAGGATGGAAAATGGTGGACATTCAAATATCTTTCATTAAATACAATTCCAAATATACAGTGGCACCTAAATACTCTAAATGTCAGATCCATACTCCACAATTTCGGTTTTTCCGTTAATTATTCAATTGCTAGACTTTTTTGGTACAATGGCATTCGCAGCATCAGGTTCTTTCAAAGCAATAGAAAAAAAATCAGACATTGTTGGGGTAATTATTCTTTCGATCATTACCGGGCTTGCTGGAGGTATTATCCGGGATGTCATATTCGGAAGGTCTCCCCCAATAGGCATAGTAAACCCGGTTTATCTGCTGATATCCATTTCAACTGGAGTTGCAGTTTTTTTACTTTACCCGAGACTAAAAAAACACTGGAATCTCTTTTTGAAATTTGATGCAATAGGGCTTGGAGTATTTACAATAATAGGCGCAACAACTGCCTATACATTATTTGGATTAAATTTCCTTATAATCGCATTTGCGGGAGTATTAACTGCGATAGGTGGTGGAATACTACGCGATGTTTTTGTCAATGAAATACCAATTGTATTTGTTAAAGAGTTATATGTTACAGCAAGCTTTACGGGCATAATTATTTTTTATTTACTTTTAATTTTGCTCGATCCCATCATAGCTGCAATTATCGGGGCAATATCTTCAACTTCAGTTAGGCTATTAGCGATAAAATACGGGTGGAATTTACCCCGACCTAGAAATTAACATCAGAAACAGTTCCAATACAAAGAAAAAGGTCGATACAAAAATGAACACATTTATCAAAAAAATTAAAATCAGGTATAATGATTAACAATATTGATACAAGATTTTGGGTCATTTGGTATTTTTTATATTTGGCCTATCCCCGTTTCAAATTTTAGAATTTTGTTTTCAACGTATAATTATAATAAATCTACTAAAATTTTTCTTTGTTTGTCAAAATCTGTGTGCGACAGTCACTAAAAAAAATAAAAAAAATAATGTATTTGGCAAAAATGGGTGTGGTGGTTCTCTTATAACGGTCCGACCCCTGTTGGCAGCACAGCTCCAATTATGGTAGTGATAATCCAGACTACAACTGCAACTGCGATTGATTTTATCCAGCCCAGATTGTATAACCATTTCAATACAAATACCCATACAATACCCGCTATTGCAGCAGCTATGATGCCGGATCCGATAAGAATGTGACCCACAAAGAATATTACAGAACCAATTACTGCGGCAATAACAGCTGTTTTTATGCCTTCTTTTTCACCGAATAATTTCGTAACGAAGTAAATTACTATTGTAGAAATAATTACTCCTATTATAAAGCCTAGTACTCCCATGACACTTATGATTAAATAATATATTATTTATAGATAACATGTTTTTTTATAATTATTACATTATAAAAGATTTATCAGATATATTTAACTTTAAATTGAGCCTATACATTTTGGATGTATTTAGGTGTTTATGCCAATTCATTGGCGCTGTTAACCTACCCAAAAATCTATAGATTGAAGATGCCATATTTCAATCATGATCAGTAAAAGAAAGAGAACACCTTCGTCAGATATTGGTCATGCATTGTATTTGTACTTTCTTGGCTTATCAACTAGATGTGTTGCCAAAGCAATGTTCTTTTTACACAAAGTGAGAAGAAGCCACGTCGCAATCTGGAACTGGATTCAAAAATGTCATCCTTGTAGAAAAATATCCTCAAAAAGAAGGAAAACTGAGGAATACATCGTCGATGAGACTTTAATCCAAGTTAAATCAGAGTTAGTATGGCTTTGGGTTGCAATAGAGCCCGAAAACAGACAGATTCTCGCACTGTCTATCTCTAAAGAAAGAAACATGTTGATAGCAGAAAGGTTTCTCTCAGGTTTGGCCAAGATTCATTGAAAGCACCCTATATCAACCGACGGTGGAACCTGGTACCCAATGGCTTGTAGGTTCCTACAACTAAAACACCATATTCATTCCTCGTTCGAGAAAAGCCTGGTTGAAAGAACAATGCAGTATATCAAGGATCGGACCGAATGCTTTGATGATTATTTTCCGTGTCAAAAGGCAAACTGCAAACTAAAGCATGTACGGAACTGGTTGAATCTGTTTGTCAGATATTACAACAAGGAGGTGATGCACGCTTAAGTTAACAGCGCCAATTCATTACAATAAACATGAGAATCAGTTTTTGATCTCCTATTGCTCCAAACGGCTCAATAGGAAATTTCATCATTTTCCATTTTAGGGTATAGACGCGAAACTGCGTGGTTAATTTATTCTGAAGGTTGTTAATAATTTACCACCTAACAATAAATTATCTAATTGGATAGTACAATAACTAGTATGAAATGCATTTCTCTGAAGCAACCTTATGCTGAATTGCTTGCAAGCGGTAAAAAAACTATTGAAACAAGGGGATGGTCTACTAAATTCAGGGGGTGTTTTTTAATACATGCTTCGAAAACTGTCGATGTTGAGGCCTGCAAACGTTATGAAATAGATATGGACAGAATCGCCAAAGGCGCCGTAATTGGTAAAGCAGTTATTCATGATGTAAAGAAGTATCTAAATAATAATGAGTTTGCTTTAGATAAAAACAAGCATTTATCCTTAAAGAAACTCGTTGACAACAAAAACATGTATGGGTTTTTAATAAAAGATGCCATCAAATTTGATGATGCTGTGCCCTGTTTAGGTAAGATGGGTTTTTTTGATATGTATGAATTGTAATATCCCGCTTTATTGTAATCAGAATTGATAAATCAAACTGAAAATACCGTAATAAAAAGGGCTAAAATGCTTTCCATGTCCTATTGTTTTATTTTAAGGTAAAATCCCTATTAATCTGGAATGATTTTTAACGCGCATTTTAGAAAATTGATGCAATTATAATATCGAAATCGGCCACCTAATAAACAAACAACTATAGCGGCCCTATTTCTTTACCTAAAGCAAAATATAATTAATTGTTATGATAATCAGTCCAAGACTTCTTTAGACATCTTTGCTGTCTGTATTATGTTCTTTATTTCAATATCCTTACTTTTGCTTAGTATTTGCGAAATAGACGGTTTAGCTTTTTCTCCAAGAATTAATGTCTCCTTTCCTTTTATATTTAAAATAACAGTCTTCTTGTTCTCTCTAAGAATTTTAGCGAAATCTCGTGCGTCCTTTATCAAATCCCAAAAACTCAAATTTTCATTAGTTTCAACCAAATTAAAAAAAGACAAGTCCAATACATCGATTACTATGTCATCTTTGAAGGCCAAGGATAAAAGAGGAGATTCGTTAAAATCTATTGATAGGTTGCCTCTTATATTCAAAAAAAAACACTATATCCCTAGGCAGCTATATACTTTGATGAATCACTAATTGTGGTTGTACTTGTGTCTGCGCTTGGTGATTGTTGGTCTTTACGAGATGAAGTTGATGTTGACGAAATAACTATTTTTCCATCTATTATCCATTTGGCCCCGCCCAATTCCTTGCCACCGGGACCACGAGCTTGTGGAACATCTATTTGAAGATGATCAAAAGTATAAGTAACTGCAACATCCTTACTTACAAGCTTCTCTATAAGCTTTGTAACTATTTCTGACATATTTGATCCTTTTTGACCATTGCCTTGTTCTGAAGATGAATTATCACTCATGTCATTTTATTCCCTAACATAATATATATAGATATATAATGGATTGTATACTCAAGGCGGGTATTTTTGTATTATTTACATGTTATTAGTTTAACAATACAGCAATACGGTAAATCTTTAAGTAAATTATCCTATAATATGCTTTTCGAATTAAAACTATGTAAACCGATATCCATATCTCTCCAGGCAATATGTCACTATAACTTAAAAGGTCTTTGCCATCTAAAACAATACAAATAACAAGATAGTTATCGTAAGAACCAAAAAAGCAAATGGCAGAATTTCAAACTATTCAACACGATTAGGCTGCAAAAAAAGAAACATAGGTTAGAATACCTATAAAACTTGCTTTTGTTAACATTTTATTAGTTTTGTATTATTTTGCTTTTTTATTTTATAGTATATGTTATTTTAAAGTAATAGAAGTTAAATTACAAATAATATGTAATAGAATGTAGTATAATATTATCTCATATTATTTTTATATAAGCAAAAGGTAATGATCAATACTGGCAACCTCCCCCATAACATATGAGAAGACAGAAGTCTTGAGTGGAATAGAATGTACATCTAAAGTGCAGATTCAAGTTTCCGCAAATGCAAAGAATGCTATTCATATTTATGGAGACTCAAAATCATCATCGATAATAATACAGACAGAATCCATTAAAAAGATATTTCTTGAGTGTGTAAAAAGAGGTATAAAATACAAATACATTACAGAAATTACCAAAGATAACATTCCATATTGTAAAGAAGTATTGAAAATTATCCGGCCTGGTGAACTTCGACATCTAGATGGCGTCAAAGGAAATTTTGCAGTAACCGAGTCGGAATATTTGGCAACTTCCACCCTATATGACGCTCAACCACTACAGGAGGTGGTATATAGCAATGCAAAACAAGTAGTACAACAAAACGAATGTCTTTTTGAAACTCTATGGGATAAATCCATAACTGCGGAACAAAGGATAAAAGAAATTGAAGAAGGTTTAGAGTCAGACGTTATAGAAATTATTAGAAATTCTTCAAGAGCAAAGAAACTGTATCTTAACCTTGTCAATAATGCAAAAAAAGAGGTTATGATAATATTTCCTACCGTAAATGCATTTATACGTCAGGATAAGATGGGAATAATCAAATCATTAAGAAAAGTATCCATGGAATCTAATGTAATAATTAGGATTATGATGCCTATAGAAAGTTTTAGCCAGAACGGACTTGACTCCATGTCATATGCCGATCACCATCAACAAAAAGAAATAATCGATTATGATATAAGAAGCATAATTTGTCCCGAAGGTATTGACAACATAGAAATTAGAAATATCGATCGGATGTCGGAGGCAAAAGCTACTATTCTGATAGTTGACAGAAACCAATCCTTCGTAATGGAGTTAAAGGATGACACCAAAGACACTTTTGATGAAGCAATAGGATTGTCAACCTATTCTAACAGCATCTCGGGAGTATTATCCTATGTAGCTATTTTTGAGAGCTTGTGGATAGAGACCAAATTATATGAAAAGTTAATGGTTCATGACAGCATGCAAAAGGCGTTTATCAACATAGCGGCCCATGAGTTAAGAACGCCTGCTCAAGCTATTTTAGGGTTTAGTCTCCTATTAAAAAAACATCCCGAAATAAAGGACAAATTAGTGGACGGAATCTACAAAAATGCATCAAGGCTTCAAAAGCTAATTAACAATATATTGGATGTCACAACTATTGAAAGCCAATCACTACACCTAAACAAAGAAAAATTTGATTTGAACTATGCAATATCTGATTTGGTTGGTGAGTATCGTCACCAAATTAAAAAGGCAAACAGCCGCATTGAATTAATTTATGATAATAATAGCCAAATATTTGTAGAATCAGATAAGGAAAGAATAATCCAAGTTATTTCTAATTTGCTAGATAACGCCATCAAATTTACAAAAGACGGCGGTGAAATATCCATTTCTTGTGAAGCAGATATCAAAGACGATTTCACCAAGCATGTTGTTGTGAGTGTTAGAGATTCAGGAAGTGGCATAAATAGCGAAATATTTCCAAGGCTATTTACAAAGTTTGCAACAAAATCCTATCAGGGTACGGGATTGGGATTGTTTATTTCTAAAAATATTGTTGAAGAGCATGGCGGAAGGATATGGGCTAAAAACAACGAGGATGGGAATAAAGGCTCAACGGTTGCTTTTAGCTTGCCACTGAAAATAAATAGTCCTGCTGAAGATCAAAAATACACCGTGAAGAATATTGTAGGCAGTTAAAATGGAAAGCAAAAAGGTCTTAGTTGTTGACGATGAACCCGATCTTGTCTTTCTTTGTAAAATGGTTTTAGAAGATGAGGGATTTACGGTAGACGCATATACGGATTCCCTTTCAGCTTTTTCCGACTATAAACCAAATAATTATGATTTGCTCATTCTTGACATAAAGATGCCAAACATGGATGGATTTGAATTGCATAGAAAGGTGAAAGAATTGGACAATGCCGTTAAGGTATGCTTTATGACTGCAAGTGAAATGTATTACGAAACATTTAGGGAGAAAGAACATTCTTCTTTAAGCAAAGATCTTTTCATTCACAAACCGATTGAGAACGAAGAGCTGGTAAAGAAGATAAATAAAATCTTGGATTCAAAATAAGCGTCATTGATTGCATATTACTTAACAGGACAGGGTAAAGCATTATTGATTTTTTGATATATAGTATTTTATGAAAATTCCAGATAAGGCCCCATAAAGCATTAAAGTCATTTCACGGTTTGGACAAACCCATGGGATAATGTCTCAAGACTCACCGGGGTTTTATCCCACACTTTACAAAGGTAAATCAAACTCTTAAATTTTAACTAATTCCCACCCCTTTACGAACTACAATAGGCACATCTAAAACAAATATAATTTCAGGATTATCTTTGTTACATCAATACAAGTAACGTATTTTAATTGGGACTAACCCAATTTATTTTCTCGTTCTTTTTATTTAGGAGGTTAAATTTAATTTCCTTCTTACAAGTAAATAGCCCCCATAATCAACTCGAAATACCATATTCAATGTGTTAAAGCGTCAATTTAAAAATACTTTTTGAATTCTCAAACATCAAAAGTTCATACGACTCTTTATCAAGTTCTAGTTTTTGGACAAAGTTGACATATGATTTCATATTGGATATGGGCCAGTCACTTCCATATAACAGACGATGGGGATGCTCCACATAATTTAGCATTTCATTTATTTTACCAGCATAGTGTCTTTCACCAGATAATGTAAAGTTTCCAATAATTAAACCCGAGATATCAGCATATACGTTTTTGTTTTTGTATAATACTTCCTGACAATCCGTTATCCATGGATTTCCAATATGGCACATAACGATTTTTAAGTCAGGGTTATCCACAGCTACATCGTCTATATTCAAAGGGTGCGCGTACTTTATCTTGGCTTTGTTAGAAAACGCATCACCCGTATGAATCATCACAGGACAATCAAATTCGGTACACATGTCATAGACTATTTGATATCGTTCATCATAGGGGTAATGATGCTCATATCCACAATAGAGTTTGATACCTTTTATAACGCCATCTTTAATCCATTCTCTATAGTTTATCAAATCTTCTCGGGTATGATTGTCAATGGTATACCCTGCTACAACTCCAATTTTGTTTTCCACATTGTTAAGGTTTATAGATTCAATAATTTGAGACGTTGATGGTCTATTTACATCAACTTTGTAAGAAGACAGAATTAAAGAATAGACAATGCCATTGTCTTCCATTGACTCAAGTAATGAGTTTAATCTCCCCTCTAACGAAAGAACTTTATTTTCAGCCTTATTAATTTCATCATAATTATTCAGATGAATATGACAATCTATAATGGACATATCTTATATAACCACACTTTACAAATTCCTGTATTGCGGGTTTACCCATTCTACAAAACTAGCATAATTTAAGGACCTTTTATCATAAAGATAGTTTGGAAGTATTTTAATGAATCTAAAACCATTTTTCAATTGGAATGATAAAACTGTGTCTTCAAGTTCACCAACCACTACTTTCTTTGCGTATTCATCGGCTGACATGGTTTTTGCAAATTTATAGTAATCATAAAGTCGACCACCAGCTATCATTCTTCTCAAGTTCAGTTTAATACATAAATCTTTTCTAGAGTTATAAAGTATTGTTGCGATACCCTTATGGCGAAAGTCAGGATGAACGGATATGTCCGCACCATATAGGCTACCCCCATTTGGGTTATGGTTAGAAAATGATCCCAATGCAGTAATCTCATTCCAAGTGTGATCGGCATATTCGGTCTTTAAAGAAACTATTAGGCTACTGGAAGAGCCAACCAATATCCCGTTAACTTCGGCATACAACTGACCTTCAGGAAATATGCAAATATGTTTGTAAAGAGAATAAGAAGGCCACACCATGCCATATGCGGCCATATCGGAAAAAGACGCTTTTTGCAAATCTATTATTCTAGAAATATCGGCTTCGGTTACATCCCTTACTGTGACTTTATTAGAAATATTACTACTGCAAATTCCTCATATTTATACCAATTTCCAATTTATCCTAAATAACACCTATTGATTATTCATCATTTCAAATGCCTTTTTCGATAAACAATTTTTTTTTATGGAATTAGATAATAATTTTTGTTGTATTTGTATTGGTACCGTAATTAGCAATAATAGCAATAATAGCAATAATAGCAATAATAGCAATAATAGCAATAATAATTATGTTCAATGCAGTAGTAAGGATCTGCCATCGGATATTTTTAATTGGACATTCCAACCTTTCCTCCGGTATTTTTAAGCACAATAATATGGACTGGATTGGAAAACATCTATCTGCGCTCCATTAGTTATGTATATACACCACAGATATCCGAAATACACATTATTATGGACTATTGTCTCATTTTTTAATATTTTTAAATCAGTAAATTAATTTAACTAATCCAAATTGATTTGGATAGACCTGTCTACATACCCTTATACAATTAGTTTTAACAATTTTTTTTATTTAATTTTTTTTAAAATGTATTGAGAATAAACAAACTGAACAAAACAATAGGAGTAATTAACAATAGTTGCAAATTGTCTCCATAAGCGTTTAACATTATAAAACCACGTAAAAGAAAGGTTGTAACTAAAAAGATATTCCGATACAAAATAAATTAAAATTGAATCAAATAGTCTTGTAATCCGACAATGGTTTAGCAACATTTTTTTTCATTGACAACTACAAGAAATGTATACTTAATGTTTTTATATTATAACTGTTGAAGCGCCGGCAAAGGGATTCGAATCTGACTGTCAAGCATGGGTCTGACTTGAATCCGAGCATATTGAAAATCATTATTTTAGAGAAAGGTATTTGTTGTGTTATTTTATCAAGCTAATAAATTTAAAGAATTCATAGACTAATTGTTGGACTGTTAAAATAATCTGAAAGAAATATTCAATCATTCAATTATGCAAGATATTGGATGTATTTCAATATATTACCAAGACTTAAATATACACTGAATTAACTGATCTATAGAATTGTTGGTCAATGCAGCAGGCAATAAGTATGACAAAACAAGATTGCTAGAAGTTAGAAAATGTCCTTATTGCAGTGAAGAGTATTGTGGAGCAGTTCGAATGTTTTGGCACCTAAAGGATGTTCATATTGATGATGTTATACAAGGAAGAATTTACGAATTAATGGATCAAGATCGTAAATCTAAAATCTAAGAAAAGGTTGTTAAAATTAAAAAAGGTCTAATAATTCATCAGCGAGTAAAGAAGATTAATAGTAATCCAATCCAATTGATAGAGTAATATTGATTTTTCCGTCTTATATACAAGAAAGGTATTTTTAATGTTTAATGCATTCTCAATATGTTTATTTATCATCATTGTCCTTGTTGATTATCATAAAAACATGTTCAATATCCATAAACTCGGCAGTAATAGTTTCAAGTTTCCCTTCACAAAAGATGCCTTCACTTTATACAAACATGTGACAGAGCAATATAAAGACAATGCAATCCTTGATTATGTTAGGCAATTTATCCCAAACGAAATAAAGACGAGGATGCAAAGTGAAACCAGCAATTACGCGAATGGTAGTAACAGTCATAACAAAACAAAAAATGATTCCCTCATGCTGCTCCTGCATTGGTTCAAAAATGATTTTATGAGATGGATGAACAATAATCAAATTTGTGACAGCTGTAAAACACCCATGGATTTTCAACAAATAAATGGCAAATCTTGGAAGTTAAGGGCTGTTGAGCATTACATATGCCCCATTTGCAAATCATGTATGGTATTTCCAAGATATGGAAAGATAAAGGAGATAGCAGATAGCAGAATAGGAAGGTGCAGTGAATGGTCCATGTTGTTTGGGGCTGTACTGAACTCCCTATCAATAGAAACAGTGCTCGTGCATGACTTTTTAAACCATTGCTGGAATGAATCACTCATAAATGGAAAATGGACGCACATAGATTCAACTTTAGAATACCCCATTTCATTGGGTCATTTTGACTATTACGAGAAAAACTGGGGGAAAAAGTATATTTATGTTTTAGCGTTTTCAGATTCAAATGTAGTAGATGTTACAACACATTATACACAAAAAAGTCATAATGTTCATCAAACAAGATCTAAGCGCAAAATAGACAACATTATGGATACATTCAAAGAATACTATTTGAGCATCTAAAGTAGAGGCATTCCTCCCTTTTTACAGCGTATCTTTCCAAACCAATAATAAAACGTTAGTTAAAGTTTGGATACGTGTCTTAAACATTTGATAAACTATTAGTTAACACCATAATTTAATTAAGATACTTTTATGCACATATGAAAATGTCTCTTTGAATACTAGTTTTAACGATACATAGAATCGATGAGAAATCAAAATTACCATTAATAAGGATCACGAGGTTTAAAAACTTACTTTTCTAATATTTTAATTTAGAGAGATACAATACGATTTCCCAGATCCTTTGTTTAATTCGAAATACCACCATAATACAATCAATGCAGAGTGCATTTGTTGGCATCGGCTCTTTATACATTCCACCTTTTTATTATTAGAGATAATTTTTAAATCTTCAAACTAAACGGTTCGATCTACAATACCAATAGTTTCGATTTGAGACAGACTAATTCATTATGCACATTTTCAATATCGTTGGGTTCATTAATACTTCCAGCAGGTGAGTGCTTAACTTAAACATCATTTTTAATGTCAATAAACATTATGATCACAATTTTACTATATGAAACAAATGAGAAAAATTGAATCACTATATTAAAATAATGTCTCTATCCAATTAGTATGTGTCACAAGCGGAATGGTTTACCACCTATCTACAGTATGAAAATCTAAAAGAAATGCTAAATGTTATACTCTACACCTCCCAATCTTTTATGAGTATAACGCCTTTAGTTTATAATATAACATATCAAAATAAGGAAATACTATTCATCCATACTGGCATAGTGGGTGGAGTAGTCGCTCACTATTATGTATTTGAAGAGAAACCAAACAAGAAATTTATTGAATTAAATAAAATGACTGGTAACTACACTTTTGTAGACGGCGTTGGTACTAATCCTCAATCTATTTACATCCCCATCATAAAACTGGTAAAGTCTACCCTGATGTTTCCTATTGATATGTAATAACGAAATCAATTAATATCATACATTAAATGCACATTTTTACTGCAAACGCAAAGTATTTATACAAATAACGGGTAAACCATCGTCTTTTTCTTTATGTGCATCCTTTTAATTCGACTATTTCAATCATTTTATCCAGTGGTCATGTTACAATATTCTTTGTCTAGATGGTCATATTAACCATTTTGTGATAACACTTCTTGCAACACTTGACTAAATCTCCATCGCATTATCCATTATGTTTACATATGTATAGTAACGCAATGTAGAAAGAGAGTTTGCAGGAAAGAAAGCAGGGTCAAAATAATTGAATGGATTGCGATGAAAGATTTTTGAAAAACCACGCAATACATCTCAAAACAACTATTAACATCCACGTTAACTAAAAATATAATACAATTCAAAAATTGGATCACAGATAAAAAATTAAAGAGAAATAGGGTATGATAATCTAATCAAAGTTACAGTAAACTTGAGAATATATTATAACATCCGATTCAAAAACCACAGCAGTCACGTTTCCTCCATTAGAGACACCCTTAAATGATTGGTATTGCTGTCATAATTTACGAACCATTTCTCAGACTTTTTTCTGTTCCAACTCCATGCTTCTACATCCTTTACCTTGTAGGTCACAAATGATTTAGGATCAATGACAATAATTTTTTTTAGGGTTCTTTTAGACGGATTTTTTATTGGATGTATTTCGTAATTATTCATCCTAATCAACCACCTCATAAAATGCTATTTTGCCATCGGATAGTTTTTCTACCCCATATACATTATCTTGATATTCTATACGGTAAACTACACCTTCATCAAGATTTTTAACTTCAACATCAATGATATCTTTTACTCCAGAAGTCATTACTTGAACTTTGGGTGAAAGTACCAGTTCCGCTATTTTTTCAGAACTACCCATATTCATACTATCTACACTACCAGTATTAGACGGAGGTATCGTTTTTACATTTTCTTCTCCAGAATCACCGCTTGACATGTTTCTTTGTAACCGCATTTGACTTATAAGTGTGATTCAACAGATCTTCACAACTACAGATAATTTTTATTTGTTATATAAAAAATCAAAATGGCGAAATTTGCAAGATGGAAAATGAAACCAATAGGCAAATCCTTTTTGCTATTTTCGTGTTTATGACGCA
>JBBJMN010000032.1:0-20048 GCA_037720485.1 Candidatus Nitrosocosmicus sp.
AAAGCGTACAATTCCAAGACGGCAAAACAGGAAATCATCAGCCGAGGATATGTGCCGCATTTACCGTACAAGGGAAAAAGAGGAGAGGAGGTCAAGACAGAAACGCAAAAGATGCCGAATCGAAAAAGACATCATGCCAGAAGATGGGTAGTGGAGAGAACCAACTCATGGCATAACCGATTCAGGAAACTGTACACAAGGTATGAAAAGAAAGCAGAGAACTATCTCGGGTTGGTACAGTTCTCATGCTGTATCATCACCTGCAGAAAGATAATTTTGGGATAGGCTCTTAGTTTCAAATGTCAAATTAGGATTAGATTGACAATATGGCAGACCATAAGTTGTTGTTTTGTATTTATTTGACATCTTGTATAGGTAACGTGTATGGTGTATATCTTGGTCGCTATAACTAGACAATATTCTTATTAGTAACTATGGCACGTAGCTATAATTTACTGCATTTGATTATTATCTCTGAAGTTTTGGATACTTAAATCAAATTCACATTCCTTTCAGATTAGTATAAAGTAATATTGATTTCATTTATATCAGTTCTTAAACCAAGATTGATAACTAAATTACAAATTCGATATGTGTTCCTATCTGCCTAATGGTTCTCTGAAGATTTAATTATGTTCTTTGCAGTTTTGAAGACCTCAATCCACATTTCCCATGTTAGTGTCTTTGTGTTTGTGTTTCTCCTGCTTGGATGATAAGAGCATATTAGCGTTTTGCCTCCTTTTAATCTGTAAGTTGCATTAGGGCCAAAAATTAACCTTTTCATACCAACTGATTTGCAATAGTTGTCAAAAGCAATTTTTCCAAGTGTAACAATAACTTTAGTGGTGCTCTCCAGTAGTTTTATTTCCGTTTGAAGATACTGAGAGCAATTTGTTATCTCAGATGGTGTTGGAATATTTTGAGGGGGGGGCGCATTTTACTACTGCGGTAACATAAGCACCCTTTAAGGAATATCCATCATTTTTAGAAATACTAATTGGCTGATTTGCAAATCCTGTTTCAAAAAGCCCTTTTGCTAACCAATCGCCAGAGCTGTCTCCTGTGAATATTCTCCCTGTTCTGTCACCCCCATGCGCTGCAGGCGCTAATCCAATAATTAAAAGAGTAGCTTTTGGATCACCATAACCCGGGATAGGTTTTGCCCAATAGCTCTCATTCGCAAATCTCTTTACTTTGGCTTGCCTATACTCTCGATATAATTAATCAACCGCGAACATTCTTTACATTTGATAACTTTATTCTGTAGATCATCATCATTTAGCAAAACAGTAAAACCTCCATCTTTTTATATCAGGTTGTTATCCATAAATTCTACAACATACAACTGAATATTATGTATGCGTCTGTTTCCCTAAATGCCTTTCTATGATTAAATACTTTTTCTATGTGGTGTGAAACCCCAAACAAAAGTTATACCATAAGCATATTCTTTTTTTATATGGCATAGTCGAATTAATATTGCGCAATAAAGGTGGCATATTAAAAATTCATTTGAAATGTTCGTTTGCAATCCATATAATCTGGATACCTTAACTTAAATATAATGTGGAAATATCATAAATAGTGAACCTAATGGTATGTATGTCTTTTATCCATGACAAGATTTATCATTCACCTGTAAATCCATCTAATTGCCCCAAATATGATACTGTGTGATGGGTGTTTGCTTTATTTTCTATATTCTTTGATAAGATTTTAACAAGTATCAATAAAAATTAGTGGCTATGACCACATCCGCAGCCACCTCCTACATTACTACTCTCTTCTTTGTGACTGAGACTCTGTTCTTGACATGATGGACATTGAGTACTATTAGTTTCAGACATAAACATTGTTCCACACGTTGAGCATTTTATTTTTTGAATACCTTGCATAACTGTACAACTGCTCTATAGATATTAATACTTATTTGTTGAGTTGGCTAATTGCTATGTGTATTCTTTGATAAATCCGTATTAAAATTAAAATTAAAAATAAAATTAAAAGTTTGAATATTCTAGATTAAGCCCAGATTGTTTTTGTTCAATACTTTTTGAAACATTTTACCTAATTTATGCGTCGTGTCATTTAAAATTTGGTTTTATGGATTCATTTAGTTTGCGATTTTTCGACAAACAAAACAATATTACTTTTCAAAGGGATGTCAAGGGCTAGTTTTTATTTAGGTAATGGAAAATGATTCATTGCCATAAAAACCTCCTGTTTATTCAAAATTTTTTATAGGGTCTATACTAGTTCTATTGGGATTGCCCTTATTTGATGTACTCAGAATATCAATAACATGTGAAATGATTTGATGCATATGAACTACTTGAAACAGATCCCTTTAGGATACCTTAAGTAGGATTTTTGTTTTTTATGAAATTAAAGTTTGAAATTACCGATAGTGAATAAGAAACTAAAAATAATAATTTAAAAACAAAGCATAGGCCAATACATTGTTATAACTAATTTTTCATAAAATAAATTCTTTATCGTAATTTATTGAAATTGTATTTTTAATAGACTATCCTCGTCATATTTATTGATGAATTCTTTAATAAATGATTTAACACTATTTGTTAAAAATTGAAATTAAATAAATTGAGTTAGAAATGATTTGTTTGGTTAATGGGAAGCAGAGGCAGCAGCAGACGTGTTCTCTTCTTTAAAGCGCCTGGTAAACTCTTTTTCAATTTCCTCCTTTTTTATTACCTCGCCTCTGCGACCAGGTGTTCTGATTGCTTGCTGAAAAACTTGTCTCCTTTCGTCTTCCAACTCATTGAAGCCTCTGTTATTATTGTTAATCTGTTGCTTTTTCTTGCGTAACTCCGATGCATAATAATTTTTAAAGGTTTCCTCTTGGTCATTTATAGTAACATCCGTAGTCATAAATATCTTCATATAGTGACTTCTGTTATATTAACATTTATATACCCACCTAAATTTTATTTTGGAATTACTTTCCATTGTAGTTGAATTATAAGACCAATATATCGACAACAATCATCTTCTCTTGTTTTTCTATATTGAAAAGCAGGATGAAGTATATGGATACATCATGTCCTCCATAATCATTATTGTGTATTCGAAAAATGATATTCTTATTTTGAGTAAAGGTTAGAAAGACCTTTTCAAAATCATTCATTTGGCTTCTCTTGATATTCTTTATGGTTGCAAATTAAATTGAGAATATTCATTTGGACAAGATGCTAACGTTTTTTGTATTTATCGATATATAACCTATAAATTAACCTAACGATACTATATTCAATACTATATTCAATATAACTCATCTATAGAGTATTTAGATAAAAAAAATATACTAATGAGAACCGTAAGGCGGTTTCAAAAAGTACATCTGCCGGATAGCTAAAAACCATAGTAATATACATCAACATAATGCCATTAAATCATTTTGTCTTCATGTAGTTTGTCTAACAAAGGTCTTAATTTGTTAAGAAGTTCTTTTTCTCCTAATGTCAATGATGCATCTATACCAAGCAGTATAGATAGCATATTTCTATCTTCCCTAGCAGTATAAATAGAACTACCGATTATTTCGAATCTTTCATGATTGTGTTGTATCCATTCTTTCCATTTTTTCGTTCTCTGTACATTTTCCTCTAACGTATTGATAGCATAATCTAAATCTATTCCATCTTGATTGTCAAGGAGATGGAGTTTAATCATCGGAAGCATTACATTTCCGCCAAAAACAGTAAGGTTTTCCTCATGCATTTTATCTATAATTTCTGTTTCCTCATCAAAATCATAATTTTTTCCGTTTGTTTCATCGTTATCATCTGTTTCTTTTGTTTTGTCATAATTGGGAAAAAAATACCCTGTTAAGTTTTTGTCCCAATCATAGATTTTGTAAACTGTATCTATATATTCTAATTTCCATTGTTTGTTATCATGATTTCTTTTTGGAAATAGCATTGCAAACCATTGTGAAATAAACTAGTATTTCACAGTTAAGGTTACGATAATAGGTTGAACCCAATTGATTTACTATTGGGTATTGTATGTGTATATTTGTTTATAAAAAAGGTCAACGATGGACAATACAAGATATCTGAACATTATTGCAGTATCATATGTTCTAATGCGATGAAATGTCTACTACCATTGATCCAAATTCTCTCCGAGATTATGTGCATTTCAAAAAATATGTTTTTTAATTGTACTTAAAAAAAGAAATGATCATTTCCTAAAGAGAATAAGAAAAGATAAAAGCCTTTATTTTTATGAAACTGAATAAATCAATGCGTTCTAATGTTAATGCTCTAATCAATATATGTTGTTACTGTTTTAATCTGTATACTATTAAATTACATACTTGTAATTTTTTTGGTTAAATATTTCATTATTGCCTTCTTCAGATGCATTTTAAATTTATGGTTAATTTTAACAAAACATCATAAAGAAGGATCTAGTGGAATTGAGAGTAATGAATAGTAATATTATTATTTATTTAGAATACCAGTATGGGAAATATGACGTTTTTAGATAATATTGATGATACTGAAGAAGCTGAATATGACGGCTTTGAAGAAGATTTGTTAAAAGAAAAAGAAGAAGAAAAAGAAGAAGAAAAAGAAGAAGAAAAAGAAGAAGAAGAAGATAAGAATATAAATAATGAAATTCCTCGGGATGAAATCATTGAGAATAATCCAATAAACTGATGGATACCTTACATGCATAAATCTATGCCCACTGTTTAATGCGAATTATAGTCATTTGTGTAAATTTCTTTATTGTTTTTGTTATTTTAATTTTTCCTATGGAAAAGAATTGTTATTGACATCTACAATCCATTTACACATGAAATCTAGATGATTATTATTTTCAATTGTAGTGATGTTGATACGCCATTGGTGGGCCCGGATGCCTAATGCCATTTATCTTTGTGAACATGTAGGGTTTCTGAAAGGGGGGTTTTGGTTAAACCTGGTTACTGATTTTTTGTATTAGGCATATTGGGCGGGGACTAATAATAATTATAAACCCAATCATGATTATCTATTTTTTAATGTAATTATGTCGCATAATTTATAAAGGAACAAAAAGGTTTTGAATTTTAAATAAATTGTGTTTAGTCTGTTGATTAATGTTTAAAATGGTTTTTGGTAGTCTATGAGAATAAAATTAGACTTTTGCATGCTAATTGGCATTAACCAATTTATTTACTTCCGTTTGAGATGTCTCGGTCAGGTTTTTTATTAATGGGGAGTTTTTAACTTTGTTGAACCCTTCATATACGCTTGATATAAAGTTTGACCATCCCATTCCTATTATCGCAAGAACAATCACCGCTAACAATAACAATACAATTAAGGTGCTCATAATTTATTTACTATATATATGGTAAAACCGTTATAAATACTAACTGATAGATTTAGTCTTACTTCCTATCTGATCTTGGGATATTGATTCTATATATACCTAACTGATATTCATATTTAATGCATTTATATTGTAAGGGGCTTCATTTAACCGATTATTATGATTTGTTTAAGGTATATTGTGATAGTGCTCATACGCTAAAACAAAACATTGAAACTTTGACTTCTTTGAAAATGTCAAATCTAATGGCATTATTTACTATATCATAAGCCTTAGTGATAATAGAAATGGAATTCTTGATGCCATTATCATGCCATTAATCGATAATATCTTTGCACTGTATTTTAGACATTAAAGACAGTCTTTGTAAATGCATTGATGCTAAATTGGCATCATTTTTACCCGGACCTGAATTTACAAATGATATCTATATTAATGATCTTTCATGAACAAAGTCCATATTGTTTGCTCATCTATATTTTTCAATTAAAACGCCTATTGGATATAATAAAAGACAACGTGGTAGTCAACCATTACACTGACTTGTTCTAGGGTTTAAAACGGCCATAACTTTGTAGCAATATGCTAATGGTAGTATTGAATGTAACAAAATCTTTAGATGATAAATTTTGTGATTGACAAACATTTGTCAAAGGGATTATAAAAATAATGTAAATGGATAAACTCTCAAAAAAGTTGTCATAAGATATATGAATCCCGGGCGTCTTCCAGTATTTTGGTTGTGTACGGGTTTTATTGTATTTGTTAAAAATCAGAATAGATAAAAAGCTAAAAAAATAATAACAATAATTAGGTATTGAGAATGACGAGTGCAAATAATATAAATAACATTGATAAAGTTTCATTAGATGTATTTATCAGGCTCCAAAAACCATATAGAGAAACAAGATATTTTATAGGAGATAATGCATACATATCAATAAATAAAAACTCTATTTTACTTAACAATTTGAGTTATTTAAGCCACAATAGAATTATTTCTGATGCAATAATTTCAATTGATTATAGTATAAATAGGTTGACTATTTTTTCTCATGAGACTGAGCAAACTATAGAAATTAATTTCAACGGGTATGTCCGATGGTGATGGGCAGCTAGAACAGTGAAATATCGAAAAGTATTATGGATTTGTGGTAAAAGAAAAAACGCTTTACCACTCACAATTAATTAGAAATGTATTCCTATTCATTTAATAATAAAAGAATTACGTTTTCATTCATTTGTATATCTAACTTTGGCAATGGATAAACATATAAGCGATCGTAACATGTTATCTTATATTGGTAATAAAGTAGCATGCTCTATATATTATGAATATCTCTTGCAATAAGGAGATGGAATGTCCTTATACCCAAATTAGACAAACAAGACCACATTATGTGTGATATGCAACTGGTTTACCCTATTCATATGAATGGGAATCTAATTTACCATAAAGATCCATTGTAACGGATATGTCCATTGAATGAATAAAAGTAATTATGGAATTACTTTTCGTTTTATTATTAATAATTATGAGTGTTAACTTTAAATTGTTTTTCTATAATTTTTTGAGGTGGCAACCAAAGAATAATTTTACATTTTTTTATGTTAATTTTTCTATTTTTGTTTGTATCATTGATTTTTTTAGCAACAATACAATTTATATCATGCCTAATTACTGTTTAGCCTGTAAACCTGATTGATTTTAATGAGGAATTTTTATTATTCTATATACTTTTTTATTTTGTATTTTGGATTTCTTGAATTGTTTCTTAATTTATAGCTGCAGCAAGGACATGACGATCCATTCCATTTGATGAAAATCTCACAGATTTGACATCTTTTTTCGTCATTCTCATAACGACATGTATTGTATGTTTTTTTAGATTTATATCTAATACAAATTCCTCTGCAAGTCAATATTTACTATCTCCACTTTTCGTTTTTATTTAGTTTAGAATCGTCAATATAATACTTTACATCCTTTGTGATTATCTTCAATTCAATTGTTGTGGGTTTTTTGCTATTATTATGCTCTCTCCTTGTCTTTGACATTTATGAATATGATTATATTGACTGCTGTGTAAGGTAAAACTAATAAATAGATATAATAAAAAAAGACAGTAGAAGATTGAAAATAGGGAATTACGAAATCCCTGATATACGATTATCTGAAGCCATCCAAGATGTAAAAAAAATATTTGATAAAGTAAAAAACACACAGGACTTAACTCACTATTCCGACATCGCCGTAATGCTTGATTATAAAAGTAAGATTGGGGGGGCATTTTATAGGAGACTAAATAGTTTAACCCTTTTTGGATTATTAGAGGGCCGGGCTAAATACAGGATTACTGACTTGGGTGAAAACATATCATACCCTATTAATGATGAACAGAGGGCTGATTTATCTTCAAAAGCTTTTCTCAATGTTCCATTGTGGAATAAATTATACGCTAAACATGGAAAACTGTTGGGTGACAACGTTTGGTTTGATATCAAAAACATTACAGGAATATCTGCTCCAGAGTCTCAGGCGGTAGAAAAGGACATTAGAAAATGGTATTTGGATGATGTGGTATTTGTGGTAGAAAAACCAAACACAAAATATGGAGAACAAAATAACCCTGCATTTGAAGAAAACACAAAACCAAATGAGGTTGCTAAAGTAGAAGATTCAAAACAGAACCATCAAGAAACGTTAAAGATGAATGACACTGTTCTGGAAAAAATACCATTTGGTAGGGATATCATTATCTATTTACCAAAAGGATATATTGCTAAATCATGGGAAAAAGCTCAAAGATACATGAAGCTTTACCTTGAAGATTATGATGAGGATTACGATAAATCTGACCATTTAGAGAAACCTGTAAGTGATACTGAAGAAGTATATGAGGAGGATATTTTATAATCCATAACCCAATGACTTTTGAGTGTTTATCCATAATTGGCATAAACTTTAACTGTGAAACTGTAAATAGTAATTATTCAGTATTATATATGCTGTGACATTTTTATTTTATCTTCAAAATTCCCAAATATACCGAAATATCATAACTATGAAACAAATTCTTATAATTTAGTATATTTATCAATAAGCGTGAATGAATTGCAAGTCAAACAACAATTACTATGTAAATTAGAAAACAGTGATTCTTTTGTAGAGTGGGGAAGTAAAGTTGCAATTATCTTTAATAAAAGAAATAAAAAGTACCGTATAGAGGAAACTGATGGCACATATTCGTTAGAGTATGACTCTGACTATGAAACTGTTAAAATCGAAATCAATACCCGTGGAATGCATGAAAAGTTTGAACAATTGGATCTTCCAGATAAAGAACAGGTTAGAAATTATTTTGGAAAAATCATAAAGTATTAAACCTTTCCTGCCATAAAATCATCAGTTTTACTAAACCAAACAAAAACTATGTTGACTGTAAACTCTACTCATATTAGATGCCTATGAAAATATTGGATGAAATTTAGGATTTTAATTAGGCAATTTCCAAGGTTGTAAATAAACAATAATCAAAAATAAATATCAATCTCTTTGGAGTTCTTTAACTTTAAATCAAATGTCGTTTTCAAATATGGCATTTACATATTTTATGGAGATCACATTTCAGTGAGGATGTTCCTACTATTTCTACTATTCCTAATAATATTGACTGTAAATAATACATATAGATTGTAAATATATTTATATAATACGTTAAATTTAAATTTTAAATTATGAGGGTTGATCATATTGCAATAGCCGTAAAAAACGCCGAAAATGCTCTTGAAAATTATAAAAAAATATTGAAAATAGATAAAATAGAGACTGAAATGGTCCCTAACGAGAAGGTAAAAGTTGTAATGATGAATTTGCAAGATACCCGTATCGAATTATTGGAACCAATGGATGATGATAGTCCGATTAGCAAATTCCTTAGGGAGCGTGGTGAAGGCATCCATCACATCGCTATAACTGCTGATGAAATAGAAACTGATGTCAATCGAGCTAAAGACGGTGGTATGAGATTTCTTGGTGAATTAAGAACAGGCTCATACGGCCGGAAAATTACTTTTATTCACCCAAAATCTCTCAATGGAGTTTTGGTCGAGTTTTGTCAAGCTCCACCCACACAATAAAAAACAGTATTGGTTATTTTAAAAAAATCATTACTTATTTGGATTGCCATTTGCTTTTTAATACCAACATTGAAAACCATGCGACGACATTTTCCATATCCCATTCGGTCGACATTAAATATCTTTATGCGATCCAAAGTCATATATAATCTCAAGGTATATCTTACATAAAACTATGATTTTCTAAACCTCCTATAAATGCCAATTTTGGTATAATGGTATAAACTAATTAATACGGCAAGGTAATATACCATAATGCAAATTATTGCTATTCTGACATTTAGTTTTATGTTATTTTTTTTTAATATGGCAATTAGCACTGATGTTGATTTCGTTGATGCAAAAACCAATGATTTTATATCGTATTCAAAACCCGTTCCAAATGAATCGGGAGTGTCAAAGTCATTGGAATCCCATAACGGCTCTACCCAAAACGGTACAGCGTTTTCAACAAATAATGCTAGTGTAAAAGGCTTGTTGATTGTAAAAACAATTGTTAACAATAATGATATGGAAAACAAGACTTCTTCTGATTTTAAAATTAACATACATGCGAATGATCCAAATCCTAGCTCTTTTTTTGGTAATTCAAGTGGGACAAACGTAAAACTAGGTATGGGAATGTACAGTGTTTCACAATCTGCCTTCCCGGGGTACACCACATCATATTCTAGCGATTGTTTTGGCGGCATAATGGCCGTTGTAACTAAAACATGTACCATTACCAATAATTATGACAATTCTTCTTCATCTATAAAATAATTGGAACAATAATGCCTTCCCAAATTAATATTTCAGTGCTATACTTTGCCAGTGCAAAGGATGCCACTGGCAAAAGAAGAGAATCAATCAAATTACCTGAATCTACTACAATTAGAGAACTGTTATTAAAGATCTCATCAACTCATCCAAGAATCATAAATATCTTAAATGCCATGCAGGTTGCCGTAAATTACAAGGTGGTGGGTGCTGATGCCATTTTAAAAGAGGCCGATGAAGTGGCGCTTTTACCACCAGTTTCTGGAGGATAGTAAATGTGAGTAATCACAACAATAACACACAAAATACAAACAACAAATATAATTTTAATAGAAAACGCAACAGTGATGATGATGAATATGAATATAAGTTTGTAGACCCTGATCCGAATATTAAAAGAATAACATCAAAGGAGATTAATGTTAAATCCGTATTGGATTCCATAGATAATACCGGAGATTTCGGAGCAACAGTACTATTTATAGGAACAGTAAGAAACTATGGCAATAATGGTCAAGTTATGGGTATGAGCTATGAGGCATATGTAGGGATGGCGGAGGAGAGGATAAAGAACATTGAAATTGAGGTAAAAAAAAAGTGGGATGTTAGGGAAATTAGGGTAGTGCATAGAGTTGGGGACCTAAATATAGGTGATAACAGTATTACAATAGCAATATCCACACCTCATAGCAAAGATGCATTTGATGCCAGTCAATTCATACTGAACAAAGTTAAGCACGATGTCCCAATATGGAAAAACGAGATGTTATTGGATGGTAACACAAAATGGGTGAGAGGAAAAGATTTGCAACGACAATAGGGTATGTCCTTTGGAGTGTGTATATTATTTTTTCAACACGCAAAATCACTTGCACCTATATCTTTGCATTATTTTTAAATGTATGATTTGTTTGGGTGTTGGAATAAACATAGTCTTTATCTATATTGGATATGATTATTTTTGATAACAGATGGTTTTTAAAAATGATTCATACCGATCCGTAAATTATGCTTTTACAAAACTTTGTCAGAACATGCAGCCGTGTTTGGAAACGGCATTAGTTCCGGTTTTTGAATCTAAAGGCTGTGTTCTAAAAGAAGATGTTATATCTAATAACAATATTCCTCCATATTCCAGTTCGCATATGGATGGATTTGCTTTAAAGTCTGAGGACACAATCCATGCATCAGAATCCAACCCTATCGCATTGAAAATTTCAAATGGCAAATCCATATTGGGAGTTCCACCTTCTGATGTTTTGAAATCAGGGGAGTCTTACCGGATTCAAACTGGTGGGTATTTACCCAACTCAACTGATGCTGTTGTACCAGTTGAACACGTAAGGATTGTAGGTTATGATTCGATAGAGATTCTTTCACCAACCAAAAAAGGGAGTTTTGTATACCCTGCCGGAACTGACATTAAGGAGGGCGAAAAAGTTCTATCTAAAGGTCAGGTATTGAGAGCTCAGGAAATGGCTTTGCTAGCATTTCTCAATATAAGTATGGTTCCAACATTTAGGAAACCAATAATTGCGATAATACCAACAGGAACCGAACTTACAGATGATGTCGAAGAAAACAAAAAAAACAAAACCCAAAAGATTATCAATACAAATGGCCCTATATTATCGTGCATAATAGAGGAAATGGGCGGAATACCATTGAATTTTGCAGTTACGCCTGACAAAATGGATATATTAGAAAAGAATATTAAAATTGCTTTAAAAAAATCTGATATCGTAATTACCCTAGGTGGATCTTCTGTTGGGGAACACGACATAGTGGAAACAACAATTAACTCATTTGGAACGCCGGGTGTATTGGTTCATGGTGTAAAGCTGGATCGCGGAAGAGTATCGGGTTTAGGCGTGATTAATGGTAAACCCATATTTATGTTACCAGGACCAATACAGGGCGCATTGAATGCATTTATTGTATTTGTTAGGCCTTTGGTTAGGATGCTCTCTGGACTATCCCAAAAAAGTGATGTAGAAATTGTAGCCACAATCACTGAAAACTGGCAGGCCCGCAAAAAATTCTTTGATTTCACAAAAATACTCTATGTCAATGTTTCTCGAAATGATGATAGATTTTTAGCAAAGCCTGTGATTGGTGAAACACAAAGTATGTCTTTGCTGACTAAAAGTAATGGATATATCATAATACCGGAGGAAGTAACGAGTATCAATGCAGGTGAAAAATACGAAGTGAACTTGCTACCTGGTTTTTCTTATATTGGAGATAGCTGGATATGTTAATCTGCACTAATTTCAATTAAATGTATTTGTGCATTATTCTCTCAAATAGGAAAATTTATCTTTTATAGTTATTTATGTAATGAATAAAAATATGGATAATTGAAACTGTTCCACATATGTGTGAGAAATTTGAGATAAAAAAAATGTATTTTAGATGTAAGGAAAATATTAAAGAGTAATCAATGCACATGTTTTTTATAATTGCCCATCATTTATCTTTATTTTTATTTGCTTGGCCGTAGTCATATATTCTCACTTAGACATTTTGTAAAACCGTTTTTTATCTGTCTCAATTGATAGTGACCTGTTACAAGTTAAAAAAATGAAGGAGGCATTTAACAAAACCATTCACATTTGCATAATATTGGCACTATAACCTATTTTTAATGCTTTGTGTGTTTACTATATATAGATACACATATCATCATGTATGTATGAGCATGATCGATGTTGGCGACAAACCCGAATCGTATAGGACTGCGATTGCACAGGCACTAGTGTTTTTTAATCCCAATATAATAGGCCAGATAAAAAATGGGAATTCCCCTAAAGGAAATGTATTTGAAGCAGCAAAAATCTCTGGAACATTGGGCGTAAAGAGAACTGCCGAATTGGTACCCTATTGCCATCCAATTCCTATTGATGGGATCAAAGTGAATTTTGAGATTGAACACAATTTCATTGTAATAACGGTTAAAGTAAATAGCGTTTGGAAAACTGGAGTGGAAATGGAGGCACTAACTGGAGCATGTGTTGCAGCATTAACCATTTATGACATGTTAAAACCGATAGATGAATCTCTGTCTATAGGATCGATAAAAGTATTAGAAAAACAGGGAGGAATCGGAGATTTTGGTGAAACGTATAAAAGAAAACTTAATGCTGTTGTAATTGTAGTTAGCGATTCTAGAAACGAGAAACAAGATGAATCTGGAAAAAGAATAATAAATGCACTATCTAATAATGGCTTTGATGTAGTTGAATATAAAATAATACCGGATGACATAAAATCAATAGAATTTGAGCTAAACCAATTTTGTGAAAAACAAAATATTGATATCATTATAACAACTGGAGGTACCGGATTAGGTCCTCGCGATGTAACGCCTGATGCAACTAAAAACATTGTGGAAAAAGAGATTGATGGCATTGTGGATAGTCTTAGGATGTATGGACAAAGTAGAACACCACTTTCAATGTTATCTCGGGGGATAGCGGGAATTAAAGGAAACACGATAATAATAAATCTGCCAGGAAGTCCGACTGCAGTATCTCAGTCAATTAATGCATTATTTCCGGGAATAATGCATGCTTTTAAAATGATGGCAGGCCATGGACATAACAACAATAAATGATTTTGCCTGAATTATTGTCGTTGCTTTATAAATTCAAGGATTTTAAACCCTTATTTGTCATTATTTCGCCATTTAGATTGTGTTGGGCATGTATGTTGACGAGTAGTTTCCTTGTTCATTGCGTTTTGCAAGTCGGATATCGTCTTTCCTCTCAATTCGTTCTAACTAATCTAATTTAATTAGTGGTTTATGAAATATATTACATCGACAACACCATAAATTCTATTATGCATTTCTAATTGTGGACCGTAGCGTTACTCGTGAATAGAATTATTTTAAGTTTTGCCTATCTTTGAATTAATTATGAATAGCAATACCTCAACCAGTAAGAAATGTCGATTTCTAATACTATTGGTTGCCTTTGGTGTATTCTCTATTTTACTAATGGGGGAATTTTCTATTACAAAGAGTATAACCCATAATCAGGGTAAAGTCTTTGTGATATATGCGGGGTCCCTTGTAAAAATATTTGAGGATGTGATAGGACCCGCATTTCAGAACGAAACAGGCTACACATATGTAGGGGAGGGTAAGGGTTCAGTCCAAACTGCAAATATGATTAGGGATGGATTCAGAAGTCCAGATGTATTTGTAAGTGCTGGAGCAATTCCAATCTTAAAGATAATGGACAATAAACCACCACTTGCAGAGTGGATTTTGGAGTTTGGCTCTTCTGAAATGGTAATAGCTTATTCACCAAATAGCCAATATTATGATGATTTAGAAAAAGCAAAAAAAAGGCGACATACCATGGTATGATGCTATTTCTAAAGAAGGCCTCAAATTTGGGAGGACCGATCCAGAATTGGATCCAAAAGGATACTATGCCATCATTACCGCCAAGCTAGCCAATATCTATTACAATGATTCATCCATCAAAGAAAGGGTTTTGGGTGAAGATAGGAATTCAAAACAGATTTTTCCTGAAGAGATACTAAAAACCATATTGGAATCAGGCCAGTTGGATGCAGTGGTCGCATACAAACATGAAGCTATATCCCGGGGACTTCCGTATATTACACTGCCTAAAGAGATAAACCTCAGTGATCCTTTGTTTTCTACCTTCTACAAAAAGGATAATTATACGTCAGAATCAGGCCTAAAAAAACATAAGGAGGGTCTATTTACTTCTCAATTACAATACCACAAACAGCTAAAAACATTGATCAGGCAACCTCCTTTGTAATATTTATATTTTCCAAAAATGGTTCGCATATATTGGTAAAACAGGGAATCCATCCTATTGATTATTATCATGGATACGTGGAAAAAATACCCATATCTATAAGAAAGGTGATTTTGCAGGAATGCAATCAAATAAATACAATAATGGTAATAGATTTTACAAAATTATGTGTTTAAGAAAGCGCTAATGACTAAAAAGGACAAAATAATCAATTTTAACCTTATAATGTGGGTTTTAACTATTATATCTTTAATTTATATACTATATCCTCTAGTCAGTATCTTTACTTTTGTAGAGCCACAAAATCTGCTGGATTCAATCACAGGACCTAAAATTACCGATGCTTTATTTCTCAGTATATTATCGGCATCAATTTCAACTATGCTGATAGCCATAATTGGAATACCCTTTGCATTCTGGTTGGCTAGGTATAGGTTCCCAGGCAGTTTTTTATTGAGAGTTGTTGTTATCATTCCATTAGTTTTACCGCCATTGGCAAGCGGTGCGCTTCTTTTAGGCGTATTTGGTCCTCAATCAATTATGGGTAGGGTTTTTCCTGGTGTGGAGTTTACGCAGTCTTTAGTTGGAGTCATTATAGCACAGACTTATGTTGCATTTCCATTTATGGTTTTAGCAAGCCTGGCTGCATTTGAATCAGTTGACGAAACATACGAAAAGATTGCACGAGTTTTAGGTAAGAAAAAAATAGAAGTATTCGTAAAGATCTCGCTTCCATTAGCTAAAAAGGGGATTCTCATAGGGTTTGTGATGACTTGGATAAGGGCAGTAGGCGAGCTTGGAGCAACAATAATGATGGCATATAATCCACACACTATCTCTATTCAAATATTTGAAGATAATGCAATTGGTGGTTTGCGGCAGGCCATTCCAGGTATAATACTGGTAATCTTTCTCTCAGTTGCAATAATGTTCATGTTTTCTATAATAATGAAAAGGTCAGACTATAAAGCAACAAAAAACGTTTTAAACCTTAGGTTGTGGAAAGGCAGGAAGTATTAATATGGTGTTGGAACTTGTTAATGTTACCAAGGACTTTCCTGGATTCAGGTTGGGGCCCTTGAATTTGAAAATAGAAGACGATAGCATTTTAGTAATTACTGGGCCTACAGGAAGTGGTAAAACTACAATTCTTAACCTAATTGTTGGACTGATAAAACCAGATAGTGGTTCAATAATCATCGATGGTGCAGATATAACTAATCTGCCTGTAGAATCAAGAAACATGGGTTATTCGTTTCAAAATCCTTGCCTATTCCCAAATATGAAAGTATTTGAGAACATTGTATTTGGGCTTAAAAAAGAGGATAAAAAGAAAAAAGATTTTAAGATAAAAAGGCTTTTTGAAAGCCTTGGAATATTACACCTTTTAGATCGCCATATACAGGGGCTCAGTGGTGGCGAGATGCAGAAGATATCCATTGCACGAATGCTGATAACTGAACCTAAAATAATGCTTATGGATGAGCCCCTTGCTCACCTTGATGATCAAACTAAAAGAAATGTCAGAGTGGATCTTAGGAGAATACTTAAAGAGCAAAGAGTATCTGGCATTTATGTAACGCATTTTGAAGATGATGTTTATGCTCTAGCTGACTCGATATTGGTGTTAAATAAAGGTTTTATTGAGAGAACGGATACTTTGGGATCGATCTTATCCTATTCTAATCAGTCACCATCGCCATTTTTATATGAAATTTTTAAGGGCGGGAATAATTACCTGGAAGGCAGGGTGGCCGCGTCAAAAAATGGTGTTACTACTTTCATAATTGGATCTCATAAAATCGAAACGCTAGGGGAGTATCCAATTGATTCCACGGTTGGAGTATTGATAAGGCCGGAGGACATTATCATTTCATTGGATCTGGTAAAAACAAGTGCACGTAATGTAATAAAGACAAAAATAACCCGAATTGTTGGTTCATATTTAAAAACTGGAGTTATTGATGTACACCTTATAATGGATGGCATTCACTTGATATGCAGAATCACAAATGAATCCAGGATTTATCTTGGAATTAAGGAGGGTGATTATGTTTATGCTCTGTTTAAAGCTACATCGCTTCATATAATACGCGATGGAAATTAATAAATAAACAAAATAATGATATCTACTAGTGATAGTTTGATGAATCGGGTTAGAAATAACTGACAAATTGCTGAAACAATAATCTTTAAAAGACGGTCACTTGAATTAATGATATTATAAACGGCAACCATATTTATATTTGATTTATCACGTTTTTATTATTTTAATAAATGATAAAGTCATAACAGTAATAAAATTAATTAGATTCCCATAATGCTAAGAATGACTAGACTGCTAGCAAGATTTTATTGATATTTGTTATCTTTCCTGAAAAACTCAATCAGTTATATTAATTACTAAAACAAAATTATTACAAAATGAAAAAATCTTATGCTTTTTAGTATAAACAGTGAAATGGGGTAATTTTTTATTTTGGAATGTATATTTTGCGTTTTATTTGTCTTATTATAAATAATATACTTATTACGCAGTAATTGGGAAAAAACTAATAGAGTTTGAAAAAACTTAAATAAATTATATCATGAATAAACTTATGGCCAGAAAGTTATTCCATTTACATTATGCAGTGCTGTTTGTTTGCGGAATTGCTGCAGGCTTATCTGCGTTGGCCATTTCTCTAATCTTCAAGATATCTGTCAATGGCCTTTTTATTCCTGATTTGGCCTCTCAAGCATTGGTTTCGCTAACTTCTGGTGAAATAGAATCCCAAGCGGTAGGGATATTAGGACCCTATGCCAAATACTCTTCATTTTTTGGCGCGATTATCGTTAACCTGTTATTGTATGGCATAATAGGCGTTTTTCTAGGCGTCTTGCTTAACAAAATCAAATCAAGCAGGTACACCATCAGGTCAATTTTCTCATCAGTCGTTTCGTATGTTATTTTCCTTGTAATCACCGTAGTTTTGATAATGATAAATACCCTGCCAGGACAAAACGTGTCACTTCAGCCTATATCACTTGCTTTCTTGATTTTACCTCATGTTGCATATGGTTTTATATTCTCATCCTTTTTTGAGAAATTTAGAAAGATAAGAATTCTTTATCTTCTATTGCTGAGCCGAAAACACCATAAAATTAAAATTTGACAAAAAAGCAACAAACGACCGCGATAACAGCGGAAGTAGATTACAAGAAAAGGGCATTGCTACGGGCTATTTTGGTTTCAGCAGTTGCCCTGCCTTTAATGTATTTTGGGCTAAACCGCATATTCTCAGGTTCAGGACAACAACAGCAACAACAAATACCCTCTTCATCCTCAGTATCGCAGATTCCCCAATTAAAATCAAGGACAATACCTCCGGGATTTGAGGGTCCAAAAATGACTCCATTGCTTGATGCCGAAGTGACACCGACATACCTTTTTTACCGAATAGATAAGAATACCATCGTTCCCGTCGTGGATGCCAAACAATGGGTTCTCACAGTGAAAGGGCTTGTGAATACGCCTTTGAACATAAATTATGACGAAATAAAATCAATGGATTCAGTAGAGCAGTTTGCTACGCTTACTTGCATTAGTAACAAAATAGGCGGTGACTTGGTGAGTACCGCTTTGTGGAAAGGTGTTCCTCTCAAAGACCTTCTAGCAAGAGCAAAGGTCAAACAGGGTGCGAAATATATTGTATTCAGGTGTTCTGATGGGTACGACGTTGGAATACCGCTAGAAAGCGGCCTTATGGATGGGACAATCTTGGCGTATGACATGAATAATCAACCGTTAACAAATGATCACGGTTACCCCATCAGGGCAATAGTTCCCGGGTTTTACGGAATGATGAATCCGAAATGGATAACGGAAATAGACCTTGTAGATAAAACCTATGAGGGGTTTTGGCAGCGTAAGGGTTGGAGCAATAAAAAGAATGAAAACATATATTCATTTATAGTTACCCCTGGCAACCAGGAAATCAAAAAAAGATTTCCAAACCTGGTCAATGAAAACTTTGCAGTTGATAAAACTAGTCCAATTGCAGGCGTTGCTTTTGCTGGAGACCGCGGAATATCCAAAATAGATGTTAGTTCAGATGGTGGCAATACCTGGAAATCAGCCACTATCAAAGATCCTTTATCAAATTATACATGGGTGCTATGGACTAGTGGGTTTACTCCGAAAGTTGGTGGTGATTACAAAATTGTTGTTCGGGCTACCGATAAAACAGGACAGGTTCAAACCTCTCAATTTGAAGATCCGTTTCCAGATGGTGCATCTGGGTATAATATGATAAATGCAAAAGTATGAAATAGTTATTAGTGGCATTGTCATTAACAAGAACGTAAATATCCATATCATTTTATTTTATCATAAGTTAAACTTTGACTCAACAATAATATTTTGGGTATCTTTAAATGATTAATAATTATTTAGATTCTGTTACTCTTCAGGTGATTTTGGGTGTTCAAAAATGGGTGATATGTGGTTGATGTTGGTTTGATTAAAAGTTCTTTTGGTGTCAGCCACATCGGCTTTTTCAGTTCTTATTTTTGCTTAGTTAACTCCCTAATATCATATCCGAGATAAAATCATTTTGATTCAGGTATAGCATTAAAACAGAATCTACATCCAATCCCGACAGTATTCTGGGGTCAATCAGGACTTTATTGCGCCCACACCACCTTTGAATCCATAATTTTTCCATGCCATCAGATTAAAGTTTATTCCGATAATGCCCCTTCAATGATATCGACAAGCGAGATATAAATGCTTTAAAAATTACATGCTTTACGACAAATTGAAACCTTATTCCACTCAAATGATTGGCATAGGGAAAGATCATGTCTATTCAGGAGTGCTTTCAGGTTGCAAAATATTTTAATTATAGGATGGTAACCAACTTTATTGTGAAGACTGGAATCATATTGATATTGTAGCCAGGCATGATGAAACACATGCAACAGAAAATCCACCTATAAGATCTCCCAAGATAAGTT
>JBBJMN010000116.1:0-6257 GCA_037720485.1 Candidatus Nitrosocosmicus sp.
TGGAGTTATCCTTATTATTCCATTTTTCAAAGAAAATGACATCAGAGAGATTCATTCTCTTTAGCCATCCGTCCTCTTCCAAATCAGGAATGTCGTTGAACCTTTCAACATGGCCTAGGCACAGATATGCAATTGGCTTTACATTGTTCGGCAGATTTAAAGCAGTAGCCAGGTCACAATTATCCAATATACTGACCCAACCAACACCTATACCCTCAACACGTGCCGCAAGCCAAAGATTTTGGATAGCGCAGCAAACACTGTAAATTCCAGCTTCCTCAATTGTCATTCTTCCGATTACAAAAGGTGCAAACCTTTCTTTGTCATAGGTAACGCAAATATTCAGGTCAGATTCCAAAATTCCCTCTAGCTTTAAGTTGTGGTATTGCTCTTGTCTTTTCCTATCTTCTTTCAAAAGGTCAATGGACTTTAGTCTTCTTTAGAAATGAGTCTTTAACCTTTAGTCTGGTGGTTTGTCTTTTATCAATATGAAGTTCCAGGGTTGTGAATAGCCAACCGAGGGCGCATGGTGCGCAGCCTTTAAGACATTGTAGACGGTTTTGTCTTAATGCTTTTGTTTGTGAATCGCTTTCTTACGTCACGCCTGAAAAGATAACATTAAAAGATATCCTTTTCCAATTCATTGAATTTTCTATTGTAAGGGTTTGTCCATATTGTTCAGTCTCCAACAACCTCAGTTTTGTTTTATTATCTTTGTGTTTCTATCGCTATCGCCATTTTGACAATGCATGGCGATGAAGAAAAAGAGGTGAACAATCATTGTTAAAACAGCATCAATGGGTTACTTCTCTTGAGGTGGTGTATTTCTTTGTTGTGGAAGCATTATATACACATGCTCCACCACACAGCAAGGCCATTGTTGCCAGATGTTGCCCGCTGTGTGAAATGATTTCCTTTGCTTTTTCCGGATCATTGACGGGATAATGCTTTTCCCAGTTAAGCGTTCTCCTTGCTTCAGTCATTTCCATGTCCCATTTTATTGCCTTTTTCTTATTTTTACCAAGTCTCAGCATGTGCGGCTATCTGTATGCGATTAGTCCCTCTTTAACCTCATTCTCGTTGGAAGTCCAAGGTGTTCCGCAGGGGTCAGGTAACACAAAAGGTCCACACCCTCGGAGCTGAAATTGCAGCCCAATGGCACTTGCGATGTGGTCGTAGCCTGATGCCACGTCAGTAACTAGGGTCCAAGAACATAAACGGAACTTCCCCTATCAGTGATTTAGCCAATCTCACGTTTGCAGATACTTCGTTCAGGGGAACATGGCCTGGGCCTTCAACCATCACCTGAACATCATTTTCATATGCTGTTTTGGCAATCAGAACATTTATCATTTCTGAAACTTGCAATTCATCGTGGGAGTCAAGTATGGAGCCAGGCCTTAACGCATCCCAAGGCTAAAGGTTACATCATGCTTTTTTGCTATTTCAAAGATAGTCAAAATGCTCATGGTATGGATTCTCTTTGTTGTATTTTAGCATCCATGCAGCTGTTATTGTTCCGCCTTTAAAACAACACCCGCATGCCTTTACGTTCATGATTCTTTTACAACTCAAGGGTTATCGGAATGGATTGTCGTGTAGTCAACACCGTCTTTTAAAGCCAAATGCATTCAAAAAGTCATCCTCCACATGTTGAGTGGGTTTTTGTATTTTACGACACCATGTCCATAAGCCATAAATTGGCAAGAGCCAAAGGTTACAGACGGGGGATTGTAGCTTTTCCGAATCAGATCAGATCCCCGCCATCGGAAAGGTCCACTGGTATCTGCCCCATATTTCATTGCAACTGCTTTCAAAACCTTTTCCAGGTTCTGATATAGGGTGGATGTTCCAATGTTTACATTAACTTTTGTTTTCAAGCCCTTTCCGATTCCAACCACCTTGATTTTTCGTTCTGGCAGTGTTTTTGGGATAATTATGATCCCTGGCATATTTTTTACACAAAATTATCAGATTCATCTTTTGCACCTGTCTCATTTCTTCAGTGGCAATTCCTTTTGCTGAACTCAGTTATTGTGCCCATTTTTTATTATGCGAGCTAAACTATAAATGATTTGAGTTATGGTTATAGTCATTTGTTTTACATATCAGACCCATAATTTGGCTGAACCTCATAACTGGTAAGAAATTTAAACTATTAGGAATAAGTATAGTTAATCATTGTCAAATTTATTTTTGATATTAATTACTATATACTATAATTATATCAAAAATGATTACAAAGTTATCTTGAACCCAAAATATAGTCAAATTTGTAGCGCCCGATGGGCTTGGTGACGATATCAGTCCTTTATGTGATTTATTGTTTGTTTAGTTATTTTAGATATAAATAAATTATCTATTTGAAATCATAACCACTTCATATTAATGAACTTATTAGTAATAGCATATTAAGGACATATAGAATATGTGACTATTATTTTCAAAATAACTCTAAATAACAATGAAACTTAATAAGATTAGATAAGCTAGTGAACATAAAGAATAATTTTGTCATTATGATTGGGATTATAACAATAATATTGATAGTTGGTTATTTACCAACATCATCTATCTCCAGTTACGCCTCTGTTAATATGCTCGACAATTCATTTGTAGGTGGAGACAAAGATGAAAATATCCAAAAAATTACTACAAATGCTACAAGTAGTGATAATAGGATAAGTAATGGTAACCTGTTAGAAAACAAAAAGGCACCTGAATTTTACAAAATTGAAGGAAGTATAAACACCGGTTATGATAATCAATCAATATCCGTAACCTCATTGAAAGGGAAAGTGGTACTTGTTAACTTTTGGACCTATAGTTGTATTAATGTGTTAAGGACACTACCACATCTTCTAGATTGGGATGCAAAATATTCTGATGATGGATTAGTGATAGTTGGAGTCCATACTCCAGAATTTGAATTTGAAAAAAATATTGAAAATGTAAAATCTGCAGTTCAAAGATATGGAATAAACTATCCTGTCCTTCTGGATAATGTACGTGGTACTTGGAATGCATATGAGAACAACTATTGGCCTAGAATGTATCTTGTAGATGCTCAAGGGTATATAAGATACGATAAGATTGGTGAAGGTGATTATGACCATACTGAAAAAGTCATCCAGTCTATATTAAAAGCAAGAAATGCTGATAATGATATAAAAAATACAGATTATAACAATAACAAAACTATCTCGTACGATAATGGCAATAATGAATCTATAAATAATCTATCAAACAACATCAGTAGTTTTCTCGTACAACCTGTAGACTTTACAAAAATCAAAACATCCGAGTCATATTTTGGAAATCAATCATCTCGCTCAGCATTAGGAAATCCAGAAGGATTTCATCCTGGTCAGATTTTGAATTATTCCCTGCCAATGTCATCATCATCATCCAACTTAACTTCAAGTATTAAACCCAATATCATATATTTAGAAGGACAATTGAAAAATAATCCAGATAATATAGAATTACAAAGTGATACTGGTCGTATTTTACTAAACTATTCTTCAAAATCTGTTAACTTGGTAGCTGGTGTTAATGGCAATGATAAAGATAAAAGTCAAAGTCAATTAACGATTTATGATGACCATTCATTAGTATCTAACCAATCCAGAGGAATTGATGTAGGAAATAATGGTAAATTCGTTGTCAACGAGCCCAGGTTGTATAACATCGTAAACCACAAGTCATACAGCGACAGTAGCCACTCCCTTTTAATCGACATACAAGGAAAAGGTCTTCAAGCTTTTGTGTTTACATTTGGATGAGCTCGATCTAGATATTTTTCCCCTAGATTCTTATTTTGATAAGTAGGAAACAAGTTATTCATAGTTAATTTTGTCTTATTATGATAATTATAATATTATCCACATTCAAGTTTAATTAGACTAGTATCTAAACTGGAATAATTGATTCTTAACAATTTACCAGATACCAAAAATATACATAGCGTCTTTGTATTTCTTGTTTTAATCGGCATATTTTCTTTATGTACGATAAGTGAACTTTTGATTGTCAAAGGAACCACGGCTGCTACTACCGATAATCAGACCAAAGTCTCTAATATATGCTGGATCTCTTACAAAAATATTTGAAGATGCGATAGGACCCGCCTTTAATATTGAATCTGGTTACACGTATCTGGGAGAGGGTAAAGGATCTGTTCAAGTAGTAAATTTGATTAAAGATGGATTTAGGACGCCTGATGTGTTTGTTAGTGCAGATGCAGTTCCCATGATGACGTTGATGAACACTACTCCACCACTAGTAGATTGGCTTTTAAAGTTTGGCTCAGCTGAAATCGTAATATCTTACTCGCCAAATAGCCCTCATTTTAGTGATTTAGAAAAAACAAGAAAGGGTGAGATACCTTGATATGATGTTGTTTCTCAAGATGGATTCAAATTCGGAAGGACAGATCCTGAACTTGATCCAAAGGGATACTATGGAATCATCACTGTTAAATTAGCAAATATCTATTACAATGATTCATCTATTAAAGATAGAGTATTTGGAGAGGATAGGAATCTAAAACAGATCTTTCCCGAAGAAACTATAAATACAGTTTTAGAAACGGGTCAGTTAGATGCAGTAATTGCGTACAAGCATGAGGCGATATCTAGAGGACTATCATATATTGTCCTACCCAAGGATATTAATCTTGGCGATCCTACATATTCTGATTTTTACAAACGTGCAAATTATACGTTGCAATCCGATCATAGAGTTTGTTTATTGAGAGCCAACCGAATTCTCAATCACTATGCCAAAGACTGTTAGAAATATAGACGGTGCAATTTCTTTTGTAGGATTTATACTTTCCAAAAATAGCTCACAGTTATTGAAAAGCCAAGGACTTAATCCTATCAATATAACATCTGAAGGAGAAATTGACAATATTCCTTTAATTTTAAAAAAAATTCTATAATGGCGTCACACCAGCGGTAGTTTAGTAGTGATGTATAATCTAAATTCACTTTAGAAGACCGGATTATGTATAGTAACTCTATGGTAATTTGTCCCGATTAACTTGACTCAGCCTATATCTCGAAGATATGCTATTTCAATTATGATTATAAAAAGAAACAGTGCGTCTCTTGATCTGTTAAATCTGGTCTATGATTATGGAAATTACCCGGTATGTGGTGTCCACAAGCGTGTCGACTCTTAAAACTAATGCATGATATACATTCTTTTCTTATCAATGAGAGAGAAAAGTTGTAGAAAGAACGAAAGAACTATACCGTATATCAAAGATAGGACTGAAGGGTTTGACGACTATTTTCTTTGGATGTTTAAGAATATCAAACTAGAGATGCATGTAATAGGTTAAATCCGTTGATAGATTATGATAACAGTATATTAAAAAAGCTTAATTGGACAGAGCATCTCTACTTTGGGACACCCTTATACACTATAGTTCTGCTCCATTAATACTATGAATCCTTTTGTTCAGGTAATTCCAAGTAAGTTGATTGTTATTATGATATATACATACATAATAACATTAAATGTAACTTTCCCTGACTTTGTAAAAGAGATTTGTTGATTTATGTTTAAAAACAACAAAAAAATAATTTATAATATTAATAATGGTGACGATCTGGGTAAAATTAGAATCGATTTTTCTTTAAAAAGGGAGGTCTTTTTTGTCGTTGTTGGCGCAATAGTTGGCGCCGTTACGTTTGGAATAGCCGACACGGTATTTCAAATGCTACTGGGATTACCCTATTATCTTATCTGGATAACATTTGGTCACGTTGTTGGTGTTTATTCATCAACTATGGCTTCGATCATTGCAGGCATATCAATTCACCTGATAACATCTGTAACTATAGGAATTGTAGTGGGTATATTTCTCTACAAAACAGGGATATTAAATATCAGTAAAATATCCAATGGACTAATTTATGGAATTTTTGTAGGTTCTGTGGTTTTTATCGCTTTTTTTATCCCTGTTTATGAATATATATTATCCAATCAAATGGCAGATACCATGGTGGAGATAAATCCAGGTATGAAAATAATAGATGTAAGAGTTGCTATTGAGAAAGTCTTTCCATCTGTAATGGTTGGATCAATATTAATGCATGTGATTTTTGGTGTAACGGTGGGGTTTATCTCTTCAATTTTATCTATCAGATTCGGCACCAGATATAGATGTCCAGAGTGTAATATTTCATTTGGAAGAATAGATTTAGACCGAAAGCACCGGGAATTTGTTCATGGATTGTCACCAA
>JBBJMN010000117.1:0-6256 GCA_037720485.1 Candidatus Nitrosocosmicus sp.
AATAGATACCGATCTCTAAAGAAGGTATTGGAAATGGATGATGTATTTAATTAAGGAATTTGGCACACGGTTCTCAGTATCTGGTGTTAAAGTTTTTAATTGCCCCTTCTGTTTTAAATGAAATTTAACCAAATACATAAAATAGTATGTAAGTATTTGGCGTGGTATTATGTTATTAGTAAAAGGCCCTTTAGTTTGTGTCCGTAAAAACAACTGAAACAATGAAACCCATATGAAAAAAACTGTTTTTGATGGCTGGTGATAAAGGCACACGGGGCTTGATTTGGGCATGTTTGCAAAAGAAATGATGGTTTAACCATTTGATAGATCTCGCAACCAAACACAATTGAACGTGTTCTTCGACCAATTAAAAAGAACATGGTAATTGATAACAACATAGTGGCAAAAAATCTTGGTGATTGATAAATTTATTTTGATTAATGGAAATGGTTAAATTATGCTATTAATTTTTTATAATAAAATGCCTTGGTAGCTCAGCCTGGTAGAGCGTTGCCTTGGTAAGGCAAAGGTCGTGGGTCCAAATCCCACCCAAGGCTTTCTCTGTAACTTAAAAGAAGGCCATTTTGGGGATATTGAAGAACAGCCAAATGGCAATACTGCCCTACTGAATTCAGTAAGGATCTTACCAAATACGGTAAGATCTGAACAGAAAATAGATTGGGCAAGATTCAGGGACTATCTTGACAGAAACTTTCGTAAAAATACCTATCTATGACATCCCTGACATACAAACAAGATAGCCTACCATACACCGAATCAAAACAATCATGGGAAGATGGAATTAGAAAATAGAAGAAAAATATACTTCCTTACTAGATAACAATTCTATTATATTTTCATGTACTAGATTTCTAACAAGTTTTTATGTTATTGTGTTAAATACATATTGATGGATAATTCTAAAAAACTCGCTCCAATACCAATTTTCTTGATGGTGGGATTACTTTTAGCAGTAGGAATTGCTGGCACTTTTTCCTCACCAATTTATGCCGGCGGTTATGGTAGCGATAACAACAAAAATGATAACAACAAAAATGATAACAACAACAACAACAACAACAACAACAACAACAACAACAACAACAACAATAATGGAAATGATGAGGTTGAAGGTTGTGACGACATTGAATGTTTAGCAGAAGGATTTGATGACAACACCATCGATAATGATAATCTAGATCTTGTAGAAGTCTTGGCACTAGACGGTGCTGACGAGTATGAAGATTGTTTAATGGCGGCTGAAGACCTTGGAGATAACTTATCTGACTATGAAGTCTTTGAATGTGTAGAAGGATCCTTTGACTATTAAGTCGATACACTAATCAAAAGTGAATAGACTTTGTGTTGATTATTTATAGTCAACACTTAAACATATTTTTTTATATAAGAAATTAAAATTTGATGTCGAATTGTTCATTTGTGATTAAAAAATATGTTTTAATTTTTTAGATCCTTTCATGATCATACAGCAGTGGTATAACTCTATCTGATGGATTCTTTGGTAAGTGGAGATATTCTGTATAACATAAGAAAAGCCAATAAATTCTTCAGTCTCTTGAAAAACAGGGGCTAAAGAAAATGTTTGATGATTGTAATCACTTTGGTTGATTGTAACCGCCCAACAGATAATATTTTTATAACCCGTCATATCTAAATACATATGATTAACAAGATATTGGTATTAGGTGCCTCTGCTTTTGCAACAATGATTGTACCATTAGCAACATTGATGAATGGTCAAACAATATTGGGCTATATCCCACCGTCATGAGTTGATTGCGCCAAAGACTATGCGCTTGGGCAGGAGAAGAAGACTGTTGATTCGGCCTTTGAATCAAAGGGTGCTAAAGCGTATGCACTAGGACATGTGGCAAAAGGTGAACCTGCACTTTGCTCAATATGTAGTGGCGCCTCTGACAATGCATCAGGACAGGAGAAAAAGCAAATAGAAGATGTAAGGTAGTAGCCTTTCATGGTTTTTTTAATCTCACAGATCGATACCCATTATCAAATTAAACATTTAATACTTTTTATCATCCATTTAGACTATGTTTCTTCTCTCCAAGTCAGAGATTCAATTTCTTCAGGGTTATAAGCAGGTTTCAAAATCATATGAATACAAGCTAAAGTCCATTATCTTTAGAAAGGTTTCTGTATTTCTTAAAGATGAACTGCCACTATTACAACGAAGCCATTTGATGGATTATAATTCCATTAAACGCCTTGGTAAGGCAAAGGTCGTGGGTCCAAATCCCACCCAAGGCTTTTTTGAGATAAAGGAACAGCATCCCTAGTTTAATTGCTCTACAACGAGTATGGTGGTATTTTTAAATTAATAAATTTTTTGACCCTAATTTGACAATACAAATAGCGAAACCAGGCAAGGCCAAAACAATAGAGGGGGGGATTATTATGAATTATCTATTAGATGAAACATGGGTCGAAAGAGCAAATTGCTGGTGGTATTATCACATCTAGTTAATAGGCGGCTAAAAAGTAATGTTTGGCTAAAGAAAATATATGTATTTATATAACATTGTTCGTTATATTAATTTAATGAAAATTTTAATGATCTTAGCTGTTCCATTGATATTGTCTATGAGTATAATGCTTGGATTAGGTTCTGCAGATATGGGTGCCTTTGGTCAAGCAAACCAAACATCCGCACAAGCAAACCAAACATCCGCACAAGCAAACCAAACTTCAGGCCCACAAATGACTGATAAGTTATTGAGTCTGGCTAACAATGCCCAGCGTGCATTAAATGAAGATAATAATACTGCTGTAAAAATAAGTGTTAAACAAATACAAAGTGCATTGATAAATGCTTCACAGGCTGAAGGTAAACAGATTGTAATTATTCCTTCTGATGCAATAAGTCCAAATGCTGAAGATACTCCAGCAGGCGGCTCAGGTGGCGGCTCAGGTGGCGGCTCAGGCGGAGAAGACGAATAATTTCTTTTATTTTTTAGTCCTGCAATTTTTTAAATTATAATACCAAATTTTAAAAGAGGTCATCTATATGACCATAAATCATATTTTTATTGATATTGCATTGATGATTTATAATCAATCTGACTTGGACATCATTTATCATAAGCTTGGTTTATTTATAATGATATGATTCTCTGTAATTATATAATCTTTGAAATGATTTTTATATTTTAATAAAACAAAAAACATAAAAATAAACAAGTATTAACTAGCATAACTATGAAAAAAATAATTTTATTGCTATCTATACCCTTAATTATGGCAACAAGTTTTGTTTTCGCTTCGATAAACCTTAATGCTGTTTATGGCCAGCAAAATCAAACATCGCCCCAAAGTGATAATCAAACGAGCAATCTGAAAATCCAAGATCTCCTAAAATTTTCAAATAACGCTGTTGTTGCATTAGGCGAAAATGATACTGCAGTGGCGGAAAGCATTGAACAATTGCAAAATTCTATTATAAATTCAACAGGTAAACAGGTTATAAGAATCCCTGCAGATGCGGAAATTTCAAGCTAGATAACTCTTGCTCACCATTATGAAGTAATAAAATCTCATTTTTGTTTTTGTGAGATTCCGTTAACCAGGCCTATGTAAAAGGTGAAAAATTCTTATGTTCGCCAGAATGCGTTTTTATATGATGCGAATATGCTTTAATTTTCATGACTGCCCGCTGTAATTAAAATAGTTGCGTACAAATAGCTGAAAGTTCACAATTATTACCACTAGTGCCTTTATCAAGATAATTGGAATAATATCTATGATCTACATATTTTTTTAACAATTATATAGTTTTTGTGTGATTATTAGAATGTTACTAGTCAGCCTTTGATGACTTTTACTTTTTGCATTCGTATAGATGGCCAAAGATTCAGATTCAAAAATTTATAATATATATATTAGTTAGCCGAACTAAAATCAATTAGAGCGGGGGTTGTAGAGCCTGGCCAAATTAATTTAAACGATTTTGGAGACGCGGGACTTAAGATCTTCATAAGGGATCCCGTCTCTCAGGGGTCCGTGGGTTCAAATCCCACCCCCCGCACTAATAAATTTTAAATGAACAAATTTTTGTATTTATTGTGTTGAATGGTAAAGTATTGCTAACGCATATTTTTATCTGCATTCAAACGTGTCTTTTGGAATAATCTTTACTTGAATATTATTTAAAACTGTATTTGTTTTATTGACTACACCCTAAGATTTAATCTATAGCTTTTTAATAAAATGGATTCGTTTTTAGAATGTTGACAAATGCTATTGAGTTTTATTTTCCTTTAGTTTTCCTTTGATTTTCAGTACGCTTTTGATAAAATAAGCATGAATCCTATTATCTTCTGTTAACTCTGGGTGAAATGATGTTCCAACTATGTTGTTTTGTTGAACAGCTACAATTTTGTTATTGTATTTTGCTATGATTTGAACATCATTGCCTGTTTCTTTAACAATAGGCCCTCTGATAAACACCCCTTTAAATGGCTTTTCTCCAATCATTGGTATGTTTAAATCTGTTTCAAATGATTCATGCTGCCTGCCAAATGCATTTCTTTCTACTGTAATATCCAAATTCTTTAATAATTTTTGTTTTGTTTCTCCAGTGGTTTTACCTTGAACCCTATTTGCCAATAAAATCATTCCTGCGCATGTAGCTAAAACGGGTAGGCCTTCATGGATCCTCTGGTTTAGTAATTTCCAATTGGATTGGTTCAATGACATCATTGTGCTAATCACCGTGCTTTCTCCTCCTGGAATTATCAATCCGTCTACTTCCAGTATTTCATCGTAGTCTTTTACTTTGATTACTTCTCCTGTAACACCGGATTCAACCAAAGCTGCCTTACAGGAAGTGATGTTCTCTTCAATGTCGCCTTGTATACTTAAAACACCGACTTTTAAAATCTCTGTCAATATGAGGGGCCTCGTTCTTGCATCTTTAATTCCAAGTTTTTTGTGTCGAGACCTAATAATGATTTTCTCTCGTCTACCAACTTTTGTGCTTCCATTACCTCTTTGACATTATTATGATGTGTAGTAGCTATTACTATGGAATTTGCTCTTTGAGTTGGATCTTCTGATTTAAAAATACCTGACCCAACAAAAACCCCATCACATCCTAAATTCATCAAAAAAGCCGCATCAGCTGGAGTTGTTATTCCTCCCGCGGCAAAATTTACAACTGGAATCCTTCCTAATTTCCCTACTTCTTTAACCAATTCTAGAGAGACCTTGTGTTCTCTTGTTATCCTTATCAAATCTTGATGATCATTATCATGGTAAGCTGATTTTAGTTCTCTTACCTCTCTATTTATTTTTTTTATGTGTGTTACTGCTTCTGCAACGTTTCCTGTACCTGGCTCGCCTTTTGTTCGTATCATTGATGAACCTTCCTCAATCCTTCTCAAAGCCTCTCCCAAATTTTTAGCTCCATTAACGAAAGGGGTTGTAAAATCCCATTTCCATACATGATTCTCATCGTCAGCAGGTGTTAACACTTCGCTTTCATCGATCATGTCTACCCCACATGCTTCTAATACTTCGGCTTCAGATATGTGTCCTATTCTGCATTTGGCCATTATGGGAATGGATACTGCATCCATTATATCGCTAATTGACTTTATGCTTGCTGTTCTTGCAACACCACCAGCTTTTCTTACATCATAAGGCAGTTTGTCTAACACCATTACTGCAACAGCTCCTGCATCCTCAGCTATTTGAGCTTGTTCTACATTTGTAACATCCATTATTACACCGTGTTTTTGCATATGGGCAAATCCTCTTTTAAGTAATGTACTTCCTTTAACAACTACGCCATTTTCAATGACTTTTACTTTTTGTCCTTTTGAGTTAGAATCTGAAGAAATTAATGAAATAGCCATAATATTTTACATTAACTATATGCTATAGAAGTATATTATTATTGAGTTATGTTTAATCTCATTTTTTACTTATTTTTGCAAATAATTACATATGTACAATACAATAACCTAAAATTTCGTTAAATATTTCCGTATATTAATACAAATATAAAAACTAAACTGTATTAAAGGTTTTTATGATGTTTATGATATGGAAATAGATAGCAAAATTTAAAAAGGTATTGTATTAATTACTGTTAATATGACATTACCAAAAGGATATAGTCCTAATAAACCATCAGGAACCAGTGGTGGAGGTAGTTCAGGCTCATCAGGCTCATCAGGCTCATCAGGCTCATCAGGCTCATCAGGCTCATCAGGCTCAT
>JBBJMN010000118.1:0-6232 GCA_037720485.1 Candidatus Nitrosocosmicus sp.
GGCCCTGTTAACTTAAGCATACATCACCTCCTTGTTGTGGTATTTGACAAACAGATTCAACCAGTTCCGTACATGATTTAGTTTGCAATTCTTAAGCCTGCATGGAAAGTAATCGTCAAAACCTTCTGTTCTGTCCTTGATGTACTGCATCTTCCTTTCTATCAGACTTTTCTCGAACGAGGAATGAAGATGGTGTTTTAGTTTTAGGAACCTGCAGGCTTGAGGATACCATGTACCGCCATCTGTGGAAACCGGGTGTTTCCCATGAACCTTGACTATACCCGAGAGAAACCTTTCTGATATTAGCATGTTTCTTTCCTTGGATATGGATAGTGCGAGGATTTGCCTGTTTTCGGGCTCTATCGCAACCCAAAGCCATACTAACTCTGATCCAACTTTGATTAATGTCTCGTCTATGATGTATTCCTCAACTTTCTTTCTTTTTGAGGATATTTTTCTACAAGGATGACATTTTTGAATCCAGTTCCAGATTGCGACGTGGCTTCTCTTAACCTTGTGTAAGAAGAACATTGCTTTGGCAACACATCTAGTTGATAATCCAAGAAAGTACAAATACAATGCACGACCAATATCGTATGAAGGTGTTCTGTTTCTTTTTCTGATCATGATTGAAATAGAGCATCTTCAAGCTATAGATTTTTGGGTAAGTTAACAGCGCCAATAAATATGATGAAAAAGAGAATTATATCGAGATTTATTGAAACTGCAATTTAATTAACATAATAATTGAGAGATATTAAATTCTAAGGTAATGTTCCTTAATTCTTTAATAATTTATTATTTGACTTTAATTATATTTGTCTAATATAAATAATAACAAAATTGGTTTTTTAGATGGACTTGATAAAGTAGTTGTAATAGGGCTTGGGCAACTGGGTCTTCCTGTTGCTAAATATGTCAAGGAAAAGGGCTTTGACGCTTACGGATATGACATCAGCGAAAAGGCAATGGAGGTGGCCCAATCAAATTACGGAATAAAAAAGGCCAGCAACTTCAAAGATTTTGACGTTCTCATAATCTGTGTGTCAACACACAGGCCGGACGACATGTTTTCCCCACAGATCGACAGTCTCTTGTCTGTGATGGAGAAAATATCAAGGGAGGCAAAGACAGGGGCGCTGATATCAATCGAAAGCACCATCCCAAAGGGCACCTCAAAGAAGGTGTTTGAGAGGGTCGACCACAGGCTCCACGTGGTGCACGCACCGCACAGGTGGTATGCCCTTGAGGAAAACATCCACGGGGTCAACCAATTGCGCATAATAGGCGGGGTTAGCAGCTGCTGCCTACAGCATGGCCTGGACTTTTATGATGGGGTGGAGATCCGCATCAGCAATGACGGCAGCAGCGGCAATGACGGCAGCAATAAGCAAAGAGACTCATCGTCGACCTCCACATCACCCATGAAGACAGACGGGCGTTCACTGCAAATACCAATGCATCCTGTGTCATCAATAGAGGTGGCCGAACTGACAAAAATAATCGAGAATGCCCACAGGTACCTGCAAATCGCATTTGCGGAGGAGCTATATCTTTACTGCAAGGCAAACAACATTAGCTTTGCCGAATTGCGACACTCCCTAAACACAAAGTGGAACGTTGAGATATTGGAGCCCAGGGACGGAATAGGCGGACACTGCTTACCCAAGGACACAAAAATGTTTGTGAACTCATCCAACTCAATAAAAAGCAAAATACTTCAGGCTGCGATGGAGATAGACGAGGACTATAGGGAGTACATCGAAAATATGGACGAACAAAGTGCATTATTCCCAACCGATAATAAGCGCATGATAAAGACAATAAAATAATAGATGTAAATGTCACAACATAATTCAAAATTAGGAACCATTTTGGTGTTTGGGGCGCATCCTGATGATCTGGAAATTGGGATGGCCGGCACTATTGCAAAATTGTCAAGAATGGGCTATAACATGAAATTGGTAATAGCTGTTTTGCCCAATTTTACACAGAATGACAAAAAAGAAGAAAGAAAGGAGGAGGCAATAATGTCCGCTAAAGTAATGGGTTGCGCTGCCCCTGACTTTCTTGACTTGTCACCAAATGAAATGACCCATAGCAGAAATCTAATTGGAATAATTGACAAATATGTTTCAGAGCACAAACCAAAAGCCGTATTTACACAATGGATTGGCGATTCACATCAGGACCATCAAACCCTAACTAAATCGGTAATTTCGGCAAGTAGGGATACCTTTGATTTATACATGTATGAAACAACCATTCCGGGTGGAATCACTGAGCAATCATTTAGATCTCAGTTATTTGTCGATGTTTCGGATTTCATTGAAGTTAAAACATCTGCATTGAAATGCTTTAACTCCCAGCAATTGAGGTGCGGTCCCATCTGGATAGACGCAATTTCTGGGAGGGCTGCCTATAGGGGTTACCAGATGAACTGTAAGTATGCTGAAAGTTTTGAGGTAATCAGGACAACAAAATGGTAAAGTGGGTTAAACTAAAAGTAGTCTATAATATCCGATTTTAAATATTTTGGGTTATTTTTGGATAATTTCATATCGTTGAATCTGCCCAAATCTAAATAGGTCTCATTCCAATAGCGCAGGCATAACAAAGACTGGTGTTCCGTAATCTTTACATATTCATCGAAAAGCGTGTTTTTTGCTACAATGTCCGGCTCATTTATTCCGGCTATTGTTCTCATGGGGCATGATGCTGAAAACCTTGGGTTGATTTCGATTATTTTTGCTTTATTGTCATCCTCATCAATTCTCAATTGGATATTTAACGCGCCAATACCGCCAATTTTTTCAGCTACACTCTCGGATACTTTTTTTATTTCTGGAAAATTGTCTATTATGGCTTTGTATGTTTGGCCGTGTTTTAGGATTTTTTTTATCACTATCGATGACATAATCTGTTTTCCATTTTTGGCTATTGTTATACCCGTTGTAAATTCTTGATTATCGTTTTTTAAGTACTTTTGGATTAATGGCCTCCACCCAGTTTTTTTTATTGAGGCTATTGCATAATTCAGTTCATTGTCATCGTTGACAACAAACATGAGTTTTGAACCAGAACCCTCACAGGGTTTAACAATCAGGGGAAATCCATATTCTTTGATAAATCCTTCAGACTCTGTTTCTAAACAAGATGGAACATAATTGAGATTGTTATCCTTTAGAAACTCAAACGTTTTGTATTTATCCCTGCAGGTTTCTATTACGTCATGAGGATTGGTTAGGATTTTCGCTGGAGTGTCAGTTTCAATTATTTTTTTGTTATTACTTAACTTAATTAACTCATCATCGGAGCAGGCAAAAACTATATCGATGTTGTTTTTGGAACAGATGTTAACAATTGAATCTACATATCCACCACTTTTTGGTTTGTCTATGATTGAAAATTTGTCAACTCTAAACAGCCCTGCTGAATCAAATACGATATCGGTGCCATGGATGCCGTATCTGTGACTTTTATCTATTGAATATTTGTTATGGTAATTTAGTGATTTGATTATTCCCTGGGCAACAATGCCTCCAACTGAGGTAACAAGTGCATTAATTTGCTTCATAATAGTTATTCTGATTTAGAACTAAAGGAGAAGCAAAATCATTGTTTTTTATTAGAGTGCCAGACCACATATTGGATATGCTACTCATTCCAAAATTCACAACATAGTCAATGATGCATGACTTTAGGGTCAAAGCGTTATTTGATTTTTCAACATCACTGATTAAGGCTTTTAGGTTTCTTTGTTCTTTTTTATAATATAATATATCATCCAGGAGGTTTTTCAAGGCATCTTTGTCTTTATAAATTAGGTTTCTTTTTGAAATCAAAGGTTTTATTTTGTTTTCGAAATCATGATTCTTGTTGTTTGAGTCAATCAGAAACTTTGAAACGTCGTTTATTTTGTTTTCCCGTAATACTCTCAAAGCTTCCTTTTGGGCAAACCCAGTATAAACATCCTTTGACGCCCATAATAGCAAAAGGGGCATTTTTATCTTCAAGTCATCATATACCCTTTTGCCTATGATTGTATACCCCAAACTGCCTCCTGTTCCTGTAATGTAGCTGGAAATCTTTAGTTCTCTGGAGAGTAAAAGTAGTATCGGTATAGCCCTAGGAGAAACCATACTCAGTTTGTCCATAGGGATGGAAACATCATTTTCTGTCCCCACATTTAGGAATAATTCCTTTTTGCAGGAAATGCACTTACCTGTGAGGTTAGTGTTTCCATTGTCATCTTTATTTAAAATGGAGTATCCTTTACTCCCACAAGAGCAATTTAGCCACAATGGTGAATATTTGCTGGAGTTTGAACTGATGCCATTGTGAATTCCATGATTTCTGAAGAAAGTTTCGGATCTTTCTAATGACTTTAGGTAAACATCGTTATTGGATAGTAAAAAGTTATAACCGTTTTTAAAGACACTGGATAAATCGGACAAGTTTACAAATAATGTCTTGTAATCCCAAACATTATTTATCATTTTGGACATTAAATGGGAATTGAATTCTGAAAAGTTTTTGGAATTTGACAGGGATTTCTCCACAATTTGCCAAAAATTTTCCAAATTATTGTATAGCCTTTTACGGGCTTCTTTGGAGAGTGATTTATCGTTCTTAATCCACGTATAAACCTGGTTTTCCCAATAAGAAACTAGAGCGTGTGTTGGTGGATCTGTTTTACAAATAATCCTCCATCTTTTAACGTCATTCATGGGATATCTTATATCCAAAATACCGGATGTATTTTTCATGCTGGGAAGTTTCGCTACGTGAACCCAGCTATCGTCCATAAAGTCATGGTCTATTATCAAGAATAAGGGTAACGGCATATCATCTGGTTTTTTCAAATGGTTGGAGAGTGTTTCTAGCATGACGATTTTTTTGAAGACACCGCTAAATGCGAAAAGATTTGGTTGATGAATTGCAACAATGATTTTCAGTCTTTCATTCTCAATTAACTTTATTTGAGACTTTACTTTGGAAGTTAAAGTCCCTGATTTTTGATGAAAATTGTAAATGGCATCACCTACTTTTCTTCTATTTGACAACATTGTTTCATCAAAATTAGGGCTTTGAGTATTGCTAATTGCTTTGACTGCACTATCAAATCTTGATGGAATTGATTGGATAAAGTTGTCAATATCCGTATCACCTATTTCCAAATACTTTGAAAATATGGATTTAAACCGGGTTTGCCCGTCAATTGCAGTTGTCGTTATACGTCCCAATTCAGTTAATCCATCTTTATGTATATTAGTTTGTTTTTTAACTATTCATATCTATCTTCTATAAAATTTATAAGGTGCCTTATTCTATCAAAATTTCCTATTTCCGCCAGTGAATGGGCATCGCTGCCTAAATGAAATTTAATCTCCAACTCCTTAAATGTTTTTATAAATTCCAGAGGTGGCCTAATGTACTTTGCATTAACTTCTATTGTTTTGTCATTTGATACTATTTCTTCACCCACGTTTTTGATTTCTTGGGGTGTCAAGGAGAACTCTGGTTCGGGTGCCAAGTGACCGATTACATCCACATTTTCATTCTGTACAGCCTTTAGCAGTGCGTTGTACCATTGATTTTTGTCTTTGTATTTTGTATGAAAGCTTGCAATAATAAAATACCTGTCATTCAGATAAGAGTCCGGGCAATCTATATTGCCGTCAGCAAGTATTTTTGCCTCAAACCCCACCAAAGTATTGAAACTAACTTTGCCTTTAAAATGATTTATTTCCTCCAAATATTTTTCGGTCCAATCAGAGGATTTTCTGACATGTTCAGTGAAAGCAATTGTTTGCAAATTCTTTTCCTTTGCCTTTTTGATGATGTTATCAACCGTAAAATCATCTGATGAGTGATCATTATAGTTACAGTGAATGTGATAATCTTCTTTGGTGTTTAACAATAACATCAATCTAACAAAATCTATTAATATTTCTTATAGAATTTTTCCCCACTATTCCATACATAAATGCTTATATCACAAATAGAATAATTAATCCTAAACGGATGTTAATTGCGTAGAAAAGTATCTAATGTTTTGGTTCCAGGTGCCTCTGCTCCAGCGGGAATTAATACGATCAAATCCCTGAAATTAGCAAATTTCAAAGGTAAGGTATTATCTACCGATTCAAATGCATTATCCGCTGGCTTCTACCTAAGTGATTATAGCGAAGTAATTCCTGAGGTGGATAGCAATAATTACTTGGAGGTG
>JBBJMN010000033.1:0-19539 GCA_037720485.1 Candidatus Nitrosocosmicus sp.
GTTTGAGCTGTCAGATGAAGTCTCTTTAGATTAAATGGGTTTAAACGAAACCTGCACTATGGGGAATTTTAGTGCTGGATTTCTATATTTAATCACTCTGTATCCTCTTAATGTAAAATTACACTTTTTCTTTGAATCTTGAGATACGGGATTGTAGAAATCTATCTTTATTTCAGAGTATTTCCAGCCTTTTTTAAAGTCTTATAGGGGAAAATGCATATTTTTACCCATGTGCTTTCTTTCGGTGTTTTTTACAATTGGAGGGGACTTTTTGTAAAAAATAAATGTAGTTATAACAAGGCATTTAGTTTTAATCCGCTTAATCGTCATTTGCTAACATGGTTGGAATGGAAATCTGATTATTCTTTTGCCTTGTATTTTGCATTATGTTATATTATTTCAGTATGCGGAAATTGTTTGAGGAACTTGACAATACCAGCGAAGGCAAATGGTTTCACAAGATAAAGTCAATGGAAAATTCGAAATGGGGTTAAATGGACAGAAATGTTAGGACTTTTCTGCGGTGGAAAATAGCAGAGGGTAGTCCGCTCATTATACATGGTCATAAAGTTTCTATTTCTGACTGACAGGGAATATTTACATCAGAGAGACAGTAGGTGAGCTGTTGTTTAAATGAACGAATATACACAAGAATGGTGAGTTTGTCGTTTTTAGGTGCTACGTTTTACGAGTAAATGGGAATATGTATGTGGATCGATGGTCTGATGTGCATGTTAAACGGATACTATTGTTCCAAAGATAACTCTTTAGTGTGGTGAATACAGACTATGTAATCTGTCTGATGCGCCTTAAATCTCAACTAACTGACCCTTTCTATTTTTTGTCCCAAAAGAACATCCGAGTATGCAAATTTGTTATTTAATATTGCATCTGTATACTTTGAAAAAACAGAGCCATCAATACAGGAGCCATGCATGGGAAATATCATTTTCGGAGATAATCTTTCCAGCCTTTTAGATGTTTGTCTTACTGGCACTTCACTTGCAAATATTCCGGCACCTCTATAGAGAGCAAGCATCTTGTCTGATAGGTCTTCTTCAATAACAGGTTTATTGTTGCCCGGCTGAATAAACAAGTCGGAAGGGAAAAGCGACTTTGTTGTTTCCTCAAAAATCATTATACTTGTCCCAATGATGGACATGAGGAGTCATGATGAATTTGAAGATCCTTTTGCCTGTTTTTAGAGTTTCATTATCCCAAAATGAAATATGGTCAACAGGAATATTGTACCACCCTGTTAAATTTAATTTGGAGCTTAAATCACTGCATACCAATCTGGCATCCGCCGAGTCAAGAAAGGCCATTCCTCCCCATTCATCGCTTTCAAAGTGTAAGAATGCAACATAGGCTAATTTTTGCAAAGGAATAACCTCCTTTACTTTTTCCTCTATTTTCTTGTACATTCCAAATGGGCCTGTGTGAATAAGCGTAGGGTGCTCATCATCAATTAAAAATTGGTTGAAAGTGATGCCGAATGCATCGTCAAATCCTGATATTCTATAAATTCCATTACCTATTTCGGAAATTTCAACATCTCCATGTTCTGAAAATTTGTTTTCCCCCCATTTCTCTCATAATTTGTTTGTTTTTATTCTTTTAATTAAACAAATCGAATTCACTTGTAATGCATTTTAAATTGTCTCTTGCTCATACCGGATATATTGTATCAGATCCTACCTGTTCTGATCATCCTTCTTCCATGGCCCGTTATATTATTATATGACAATTTATCTTTCATCATATGTGTTATAGTTAAAAAATAGTTTGAAAATAATGCACAACTGTTAATTTGGTGCGCTGGATGTTATAATATGTTTAGTAAGATTGATGTTGTATTTTATTTTTTTATGTGATAAATTGATAAATATCATGAAATATTAATTAGCATGAACATCTTTGGTAAAATGGAGTTATATTGTTACTTGTGATAAATGTGGATACATATCCACAGAAAAGCTGTCTGAAGCAAAAGCAAAAGATCTTTTGCATGCCCATGTAGGCGGTCAACAGAACTGTACTACTGGACACATCAAACTGATGAAAGTACGGGCTTAGACTACTTTCATATGTCCTACGCTTTTATAAAGTATCCTCACACATTCAGAATATGTTCTGTATTTGAATTTTACTTCTTGTACATCTTTATCTTCGCTTAATTGTTCTTTGGATGTATCAATTTGATATTTTCTACCAATATCGTCTAATATTGTATTTATGGTAGAGTTATTGTATGATTCAACGATTAGGCGGTTCATAATATCCTATAGATGTTCTAGTATTTATTTAACTACCTTTATTTTTACGCATCTTACAAAAATAAGATTCCCACCTGCATATTACGGTATATATTTTTTGCTCTTGGACAAAATTGACGTGAAAATTTTTTATGTATCAATTTGACTTTCTAGTGTTATTTTTATTGTTTTTACTCTGTTTTGGGAAATTTGTTGATAGATAGAAAGTAATACAAATTTGCCCTGTATGTTCGCCAAAAAATCTTCTTATCTATATCGAGTTATTCTCGCGTTTCAAAGACCGGCATAACGTCCTATCTATTGTTGCTAAAAATGAATGCTGAAATTAAGTTTGGCGTTTTTGTTTTTGTTTTTCTAGATAAAGTTATTTATGTCTATGTCTTCTATACCTGGGATTTTTGCTATTTCAAATCTCTCTTTATCTTTAAACAATGATATGGTTGCATCTATGCCTAATTTTGTGGTCAACAGGTTATTTTGATCACTGGACGGATCCAAACTAGATCCCTTTACATTGGTTATTATCAAAATATCTTTATCGGCTTGTGCCCTGGTTGAAACAGCGTACTCTACCTGTACGGGATCTTCTGGATTTATGTCATCATCAACTACTATTGCCATTTTCAAAGACGGGTGGGCAGAAAATGCGGTAATAATCGCATTTTTGGGCTCTCCTTCTAATCTTTTTTTAATTTGAATTACTGCATTAAGCCAATTACTTCCACCGTCTGTCAGATGAACCGATTTTGTTGTGGGAACCGTATTTTTCACATAGCCATATATCTTTGATTCAATAGGCAGCCCCATCAGTAGCCTATGCTCTGTATACCCGGGCAAAATGTCATAATACAGTGGATCGTCTCTGTACCATATTTTATTAATTTCGAAAATTGGTTGTTTTCTTTTGTGGTCATATGTCCTTAACATTTCAACCATCCACTCTTCAGAGTATTTGTCATGGAGTATTCTGCCCTCCAACACTATTTCGCTATGTTTTGGTATCATTAAGTTTGAGAATTGGTTTTTTGTTAATTCCAAATGCCCATCCAATAAATAATTTGCTATTGAAATCTCATCGATACCATATGCAGCTTGGTACGCCGCAGCTAAATTTAATGCGGGATGAACGCCTATCACCACATTTATTTTCAAATCTTCATTATGTTCCTTTGCAAAGGAAAAGCATTTATGAAGGTGCCTTCCTTCTACCATTCTTATCGCCATTTCTTTGTCGTTTAGTAGTAGCATACGGTGGGTGGATGAGTTTTGACTTTTTGATTCTTCGTCTTTCACATAGATGATGGATGATGTTATAAACGGGCCCGCGTCCTTTTCAAAATGGGTCACGATTGGAAGATCAAATAAATTGTTTGAGTTATTCTTGTAGAATGGAGCGCCAGGAGATATTTGAATCGGGTAGTTTTCTTTGTTTATGTTGGCAAAGTTGGAAAAATCTATTTTGCTGTTTCCACCATTTGTTTTGAAACCGTAAAAGAATCGGTTTCTCGTACCTAGGATATTTGAAACAACTTTGAATTTTGAATCTTCTATGTTGGTAAATAAGACTGCTTCTTTTTTATCGAGTTTGCCTACTATTGCTGCCAGCTGAAACTTTTTAGTCACCTTTTTATCTATAATTAATAGCTCATTGTTGTCCTGTAAAATGGACAGAAATTGCCTGAGGCTGTGCTCTTTTGCATTTTTGTCATTGTTATGTTTGTAGGTTGTTTTTCCTTTTTCATTTATTTTTTGCCTGTCTTTGTTAACCTCGATGCTCATCCTTATTGCCCTCTATTGATTTTAATATTTTATCATTGATTGTCTTCATTTCGTCAATTTGTAGTTTGTTTTTTGTAAAGAGTGACATGATGCAAATTCCGTTTATCATCAATGAAATTCTTCTTGACAAAGTATCTATAAATAATTGATCGTATTTGTCTTGTATTACTTTAGCCGTATTTGTGTGATTTGATGTAGCCAAAGAGACTGAAATGGATTTTATTCTTAATTGGTCTTCGGAAATTGAAATAAAGTATCCATTTTCAAACTTTAATATGCTGAGCAAAAACATCCTTTTTGAAATATTTGATGTTATTTCAAACTGATCAATCATTGGTGTATTTGATCTGATGAGGTGATATCTATATTTATATTGTTATGGGGAATCATTTCTTTAAATCTATATATATATTTTTTTAACAAAAATGTTGTTGATGGAATCCTTAAAAATTGATAATACTACATACAAAAGGTTAAATTCTTTATTAATTGACTATGTTGATTTAAAAAAACAAGATCTGGATATGAGTGACCTTTTAAACGAGTTAATTGATAATTATCAGGAAACAATTTGGGGCACAATAGGCGCAAACGCTGGTGGGGGTTAACAAGACCGCAAATTCTTAATTTATGATTATAATTATAATATGTTGCATAAATACGGTTTTTATTATATTGATGTTGATATTGATACTGAATGCTTATTTCCCATATTTCTGATATTCATCTAGGTTATGCTCAATTTAATCTGCAGGAACGTGAGGAGGATCTTTATGAGGTATTTGAGGAATCGGTAGATAAATCTATTCAAGAACACGTTGAAGCAGTAATTTTGGCTGGGGATATTTTCCATAATCCTAAACCAACTGGTTCTGCTGTTATAAAGTTGGCTCGCGAGTTGAAAAAATTAAAGGAAAAATCTATCCCTGTTTATTTTATACTTGGAGAACATGACATAAGCAGAACTAACGATGTACCCCTTCCATTTTTGTTCCACAACTTGGGACTAGCAAAAAGACTTAGGCCAGACTCACCAGTCCAGATAAAAGATCTTTTGATATATGGATTCAATAAGCAAAGAAGATCTAACGTCGATAATGGGTTACTTGTACCGTTCAAAAAATTAGAAAAAACAATAAAAAGCGATGAGGATCGAAAATCTATAGAAAGCAAAAAAATAAGAAAAATATTGGTTCTACATCAAGGATTAGGTGATTTTAACAAATTTGCCGGTGAGATTTTTGCAAAAGATTTGCCTTTGGGGTTTGACTATTACGCAATGGGCCATTATCATGATCATGTGCAAAAAAATTTTTCTGAAATTGAAAACAGCTTGGTCGCCTACCCTGGATCACTTGACCTGGGCCACAATGAACCCATATCAGAGGTGGAAAAGGGGTTCCTCATCGTTGATCTTTCAAATACCCATGAAAATGTTACCACACAATGGATTAAGGTTGAGAAAAGAAGACTTCAGATAAACCGTTCACTTGAATATGGGGAATTGGATCAATATTTAAGATATCTTTCAGATTTATCTGTTAAATATCAAAAAAAACCTATACTTGATTTAAAATTAAAGGGATCAAAGATTGACCCAAAGATATTATCTGCTGAGCTGGCTAAATTAAATGATTACTTTTTGTATTATACCTGGAATGTGTTTGATAAAGAACCAACATCTGGTTATTCTTATGATTTTGCAAACGATTTTAACATTGATGAGGAAATGTTAAAACTAATTTCAAATACCATGAAATCTGATGCCTTGACTGGCCTCTCTATAGATCTGATTCAGATGATAAATGACGGAGAGCCCCGAGATGACGCTGATATCAATAAAAACAAAAGCAAGAAAATTGTTGACTATCTTTGGAAATATTACGAAAACAACAAAAACAAATATCAGGATAAGGGTGAGGTGAGGATAAAGTGATAAAAAGGCTGCTATTAAACAACTTTTTATCTCATAAGAACACCCATCTTGAATTTAATCCAGGTATAACTGTATTTGTGGGTCATAATGGATCTGGAAAAACAAGCATAATTGATTCCATTACCTTTGCATTATTTGATGAACACACACGAAAATCCAACAAAAACTTGGTAACCAAGGGAATCGATCAAACGTTGTCTGAGGAATCGGGCTCTATTGTTGTTATGGATTTTTCTGTTGGCTCCGTTGATTATACGGTCCAAAGACAAATCAATAGTGTGGGTCATCTTGTATCTGCCAAGTTGGAGCAACTTAGTCAAGATGGCTCAACCATGGAAAATAGGAAGAACATACCCGTTTATCGGCCAATAATATCTGGTGAAAGAAAACAACTTGGAGAGTCTGTTATAGGTGAAGTCGAATCAATATTGGGGATAAACTATCCAAAATTACAAATTGCGAGTATAATACAGCAAGGCGAAATCAACAAGATAATCGATTCTCAACCAAAAGAGTTTAAAGAATTGCTAAATAACATGATCGGACTAGACAAGCTGGACAAATCCTTTGCATATATGCATTCCATCATAGATGGCTTTAGGAGTTTATTGAGAGAAAAAACGGGTGGTTATGATGACAACTATATAAAAACGTTGAAAAAATAAAACCGAAGAGAACAAAAACAAAATTAAAACATCCAAGATATCGCTTGAGAATGTCTATTCCGACTTATTTAAAAGATCCAATGAAATGTCGGAGATGGAGAAGGAGATAGAAGACCTGGAGCCAAAAATGGGTAAACTCCAAGAAGTAAGAACACTGGAGGCTACCCTATTAAAATACTTGAAGGAAAAGTCCATTTCGTTAAATATCGATATCGAAAAAAACAAGAAGATGCTTTTCGAAGTAAAAAATGCCTTTTCTGTTTTGCGTAACAAAGACGAGGTTTCTATAACCCTACAAATTATTCAATGCGAGAAAGAAGAACTACATAAAAAAATGAATACTGTGGAGGGGGAACTGGGAAAACTAAGCGGTTTTACTGAGTGTGCAAAAAAAATACAGATAAGAGATGGCAAATGCCCGGTATGTAATTCCAAAATAACTGCAATAAGCGATATGTTTGATATTTCCCACATTAAAAAGGAATTAGATAAAAAGCAAATGGAAAAGGCATTTGTCTCATCTGAATTAACTAAATTAAATGTGGAGGATCTCAATTTAAGGAAAAAAGAGAAGAACATAATTTCGGCAGAAAAAACTTTGTCATCCTACGATATTTCGGCAGACTATGATGTAGGGACTCTTGAGCAAAAGATTTCGTCTTTAAATTCCGATTTTCAAATTGTTTCAAAGATAAATTTTGGTAATTACGCGGGTGCCAATTTGTTATCTTGTAAAGTTGATGATTATTCTGCCAATTTGATTGACGTTATAATGAAAATGAGAAGTGATCTGGTAGATATCGACTTGAGCGTTCTTAACCAAAAGAAACTTGTCAGAAACAAATTATCCTCCGAACTTATCGAAATCCAAAACCAAAAAGCAGTGTTGGAAAAAGCTATCTCGAATTTGGAAAATGAGATTGCTGAGTTTGATAAATTGGCATCTGAGTTGTACTCTGCCTCTAAATTTATTTCTGATCTGGAGAAAATAAGATCAATGGTTTTCAATAGGGATGGAGTGGTGAGTTCTAGTTTAAGGACTTGGGCTCTGAATTTGATTTCTATTAAATCCTCTGATTATATCAATACCTTTAATGTTGGCATCTCCAAGATTTCTTTGGTGGAAAAGCCTAGGGAAATAAAGGTTATATGTTATGGCAAACGTGGGGAAATAGATATCATTTCGTTAAGTGGTGGCGAAAAGGTAGCTGTATCCTTGGCATTAAGGATGGGGATTGCCTACTTAATGGGCTCTTCAAAAATCGATTTTATTGTGTTGGATGAACCTACATCTAATTTGGATGAAGAGCGTAGGCGGTCCTTTGTTAAGATTATTTCAGATGTTTTTAGCAAAGGTGTTGGGCCATTATCTCAAATAATAATCATTACACATGATGAGGAGATATTTGAAAATTCTGAAATAGAGCAAATCTATAAATTTTCAATGAGTGACAGTGGATCGATTGTAACTCCTGTGTAGCAAATAAATTTTCTAATCTCTTTATCGCTTCTTTCTTTTGGAAAAGGTTAATATTTGTTTTATGCCTTTTATTGTATGTTAAAAGTACAATGAGGTTATCACGCTTACCAAGAGAGGCAAGAAGGACCCGAAAGCCAAAACAGCCAAATTGGGTAAGGAACCCCAAGAAATCATACTGGATTCAATGCACCTACCTCAAATGCAATCATTGTTGGCAATATTCCGGCGGTAAAAATTGGGCTGAATGCCCTATATGCCATACAAGCAGTAAGGTATCTGTTGCAAGAAAATATTATACTTTCAACATGACATCTGCTGAAAGGAAATCTTTTACTGTTAAAAACGATTCTAAGGATTCATTCACAATGGGTTAGCTATTCTTTGTGTCATGAGTTTCGTTTATAAAATAAGTGTTTTCTTCATCAGCCAATATTAGTTTGATATTGCTGTCTTGGTTTTTTAAACCATCATTTAAATTGTTTTCCGCGTTGTGACTTATCTTTTCTAAATCATTGAAAATAATCAGTGTTTTGCTAGTGTTATATTTTTTTGGAATTGTTTGCAGGAAAAAATTCAGTGTATATATATCATCGAATCCTTCCTCAGTTATCTCTTGTAATCGGTCATCAAATAGTTTTAGGCTTATCTGCCTTCGGCTTTTTGTTATTAATGCGATATTCATCAGCTACAAAAATAGCGAATATTACATTTATATTTTAAATGATTTAAACTGTCCTTAGTCAATATATTCTTCTCTGATGTATAATTGACTGTCTTCAATCGATAGTTCTTTGCTTATCTGGCTGTTTTTCCATTCCTTTACGGGTTCAGGATCTTTTCCCATGGTCCTTTCTCTGATTTCATCTATTTTTATAAATGAGGGTAAGTTTACCCATTGGCCAACAAAAAGGGCTTCTCCTGGGTTAAGTGAAGGAAGTTGTTCTATGATTTTTCCATTTATAGCTTCACTTGCTGATCCTATCTGGGATTGATCCTCCTGCTGGACTATTTTCATTATTGATAGAGAACCCATTTGGCTTAGAACATTGGGATCCAACGATCTGGGTCTTTGAGAAACTATTATTAGACCTACACCAAATTTTCTGCCTTCCCTTGCGACTTTCGATGCAATATACTTTGTGTCTGTATTTTCATTTTTTGGAATAAATACATGAGCTTCTTCTATAACTACAATAACTGGACTGTGAAATAGAATTTGATTTTCCGCAATGCCTCTTGCTTTTAGACTCTGACTTTTAGATAATTTTCTTTGATATAATATTGATTCTAAATAAAATGCAATTGCAACATTAGCTTGTTTCTCTGTAAATTCTATTAAATTAATGACATTTACTTTACCTTCTTTAATTTGTGAAACAGGATCGAATGAGTTGGGGATTAATATGCTGTCAAATCTTCTTCTTGCTTCTCTTATTTTATCTAATACCCTATCGGCAGAGTTTGTAAATCTTTTTTCTTTAAAACCAATTTCTTTTATATTGATTTCTAAAAAATCCCAAAAATTGCCTTCAGTCTTTTTCTTTAAATCCTCGTCATCAAATGCCCTTAACAATATTGTATTTTGAATATCTGCGTTATCTCTTATTTCAATCACTTCTGCAAATTTTTCTGCAGTGAGTAATCTTGGATTTATTTGGGCCTGAACGAAATTAATGTTTCCGCCTTCTAAAAAACGATACTCATCATGATAATCAAAAATAACCATAGTACCTGGGATTTCTGATATTGATTTGGCTATCAGGCTGACTAAATTACTTTTTCCCATACCTGTCATTGCTAAAATCCCAAGGTGCCTGGTTGTAAGTTTATTGATGTTTATCCTTGCAGGCACGATGCTATTTCTTAATAGTGTTCCAACTTTTATCCATGATTCTTCATTGGGATTAAATATCTCTCCAAGATCATTTTCATCTGCCTTATAAACCTCTGTTCCGGGTAATGGTGGTATTTCTGGCAGTATTACCTTGGACTGTTTTAATAAATCCAATATCCCTAAAATTTTAACGTTGACTTTAAAACTTTTGTCTCTTTTATTTATTTCAGCAACCGATTTACTTTCTAATGCTTCTTGAAAATTTGAAATGTCGTCTAACGCATCACTTTTAATAAAGCATGATTCAACAACACCTAATATTTTCTTTTTGTCGTTATTTGTTATTATTACATATTCCCCAAGACCTATTGGCTCTTTTCCCTCAAAGATAACATATCCTGAATTTGTAACCCCTATTACTACTCCTAAAAGATCTCGGTTAAATGGTGCTTGTGATGTAAATGGTGATGAGGGCTCTGGGCTATCAAACATTGTATTTTAGTTGTATTGGTGTTTTATTATGTTTTATTGGTTATCGATGTCAGGAATGCATGCTAATGTGCTTTGTATTAGATAAATCTACAGTACCTGTATGAATTTAAATTGAATAGTTTTGCAATAACTTTTGCAATCCATATGGAATGCGGTTTTTTTACTTTATGTCTGTGGTTAATCTTGTTTTTATTTTGTTTTTTTTATCTGGATGCTATATGAAAAAAGACTTGATTATGTCTATATATGTAATATATATATCTGCATTTTAATTTTCCATTACTGTAGTTTTACCTTTTTTATTTATATGGTTTTTATTACTTTGCCAAATTAGGGTTATTGTGATCAAAACGTGTTGATTTTGGATGTTTTAAAAGAGTGTGCTAATAGCGTTTATAAAAATACTAAGGATGTTATAGGGACTTTTGAAGGGCGGCAAAAATTTAATATGGGTGCTGGAGGGGACATTTCTACTAAAATCGATTTAATTGCCGAAAAATCTGTTTTTGATACCTTAAAGAAAAACAATTTTTTACCCGATGTTTTGGGGGAAGAATGCGGTTTAGTAAAAGGCAACAATCCTGGTTTAATTGTGATGGATGGAATAGATGGGACCACTAATGCCAATTGCGGGCTCCCTTTTTATTGCTGCTCTTTGGCTTATTCTTCAGATGGCAAACTCCAATCTGTTACCGATGCAGTGGTTTTTAATCTTTTATCTAAAGATGTTTATTATGCATCTAAAGACAATGGTTCGTTTGTTAATGAAAAGAGGCTGGATTTGACAACAAAAACTGGAAAATCCACAAAAGATATGGTTGTAGGTTTAAATATTTCTGGTTTACCTGAAAATCATTTTACATCAATTTCAAAACTCATATCCTCAGTTAATCATATTAGACATTTGGGTGCAAATGCACTGGAAATGTGTTATTTTGCACAAGGTTCAATAGACGCATATCTTGATTTCAGAAATAAAATCAGAGCTATTGACATGGCTGCTTGTTATCTGATTGCCAAAGAAGCAGGTGGGTTTATTTTTGATGAAATGGGCAATGATTTGAATTGCGATCTTTCGACTGATTCAAAAATGTCATTTATCGCTGTTTCAAGATATGAGACATATGACTGGATATCTAATTTAATAAAAAAACAATAACAAAAATAGCCATTTTAAGGCTGTTTGGAACGGTTTGCAAGTATTTTATCCATACAGTTTTTCTTTTTGCATATTTAAAATAACATGATAAAAAGTTAAATAAATGCAATTATGTGATAATTTCGAATCAATAAACAAAAGAACTTAATAATATCTCTATTTATTAATAGATTAGTGGAACTTTTTCATAAAAAATACAAATGCGAGATAGATAACGAGAAATTCAATACATATCTTGAACTGATTGAACATTCAAGAAAAATCCATCATAATACAATTCTGAAGTGTAATAAGTGCGGAAAACAATTCATTCATGAAAAAGATAGACTACATCATGTACGCGAAGAGCATGGAAAAGAAATGGATGCACGGGTCCACAAAACTGAACATACGCATAAAAACAAAGGCAAAGAGTCTACTCAAGGACGAGTTGACTCAAAAATGAAAAACTTTGGAGATAACCTGTAATTTTTTATATGCTTTACAATAACGCATGCTTAATGATGGAGCCTTGCCTTGTTAAAGATATTATGGGATGATATTATGGTAAAGGATGCTATTATTATGCCCAAGATGTTTCTCCATGTTTCATTGGCATTTGGGTTACTTGATATCAACGAATACCCTGAAATAATATAGTAATTATCCAGTATCCAAAATATTAGTGTGGACCACGCGACTATGCCAGCTACCAAAGCACCCAATTTCGCTCCATACCTGATGAAATAGATGGAAAAAATGATTGATAGATACCAAAATGCCCCTATCATTAACCAAAATGGCTTTAGAAATGTTTGTCTGCTGTCAAGGAAATAATATGTGGTTCCTATAAGTAGAAGCAAACCTAAAGATATTAAAAGAATTTTGTGGTTTAACGAAAATGATGTTCTCTGTTTGGGTTTTTGCTTGATTTTTTATATTTGTTTTCTTCTTTTAAACAGTATTCTAAAGATTCCCTGAACGTTCTTAGTTTCATGGGAGTTATTTTTTCTATTGAATGATATCTTACTATGGATTCGTGCTTTAGGCTCTCCACAAGTGGTCTTGCAAGAGAAGCTCCAACTGGAGTCACCAGATCTACCCAGTAAGATGATAGTTTAGGGGTTAAAATCGGTATGATGATGATCATTATGGATTTGTTGATAATTTTGGCGTATATTTCCATCATATCAAAATAAGTTAGAACGTCTGGTCCACCAATATCAAAAACCTTTCCTTCTGTTTGTTCTATTTCAATAGAACGGAAAAGATACTCTATTACATCTTCAATAAATATCGGTTGGGTTTTGTTTTTGACCCATTTTGGACAAACCATTATGGGTAGTCTTTCCACCAGGTATCTCAGCATTTCAAAAGATCCGCCACCACTTCCGAGAATTACTGCTGCACGGAAAACGGTTACCTTGGATTTGGATTTCACAAGTATTTCCCCCATTTGTTTTCTACTTAACATGTGCTGAGATAATTCTTCGTCTTTTCCATACGATAACCCTCCGAGGTAAATGATTCTTCTTACACCGCATTGGGTAGCTGCACGGCTAAAATTTTCTGCAGTGGCTTTTTCTCTTTCTGAAAATCTTTTCCAATTTTTTGTGGATCCTTCCATCGAGTGAACAAGATAATATGCTATACCTATCCCAACCAAAGCATTCAGGCAGTCATTGTAATTAGATAAATCCCCCTCGATTATTTCTATGTCTTTCTCATTTTTGTTTTGAGCCATTATTGAATTTTTATTTCTGGTTAAGCAGCGGATGTGATATGGATAATTATTCACGTTTTTTTCTCAATTAGTTTTGTGAGTAGGTGGCTTCCTATAAAGCCGCTTCCTCCAGTGACTAAAATTCGCCTTTCGTTTGCATTACCCAAATTATTATTGATTATTTCCTTGGCTCAAAATATATTCTTTTATTGATTTAGTTACTATGGGCAGTATTCTTGGGTCATTAATTTTTGGTATTATGTAATCTTCCTTTAGCTGCTTCAAATCTACTAAATCTGCAATTGATTGGGCAACAGCGATAAGTATATTTTCATCTATGTTTTTTATTCTTAAATCTAAAAGTGCCCTAAAAATAGATGGAAATACCACTGCATTATTTATTTGATTTGGATAATCGGATCTGCCTGTAGCAATAATTTTAGCTCCTGCTCTTTTGGCAATTTCTGGTGCTATCTCTGGATCAGGATTACTTAAAGCAAAGATTATGGGCTCATAGCTCATGGACTTTATCATTTTGCTGTCAAGTATTTTCCCGTTTCCTGTTGTCCCTATAAAAATATCCGCACCATCAATAACGCTCTCTAGATTTCCTGATATGTTTTTTTTATTAGTCTTGGAGGCAATTTCTATTTTATATGAGTTGGCATGACTGATTGTACCATTTTGGGTCTCATTGTTATTGTCTCTGTTGATAGGCTGCGGGCTATTCATATCTTCTCTATCTTCATAAATTGCCCCCTTTTTGTCAACTACAATTATTTCTTTAAATCCTGCCTTATGAAGAACCTTGAATATGCCATACCCTGCAGAGCCGGCTCCTGCAATTATTACTTTAACTTTTTCACTTCTTTTATTTACTATCTTCAGTGCATTTGTCAGTGCTGCAAGTGTAATGGCTGCTGTTCCGTGTTGATCGTCGTGGAACACTGGGATGGACATTTCTTTTTGCAATATTTCCACTATTTCTAAAACCTTTGGAGATTCTATATCCTCAATATTTATTGCACCAAAATTAGGTTCTATTAGTTTAACAAACTTGATTATCTCTTCTTTGCTTTGGGATGCTATGCATAGAGGATATGCATTTATGTTGCCTAGTATCTTAAATAGTATTGACTTTCCTTCCATAACGGTTAATGCTGATTCGGGCACAACATTGCCTAATCCTAAAACCCTAGTCCCATCACAGACTATTGCAACATTATTCCACTTTGATGTATAGTCGTAAGCGAGTTCTTTGTCATGGTATATCTGCTCAGCAACATAGGCTACTCCGGGAGTGTATATCAGGTCTAAAATACCCTTATCTGTTGCTTCATCTTCAAAAATTTTGTTAGGTGGAATTCTGCTGCAGATTTCTATTTTGCCTTTAAGCATTTTATGGAGCTCAATTGCATCATCGTTTTTTGTCAAAATTGATATTAGTTACTAATATTTTTTATGTATATAAACAATGAATTTGATATGAATTGCCATGATGCTTTCCCTATTGATACCTTTGGTATTGTTTGAGGTATCTTTTATTTTTATGAATCTAAATTAACTTTGTGCTTCTTGATTTTAAATACCAAAAAATATGAAATTTCTATTATTTATCCTTTATTGGACCCGATTGGAAATTATATTAAAAATTATTTATAAAAAAAGGGGGTTATTGACCAAACTGAGGTGCAGGTAAATCTGCTCCCGCGAATGTACCGGCAGCATTAGGATCTGTATCTCCTTTTGGTTCTTCGGTTATTATGAATTGTTTGAATGTAAATGGATTGACTAAGTTTGCCGTATATTGTAATTTTCCGTCAGTGGCTTGTCCTAAACTTAGCTTGTAATTAGAGCCACCTTCATCTACTAGCCATGCTTCAAATACTTTATCCTGTCCTGGAGTAGCAGTAATATTAGTTGATATGGTTGTTTTAGTACCCGTAGCATCAATGCTTACTGTGCCTAACTTCTCTTCGCCAAATCCTGGACCTGGATTTTTAGCTTTATTTACATCTAAAGTAATGGGTGCTGCACTGATTGATTGAGAATTTGCAGTTATTGAAAACATTATTGCTGTAACTATTCCAAATAATAATATTTTTTTTGAAATCATTGATCAGGTTTATTATGCAACGTATAAATATCTTTGTCGTTATTTATAGTTAAATATAAATTTTGTAGGTAATCCATCAATAAATACTTTATATTATAAAAAAACTAGCAGTATGTACACCCAAATGAATTAATGATATAAAAATTGTGATTATTTTCTTTAATTGGATCGAGTATCGTTATTTGATTTAATTATTAATTAATTAACAATATGCTAATAATATTTATTCATATTTGCTTCATAGTGTATGTATTAACGCCGTCACTTGTCACGTTAAACCATAGTGTATTTCCATCAAATTTTTCAACAAGTTTTTTTGGAATACGGTATTGCTCTTTCTCTATGGTACCTTTTTGCGTTATGATGTTCTCTATCTCTACTTGTTGTACTTCACCTAAATCAAGACCGTTTGCCCCGCGAGCTTCCTTTTTTATAGTTTCTGCCCATTTAATATCTGAATCTTCCATGCTATTCGGTATGAATAATCTTGATATCATATAAAAACGAAACACAACTGATGATGTATGTGTATGGCATCTGCCATTATTTTATTTGTAACTGTTGTTTCATTTACGGGATCTTTTTCTATAATGGGTGGAATGATACTATAGTCGTATCTCAAAAGGAGTCCTTGTGAACGATAAATATGCAAAGATACTTGTAGATTTATTAACACTAAATGCTATAGGAATGGGTTCCTTTTCCAGATTCTACTTTTAATCTGAGATATGATGAAAGTTGATGAACAAACGAAAATAGTAATTATGAGTATGCAATTTCAAAAGATACAAAACTAGTGCATGTAAACTGATTCTGGATATTTTGGATTTAGTTAAAATAAAAGTAATGACTTTTTTTTGTATGTGAGACCGTTTTATACCCATGATTAAAAAAGTCCAAAAAAAAAATACCATATCATTTAGTATACAAAAAAACCTATTCTTAATCCAAATCCAAATCCAAATCCTTGGATGTAATTGAAGGCGAACCTTTGAATATTCCGGTTGGTCTAAATTGTTGGATAACCAAATAAGATATACTCATGGCGTCTCATTTAATTGAAATTGGACGCTAAGTGGGAATCATGGTACAAGATCCTCTCAATACCATTAAAGATACTAAAAAGGGCATTCCGGATACCTTCCATAGATGTGAGAAATGTTTATCACTGAATCAGAAACCAAAAAAGTACTATGCTAATTTCTTAGAACATACTAAAGGCTATATGGAATAATATTTAGACAAAAGTAAATGAGCAAAGCATTTACTACGTCATTTAATTTTGTGTTATCTATACGTTAGTAAAGTCTAATAATGGTGATCTGCATTATATATCTTATAATTGAATGGTAAACGACAAAATTAAGGTAATGATTGTTGAAGACGAACAAGATCTGTTGAATTTGTACAAGGAATTCCTAAAAAGTAAAGGTTATGCAGTATTGGTTACAAACACTACTGCCACTCATATCATGGATGACTATTTAGAGTTTAAACCCGACATTATCCTTCTTGATTATCGATTACCTGGTGATAAAAATGGCGTTGATGCTGCAAAAGAAATACTAGAGCAGTATCCTGCGGTGCCTATAATGATAATTACTGCCTATGATTCTATTAGAAATATCATTAACGGTGAAAAGATATTCGAAGGCAAAAAAGTCACTTTGGTCGTCAAACCAATAAAATTATTTTTATTAAACAGATTAATTAAAGAACTCATTGATTCTTAGTTTCCTTTTGCTTTTTGTATATTGAAACTGTAAGTGGTATGACGATGTTGTTTCTTAAAAAACGTATTACTTCTTAATGTAATTTTACTTGAAAGAGTATTAATCTCTAGTGACCTCCACAAGTAATGTTTTCACATTATCTAACGTTCACTATAAGTGAATTGACTTGCATTGATTTTCGATCACTTTTGTTTTTAGTTGACTCGGAATTGTTAATTAACAAATCCATATCGCCAAAAATGGACTTTATTTCTGATAACCGTTTCCTTAATGTGATTATATTGATGTTTGCAGAATGGGCTATTTTTGATTGGGATATTTTTTCTTTATTTTTTCTACAGGATGAATATAATATCGCTGCTGCAATTGACAAGGGATCTTTTCCTATAAATGCTTGATTTTTTCTTATTGAAATCAGTATATCTAAAGCTTTTCGGGTTGTTTTCTCGCTAATGCTGGATTCTTTGGCTATTTTGTGTAAATAAAGCACAGGATCAACTTGAGAACACACTATCTTAAATTCCCTGGTAAGAATGCGATAACATCTTGCAGCAAAAACCTCGTTTCCATTAACTATTTTTGAAATTTCGGATAAAGTCCTGGGGAGATGGATTTTCTTACAGGTAATATAAACACAGGCTATTATCATCTCCTTTATTGATCGGCCTTTAATTAATCCTGTTTCCAATGCCTTTCTATAATAAGAAAAAGCTTCTTCTATACAAGCCGAAGTAAGGTTAATTTTGTCCTTTAACCTACTTAATATGTCTAATGCTATCTTTAGATTTCTTTTTTCGTTAGAATAGCTAACAATTTTATTTAAAAATTCAATCTTGTTTCGAGTTTGCTGACTAGTTGACCATTCGTTTGACATGGATTTGTAAGAGCTTGCTATAGTTGTAGATATGCCTTGATTATAAAGTGATAGTGAATATGGCAGAACTGTATTGACATCGTTTTTACTTTTTGGGTATTCATTGTCTAGTTCTGTATCATTTAATTTATCTTTTATTACAATTCCACAATGACTGCAGATTTCTTCTCCTTTTTCATAATCATAAATAACTGAATGAATATGTTCGTTATCTTCCTGGTGGCTTATTACTTCTTGTAGGCAGCGTCTCATTCTAACCAAAATTAGTTATAGAATATATTTAACACAATGTTTACCATTTGCGTTTTCTGTTACATACAATTACTGGGGGTTACAAATAGTTACAAATTTATGCTATAATTACAATTGATAATTGTATAATCATTGCCTACGCCATCTCCATCGTCTTCATCAGTTAGATCTTTTCGTATAGATAAAGTATTCTCTGAGATCTTACATAATGAGGCAGATCGAATGGGGATATCTGTCAATGCAATGATGAATTCCATTCTTAAACAATATACTGAGTTTACTAGATTTCAATCAAAACTTGATATGATTGTGATAAATCGCGAAATATTTACAAGTGTTTTAAATTGTGTTGAAGAAAATCGGGCTTTTGATTTGGGATTGGAAATGGGCACAGAATTACCTAACGATACCATCTTGTTTTGGAAAAAACATGTTTCAATTGAATCAGTTATTGAATATATTGAGAAAATATTATGTATTTACGGAAAGATTGGAACTTATGATGAAATAACTGAGGCAAACAAAAAAATAATTGTAATTAGGCATAGGTTGGGTTTTAAAGGATCCAAATTTTTACTTGGATATTTTAAATCACTGTTTAAGAATATGCTTGAAATGGATTGTGAAATACAATTTACCGATCACTCGATAAAGATTCAGCTAGAAATTATGGAAGAGTGACCATTTACGTATCATGTATATTGGTAAATTTATAAAGTCTTTACTAGTTTATAATAAAATTTTGACGTGATTTTGGCAAAATCACGTGTTATTTAAAAAAATTAAAAACTTTATTATACTACTTAATATAATGAGATTTAAAATGAACGTTGCCAAATATGTAGTAGCGATATTTACCATTGTAGGAATTTCTGGTTTGCTTTATACTTCAAGCTTTTTGCCCTCTGTCTTTGCACAAGGTGCAGCTGATAGTAATACTGGCTCACAACAGCAACAAGGCTCACAACAGCAAGGCGTAGGAACTTTCGAGGAACTTCAGAATTTGACACAGGGAAATCAAGAGCTGCTTGCTAACAACAGTGATATATCAAATGCTTCATTATCTTCGGGTTTGGAATTGGAGCAAGATACTGACCAACCAAATGCAGCAGCAGCCGCAAACGAAACAGACCAAAAACAAGCGAATCATGAGCCACAAGGCCAAATAGGACCAGCATTAGACCAATCAGCAGGTCAGCAACAACAAAACCAAACTGGGCAGTCAGCAGGTCAGCAACAAC
>JBBJMN010000002.1:0-57125 GCA_037720485.1 Candidatus Nitrosocosmicus sp.
AAATGGAAATGTTAGGAAATTTGGAAAACCTTTATCCTTTAGGCGTAGATAATTAAATTTTATACGAGCAATAACCATATGAATTAAATTGGCGATTATGTGCGGTTTTGTCATTAATTGGTATTTATAAAGTATCTCATAACATGTAATGTTTAAATATCGTTAAACAAAAATTAGGTATGCCTAATAATGCTAAAGAATTGTAGTTTAGAGAAGGGGTTTTCAATGTTTTTCTTGTCATTTGCTTTTGTTCCTAGGGCCAGGTTTTCGATGAATAAAAATATGCTAAAGTTGTTTGGTGGCATTTTCATCCTGTTATTTGCGCTAAGCATATCTATTAACAATGATGGTTTTGTAGAAGGACAAGAAAATCTTACCACGGAAAAAAAACCTATTTCACTTTCAGGTGAAGACCTTTTAGTTTTAAATATTAACCTCCATAGGATAACCACCCAACTTGATATTGTTTTGGACAAAATAAACAGGGGAAACAATACTTTGCTATTTGAGCATTCTTATATCCCTCACTCTGTAACTTTTCCAACAATAAAGAGCCTTGCTAATGCTGTGGATGAGAACAAATCTAAAACCCTGGAGAATTTACTTACCGACATTCCACTACAACTCAAATCAGACCAAAATTTGTTGTTAGCTAAAAATGAGGTAAACGAAGCTAAAAGCATTATAAATGATTATCATTCCATATTGAGAGATTATTTACCCCAACAAGAGTATTTCATTATCCAGTCCCAAACCCTGTCTTATTTGCTAAAAGACTCTAACGTTTCATATCAAACCTTTAAAAACTCTTCATATGACGTTGAAAATAATTTGGCAGATTATGCTGATGTAGACTACGAAAATGCTATAGGCCTGGTAAATCAATCTAATTATATTTATAACTCTGTAAAACCCAATATAACAAGCGATAAAGCAAAAGAAATTACCTTTTTTATTGCAAACCTAAAAACCCTTTTGTTGTCAAAAAGCGATAATGTCGAAGAGTATTTAAAACTAGTCGATGCTATAGAAAGGGATTTAAACGAACTTAATAATATTTCTGTTTCTGCATCCAATACTGTCAATGAGTCATATCAGATTTATTTCGATACCATTGAAAGTCAATTGAATAATGCAATCGCATCCATCAAAAACGACAATGATTATAAAAGCGCAGATAAAAACGTGTCTTCTGCATATTTGGATAATTACGAATATCTCGAAGCGCCTATAGAAAAAGCAAATTCTACACTGATGTTGGAGACCGAAATAGATATGAGGGAGAATCTGCGAGATTTAATTAAACAACAGTCTCCTCTTGTTGAAATTGAAAGCTTGGTTTCTAAGATAAAGAACAACCTAGAGACCTCAAAGAAACTGTTGGAGTCAGGAGACAACATGCAAATTGCCAACACTGTCAATTCCACCATCTCAAACTCTTCATCCTCATCTGTTCCAAATACCGCTAATATTGATTCGTTAAAACAAGGTTTTGGTGTTTATACCGGAGAGCGTAGATCCGTGGGCAATGCAACTGACACATTTAAAGGTCAGGTGCGTAACGACATCGATACCATTAGGATAAAATTAGATGACGTGTCAAAGCATTATAGTCAAAATGATGTCTCACAGGCTCTTTCCACAACCAGGTCTGCTTATCTTGATAGCTATGAAAGCATCGAGATTCCGTTAAGGCCTATAGATCCAGATTTTACTTTGGAAATGGAAATAAGATTTGCAGAGTTGCGCAACCTTATCAGTTCACAAGCTCCAGTTAATCAGGTTACATCTAAAATCGCTGAGATTAAAAATGGGTTGGATGAATCAGAACGCCTGGTATCTGGCACAGGGGTTGTTGCGCCATCAATTGCATTTTCTTCCTCCTTTTCAATCATATTTAGGGAGGGTTTGGAGTCTGCACTTATACTTGGAGCAATCTTAACCTACCTGGAAGCGTCTAGACATGACCGATTCAAAAAACATGTGTATATGGGAGTTTTGCTTGCTGTCGTATTAACTCTAATAACCTGGTTTGTTGCGGAGTTTCTGATAGACATCTCAGGCGCAGGTAGGGAAATGATAGAGGCTGTAGCTGGTGTTTCTGCAGTAGCTGTTCTCTTTTGGGTTAGCTTTTGGGTGCTAAACAAAATTGAAACAAAGAAATGGATTGAATTTGTTAAGGCAAAGGTTTGGCAAGCTACTGCCACTGGCAGCTTTATGGTTTTTATCATGCTATCATTTTTTACTATATATAGGGAAGGCTTTGAAACCATATTGTTTTACCAGGCATTACTTTCATATGCAAAATACATGGAGTTCTATGTAATGGCCGGACTTTTTGGTGGGTTATCTGTAATAATTGGTGTGGTCTTTTTAATTCGTAAATTGGGAAAGAAACTACCATTAAGGGTTTTGTTTGGATTTACAATGGGCGTGGGTGCATTTATGTCAATAACCTTTATGGGTAACGCCATACGAGAATTCCAAGAGCTTGGCTATATTTCTACAACACATCTTTTTGGCATAATTCCCCGCCTTGATATAAACATTGCAACAATGACCGGGATACATCCTACATTAGAAACTGTTTTAGCTCAGGTTATTTTACTGTCTGTATACTTGATAGGCTCATTGTATGTTCTTATAATTCAGCCAAGAAAGCAAAAAATAATAGCTGCCTCTAGAAAATCAATGAGGGATGAAAGCAAAGGAAAATACACATAGCGGAATTATTTTTTTTAAATCTGTTATGACTCTTTATGTAGTTGAGACATAAATTAATAAAGTAGTTATATTTGTTAATTTAATACTCTGTTGTTTGATTGATTTCCAAGATATTTATTCTTTTTACAGTAGTTCTGGTTATATTGGCATATTAATAACTAGTTTTATTGGTAGTATCCTTGTATTTATCCCTGTACCATACTTCCCTATTTTAATTTCTTCTGCATTAAATAAAGACTTTGATCCACACCTCATTGCCTTAACTAGTGCTATTGGAGCTGTATTGGCTAAAATGATTATATTTATAGCAAGTTATTACGGACGAAATATTTTAAGCAATAAAACCAAAACAAGAATGCAGCCTCTCCAAAATATTCTAACTAAATATGGGGGAATAGGCGCATTCATCGCAGCGCTAACACCCATACCTGATGACTTGGTCTATATACCTTTGGGGCTGGCTAAATACAGCATTAAAAAATTTACCATTGTAACCTTCCTTGGAAAGTTTATTTTGGGGGAGATAATAGTTTGGGGAACGGTTTTTTTAGGCCGACCTATAATGGAAGAGGTTCTCTCTGTTTCTGACGCCAACAATCAATTTTCTATTATTGTAGTATCCGTATTGACTGTTGTTTTGTTGATTCTGGTATTGTTTTTTACCTTTAAAGTGGATTGGAGCAAAATTATCGGTAGGTGGTTTCCTTGGGCATTGGACAAAAACTTGGACGAAAAAAATAATAAATAGGTGCTAAAATCTACACACATATGTGTATATTTGTTTTAATAAAAATATACATAATTTTCTTTAATTATTTTTTTTTATAACGCTTAATAACAAAAAATAATAAATTTAAACATGATGCCATTAAAATGAATAATGAGTGTGTTGCAGGTTTTGATGACCTACTCAGAAAAAGTTACAATGAATTGGGGATTCATAGCGTCGACAGTTCTCTAAACTATGCCGATATGGTTACGCTTGCAAATAGTTTTTCAACTTATTTTAAAGATGTGACTTTATCCAGTCCATGTGTTATTGTATTAAAAACGATTGCATATTCTCTACAGTCTAATGGCGTTGTATTGAGTAAAGATAAACTATATGATTTTTTTATTGCATCTTACAAGTTTTTAATTACAAACACTGGTGAAATAAAAGGAAATCCCGCAAGCATAAGATCAGGAATAATTGATAACAGTTTCTTTGAAATTTGTAATGACTTATTGATTAGCTATGATCTTTATGATGAAAAAATCAAAATTCAGATTCCGAATTTGATTATTGATGTGATTGCCGCCTTATTTTTCAAGAAAGACCCCTACGGTAAAAAAATATCCACATTTCAAATAAAACCCTATTATATTTCCAAGAAAGAGTCTTTAGTATCCAATTTGCCAGATAATGTATCCTCCATAAAAGATTTGAATGCAAAAAGCCATAATAGCCAAAAAAAAGATATTGAACCTCAAAAAATAAAGAAACCGGATTCTGATTCTGATGCTGTTGTTGTCTTGGATGAGGCCGAATCTATTGATGATGGTGTAATACATGGAATATCTAGGATTACGAGAAGAGACTGCCATTCTATTAGACAATCTTTAACTATGTTGCCTGACAAAGAGATTAGAAAATTACATGATCTTTGTAATAATTATGATAAAATCATTAGATATGGTAAACTTGATAGCCCTAAAGAATTTAAATTAGCGGTTGAACTTGGTTTGAAGCGCCCATTATCCGATAAACAAGCTAGACATTCTCAGGCATGTATAAAAAAAGTTCACTATTATATTGAAAGCATGTTGGATAGAAAATTTGAACCACATTTAACTCATGGCATTAATCATGTTAAGCACAATTTTGAATATGGTTATAGTTTGGCAGGGTTAATAGGCAATTCAAGGTCCAGAAATGAGCCAAAATAGGTGGTTTAATGGTTGTACGAAAAGATGCATAAACATAGTTTTTTTACTAATGGGGTCGAAAAACCCCTTTAGCACAAAAATACCCGTTTTGCAGTTTTTACGCAGTTTCCTGTCTATTGTCTATTAGTGGAAGCGTTTATGCACAACAAATTACAATTGCTCCACGGGAACTATTGTTAATTTCGATTTTGTTATTTGATGTTAAAATGCCAATTATGAGGGGTAACTAGTTTTTAGACACTTTATATTTGTCAAACTTGTTCTCTTTTGCATAACACTTGCATATCGGATCACTTGACTGTCTGTGATATGCCACAAATCAACATTTCTATCAAATTTCATGCCAAACCATTGATCCAAATGTTCCCTGTGAATTACAATTAGGCAATGAGGTATTTTTAATAGAGCATGGAGTCCGGATTGAGTGCCAAAAGATGCCTCAGCCCAACCAGCGCCTACCATATGTTGTTGTTCTTGTCAAATTTAACCAATGCTGTTGAACACACGGAAAAGGATTGAAAAACTTGCTTATGGGGCCATTAGATCTTGAATATTGTCTACACAGAAAATTTTTTATTTTCCTTGTAATTTACTTGATTCCTGGATTTGGGCTGTTGTTGTTGTTGTTTAAATTATTGGATTCATTTAATACCTTGTATTTTGTGACTATGTTATCCCTATCCAAATAGAAATCACTAATTAAATACGTATAGGAAAAATATGTTATTCCTATGGTGATTAAGATAATTGTTATTAGTATCACACTTTTTTTCATTAAATTATTTTCTTCCCCAATACCATTTTAACCTTGATATGCACAATAATATTTTTGCTGGTGGTGTTGGGATTGCCAAACCAAACCAAACTATATCTATATTTTTCGCATGAAGCAATTTCAGTATGGATGAGATTATTATTTTTCTCATGAGAAAATGGATGTGTGGTTTAGGTCAGGTAACCTACCACCTTGAGGCAGACACAAAGCAAGAAGAACCTTCTCACCATCTGTAGAAACTGGGGTGTTTACCATGATGTTGGTCAATCCTGCAATAATGAATTGCTTTGCTATACCCACCTATTGTGTTCTTTTGACATGCTTTTTTGTTATGTAACATGACCCTGCTTTATTTTTTTTATTAAAGCGAATTAGCCATATATTTTGACGATGAATACTTCCATGATAAAAGAGATGCGCACTAAAAGATCATAGTAATAGGCAGTTAAATCTTTTTTAAAAGTTGATTGTGACAAATAAAAAACCCTCAAAAGGGCAAGTCAATACTCTTTAAATCTGTTTTTATTGCACAAACACATTAACTGTAATATGCATGCATAATTTCAGCCACCCATAATATTTCTCCGTAAAAGCCAAATTTTTTTTTGGTCTGAAAGACACGGTGAATCTTTGTTAGAATCAATGGATGTGTCCTGCTCATATAATGATAGGATAACAGGGGATTTGGATAATTCCTTCTCTTCTGGCGAGTGAAATATAACAGAATCACCATTTTCTCCGCAAGGAAGAGAACCCGCAGTACAGCTCCACAAAAGCTGAGCGGTTTTGACAGATGGGCAATTGATAATTCTGAAATTGTAACTATGATGATGCTTCTGATTGATTTTTATGCTAAATAGTGTGGAACATTCGTTGGTTACGTGTGTATCTTTAATGCATGTTTGATTGTTGGAAATTTTGATGTATTCTGAAGTAAAAAAGCGGTCTGTCTCGATATTTATTTTGGGTTTGCATTCAACCGGATTGAGTTTGTGTTCTTGTTTAACGGTCATAACAAGATTACAATATATGCATTTAGGAAGACTTTTTCTTAAAGTGGTGACCTTCAGGTTGTCTCTGAAATGATGGCTGTATATAAAACTTGAACTAGGGTCGTTATTATTAGTTATAGTCTTTAGATTGGAATAGTTTTCCAATTTTGATTCTTTCGTTATTTTTTTAACCGTAAATGATACCTCATATAGCATTTTATTCAGGAAGCCTTCTCTTTGTTTTAGATACAAAGTTAATAGAAAACTGCAAGCATTATAATGACACAGACCAATGCTGTTGATGTCTATGGAATTGTCTAATGGCAAGTTTTTGATAATCTCTCTACTTTTTTTGTTGGCTTTAATTTTGATTATAATTGGAATTTCTTTGACTTTCTGGATTTTCCCGATTCCATCTCTAGGGGGATAATAGATAACGCAATCATTGTTGTCACAATCTGAATACCTTGTATTTGCGCCATAACCGTGTTTAAAAACCCCGTCCTCTATACCATTTACAATTTTCCATTCAATTGCAGATCGAATTGGAATCTTAAATTCATCAATTACTTTATGTCTGCATTCGATTGATATAGTAAGAAAACTTTCTATATCCAATTTTATTGGAAAACCATCATTTTTATGAAATACCGCAGTTCCTTTAATTGGTTGATTATCGGAGATAACCATATGATTAACATGATGTTCAAATTTAACAGAATTTATTCTCAAATGAACATCATTATTATCCAAAATGGACTGAAAATCATCTCTAGTCACAATCTTTGAACCGAAATCTAATACAGTTATTTAATATTAAAGATAATTGTTTTTTATATTACAAAATAAACCAATCATTAACTAAAATAAAAATTAACGTATTCGTTGTTATTGCGACTCTTGATTTAAGGAAAAGTACCGGTATGGAAAAATGGCTTCCGTCCTTATATTCGCGTTAAAAGAGGGTGGGAGGGACAATCTAAAAGAAGCATAATGTGTTATGCAATGCGTCTACTTTTTATATCTGCCATCTTTTACCATGGTTTCAGAAACACTATGTCATGGAAACCATTAACAAAATTAACAATAGTTAGGAAAAGGATGGTGGTTTCTGGCATGCTCTTTCTTGAGGTAACATTTCTGAAAACATTTTTATGCATGGTTTTTTATTCGTTGCCGAGTCTTTTCCCTTCATTGGATTTTTATCTGATATCTTTTAGCTGTCATCATATGGTACGCATGTAGTATAAATATATTAATTTGATATCGTTATTTTGTTATTGCCGAATAGATCATTCCACTAGTATTCTTTAGTGAGATGGGTTAATTGATTAAAGCTACTGCCCTTATTGGGGAGCCCGAGCAATTTTCTAATTTTAACGGTAACGCAATAAAGATAAACTTGTCTTTGTGTATCTTATCCAAGTTAGTTAAATTTTCTATTATTGGAATGCTTTTGGCAGAAAAAACTTTATGCGATTTGAATTTTTTGTCAAATGCAGGATCAATGTTGGGACTATCTATTCCCACTAAATTTATCCCTAGGTTCGCTAAATGCTCTGCGGCTTGCTCTGACAAGCCTGGGTTTTTCTTAAGGTATTTGTCATTTGATCTATTTGAGGACCAGCCTGTGTATATCAACACTGTGTCGTTCTTTTTGATGTTGTATCTTTTAACCTCATCTGCATCGATAATTTCGTCATCGTTTTTTATAATTTTCAACACTTTTGTATTATCCAAAACTACTGTTTTCTCTAAAGGAATTTTTTCTACAGGTTCTCCCGTTGGGCTAAAATGAATGGGGGCGTCTATATGTGTACCCAGATGGGTGCTGGTAAAAATCATTTCAGAGTCATACTCATGCATCTTATAGGTTGACCATTTTAAAATCTTTAAATTGGGCGAACCTGGAAAAACTTGCGTGTTTTCATTCATATCCTGCGTAAGATCTATTATTTTCAAATGCTCTCACAATGGTTTTCACCGTGCTATATTTAGAAATATTTATGAATATGCCTGTATGCTTGGAAATACCCGCCATTGAGTTTTTTGTAACCTGTTAATCAATTAGGCTAGGCATACATAAAATGGTATTCTTGTTCCTGTCATAGATTATTTGGCCTAACTCTAAACCAGGTGGGTAGTTTAGTCAATGGTTTTATCTTGTATATTTAACCTAACAACTATCCAATGGTGTGGATAATGCTATAAATAAATAATTACGCATATTATATGTGATAAAACCACTATTTGATTACCTAATAATATTTATAGAACACAAAGACGTAACGTTTTAATTTATTCATTTGTCCATTCTTATTCAGATGGGTTTTGTATGCAAAAAACGATTGTCAATGTCTTTTATTGCTTTAATGTTTATAATGGTTTTCAATATGTGCCCATCGTCTCAACCATCATATGGCGCATATTCTAAAGCAGAGCCTTCTCCAAATGGCCCTGTAATAAATGATCCAAACCTTACTGTTGAAAAGATAGCCAGTGGCATAAAAATCCCGACAAGTATGGCATTCTTAGGCAGTAATGATATTCTAGTAACTGAAAAAAATACCGGTAGGGTGATGGAAGTGCGAGATGGCACTGTCCAAGACAATCCTGTGTTGGATGTTCCGGTTGCAACTTTTATTGAACGAGGTTTGTTGGGAATAGATTTGTCTACATATTCTGATGGCAGAACATTTGCTTTTCTCTATTACACTGAGTCAGGTGGGGGAAAGGATGGCGATGATCTTGAAGATGGTGTCGAACCGGCTGGTAATATGTTGTATAGGTATGAATATGTCGATGGACAGTTAATCAATCCGGTTCTTCTTTTAAATCTGCCTGCTGAGCCAGGCACTACTAATAGAACCGATCATGATGGAGGTAAAGTTCTGATTGGGCCTGACAATAACGTGTATACGGTAATCGGAGAGGTGGGTGGCCATAGGACTCTGGCGCAAAACACCGAAGATGGTCCTAATGCAGACGGTACTGGTGGCATATTGAGAGTAACTCCAGATGGGTCGGTTGTACCGGGCGGGGCCATTTTTGGAAATGAATTGCCTCTAAGTATTTATTATGCAATGGGAATTCGGAATAGCTTTGGTATCGATTTTGACCCGGTAACTGGGAATTTGTGGGATACTGAAAATGGCCCTACATCAGGTGATGAAATCAATCTGGTTGGACCTGGATTTAACAGTGGTTGGGCCTCAATTCAGGGATATGAAGGTAATAATGCAATGGGTACTGAGACATCAGGGAGTGATTTGGTAAAATTGGGTGGTGGTTATTATGGTGATCCAAAGTTTGTTTGGAACATTCCTATAGGCATAACTGATGCTAAATTCCTAAACTCTGATAAATTGGGAAAAGATTACCAGAATGACCTTTTTACTGCCGACATCAATAATGGGTATATCTACAGGTTGACACTTAATGGGGATAGAAGTGGAATTTTAATGGATAACACTTTTGCTGGGGATTTGCAATCTTTATCCGATAATTCTGTTGATAATGCAAGGGAAAGTGAACCCATTATTTTTGGGCAAGGTTTTGGTGGAATAACTGACATAGAAGTGGGCCCGGATGGTTATATGTATGTCTTAAGCTATGCGGGAGACTTGTATAGGATATTGCCAACTTCTGCTAGCTCAACACCAAAAAATCTACCAGTTGCCCCACCACAAAATAATCCAACATCTTCTGCGCCTTCAGGCGCAATCCCTGCAACTGTTGTAGGCATAGCGGGTGAAGAGTCATATTCTCCAAATCCAATTGAAATTCAAGTCGGACAAACAATTACTTGGTACAATGAGGATTTGATAGCCCATACCGTAACATCCGGTTCGGATGATTCAGACGCAGGCTCAATGTTTGATTCGGGTAACATGTTGACCAAACAAAGTTACAGTCAAACATTCGAAGAACCGGGCGATTATGAATATTATTGTAAATATCATCCTACGATGGTGGGGCAGGTACTTGTAAATTAGAAATTTATGACTTTGTATCAAGATGGTGAATTTGCAAAGCGCTGACGCACTAACTTAATTATTTGCACGTTTCTGCTGGGGTGAAAATAAATTTCATCAGTAATTCTGACTAGTTCTTTTATATCTAGAGGTCTGCCTTCTGGCAGCTTTTTATTGGCCTCATCAAATTCTTTTTCCAAAACAGATCTTGAATAACTTTCAATTTCTTGATTAATTCTGTAACCATTAACTTCTTTTTGTAACAAATATATTTTGTTTATATAATCCCTCGAATGATTTTTCAGTTCCTCTATTTTATCCACAAGAGGTAGATTTGATCTATATTCTTTTAGATCCTCTATAGTTAATCCATATTCTTCAGCTTTTTGTCTAATTCTACCTTCTTCTTCTGCTACCTTTTTATCAAGTTCCTTTGATTGCATTATCTTTTTATTGATATAGGAAGGAATATCATGTGGAGAAATGTCCAGACTAAATGCTAGATTGAATACTTCATCCATATTTGATACAAATTCTTTCTCGTCCCTATTATTACTGTAACAATGAATGTTTATCTCGTCCAGTAGTTTTTCTATATTGTCTTCTGTAAATCCCAATCCATTCAATTTCTTGTTTAATCTAACTGCGGGTGCAAAATGGTTTAAATCAATGTTTTCTTTTTTTATCCCCAAAGCGATTTCTCTAAGTAAATCCATATCTGGGGTATTGTTTTTGGCTTGTTGAGTTATGCCTGTGACACTTCCTTCGCCTATGTTGTTATCCAATGCTATTTTGTCTCGAGAAATACCTTGAAGCCATTCTCTTAATACCTTAGTTTTTATCTGATGAGGAATACGATTGCCCATTTATCTGATTGACAATATATATATGATATTGACAGAACCTATAAGTAAATTATTTTAATTTAACCATTTAAATGTGCTATTGTTTTACTTTATCATGCGTTTGACGGCGGTTTGACGGCGGTTTGACGGCGGTTTGACGGCCACATTGAAGGGGCTTGTTTTTACTTTATGCTAAAAACATTTTAGACTCTAAATGTAAATTGTTAAGGGAATTATTCTCAATGACTTCCCGAAGAAGAAGAAATGTGTTTATTGTAAAGTTTTGTGTTTTGTGTTATTTTATTAGTCCGTATTCTATGTTGGGATTAATTAGTGAAAATACCTTCCAGACAGACATGTTTGATTTTGAGAATCATTTATTTCTATCCATACGAGGTCAGAAATATGCGATATTTTTTATATACGGAAGAGTAACAGGATCGTAATTGTTTGTATGAAAATTGGGGAAAGCAAATGAAGTGTTTGTTTAGATGAGCAGAATTATTTGTAGGTGCGTAAAGTAAGAGTATGCTAAAATAAAAGATAGATTTGTGGTGTGTCATCAGTATAGCAATAACCGTTTAAATATTAGGCATACCTAAGAATTAGGGGAGCCTAAATAATGACTCAATCTCAACAACATGTTTTTGAAAAAGAAAAACAGGAATCTGTGCCTATTTTAAAGGAATTATTTGATGGATTTTCATATAAAATACTTTTATCGACATTAGATGAATCAAAATCTGTTTTTCAAATCTGCAGTGAAAATACCGTCCCAATAAGTTCCACTTATAAAAAAATACGAAAACTAAAAGATATCGGTCTCTTGTTTATTGACAAAATTGTGATTAGCGAAAGGGGAAAGAAAATAGTTTTCTATAAAAGCAAAGTTCGATCCATTGAATTAACATTGGATAAGCAACAGGTCATTTTGCAAATAAAAAAATGAGAAAAACTTTTCATGAGGCAACATGAAAAAATTGTAAAATACAAAGTTAATCCGGGATAACTTTTTCATGATGGTATTTCAAAATTGTCAATCAATACAGTTAAAAAACAATGCACTGTCTATTATGATTATCATCAATGACTATTTACACCGGAAATTCCGATATACCAGAGCAGCTGTATGTGGGCACTGCAGAGGCAGAACATGTAGAAATGTACTTGAAAGCAATGTGGTCAATATTAGAAAGTGGTCAGGAGTTAAAAGTTAGTTCAATAGCCAAAATATTAAATGTGACTCAGCCTTCCGTAGTTCAAATGCTTCATAAGTTAAACGATACTCGTTTAATTGATTACAAAAAAGGCTCGATTGTTGTTCTTACTAACGAAGGGGAGAAAATAGGTAAACAAATGATTCGTAACACTCGATTGTTAGAGGTTTTGATGAAAGATGCTTTAAAAATAGACATAGATGAAGAAATGGTGTGTGGGATTGAACATCATATGAAAGAAATATTTACCGAGGCGTTATGCACATTATTAAGACATCCTACAATATGCCCGCATGGGTACAGTATTCCTGCGGGAAGTTGTTGCACTAAAACATAGTGGCCTAATGATGGTTTGTTATTCAACTACTGGTTAATGCCAAATTATTAGTTTAAATACAAATAAAAATAAATTAAATAAAGATCCCTTAACATGCTATTCCGACCAATTGCGGTATTTGATTCTGGTTTAGGCTCATTGTCTGTTGTAAGAGAAATAAGAAAAATTGCCCCTGCAGAGAACATATTGTATTTTGCTGATAAATTACATTTTCCTTACGGTAAAAAATCTAAAGACGAATTAAAACCCATAATAAGAAATTCCATTAAATTTTTAGAAAAATACAGACCTAAACTCATAGTTATCGCCTCAAATACCCCCTCTATACAAATTTTTGATGAAATAAAAAATGAATTCTCAATTGATATCATTCCAACAAAACCTCCACTTAAAAAGGCAGCATCTGTGAGTAAAAAAAATCATATCGCTATAATGGGTTCTACCGGACTGTTAAATAGCAAAGAATTCAATTATTTGTTGAAACGGGAAATTCCTCAGCATATTTTTATCACTAAAATAGATTCATCTGATTTAATTGATATAGTCGAAGATGGATCCTTTCTATCTGATCGAAATCATACCTTTGATATTATTCAAAAAACAATAAAATCAAATTTTGAAGACTCTATTGATGTGCTTGTTTTGGGTAGCACTCATTTACCTTTTATTAAAAATTATATTGGAGATCTTTTGCCTTCAATCAAATTTATAGATTCATCCTCTCAAGTTGCGAAGGATGCAAAGAATTATTTGCAATTCAACAAAGATCTAAATAGAAATGGCAAGGGAAAACTTGAGATACTTGTCTCATCAAATAAAAAAGACTTTCAGACCATACTCCGTTATATGGGTACGAGGGAAATAATATATGACGTATCTTTGCAATTCTAGGTTTTTCTGGTAGCATTTAAATTACTTTAAACTGAATAGATGAATAATTTTTCTGGTTATTGATGTGAGTAAAATATGAAAAAAATTAGAATTGGAATAGATGTAGGAGGTACTTTTACGAAGGCTGTAGCTATTGATGTGCTTGATAAAAAGATTTTAGGAAAAATGTCGATTCACACAACCCACTCCTCTATGGATGGTGTATCTGAAGGAATTGTTAATGTGTTGTCATCACTGATCAAAGGAAATAACATAAATCCAATGGAAATAGAGTTGATCTCTCATAGCACCACTCAAGCAGTTAATGCTCTTTTGGAGGGAGATGTTGCAAAGGTTGGCATTATTGGAATGGGTGTGGGATTGGAAAAGTCTAACATCATAAAAAGAACTCACATAAAAAACATTCCGTTAAGTTCTAATAAATTTTTAAAAACTTGTTATGTTTTTTTAGATACCTCAAAGTATTTGAAGGAATTTGATGTTGAAAAATCAATTGAAAGTCTTGCATCTGAAGGAGCTCAGTCTATTGTTGTCAGTGAAGCCTTTGGTGTCGATGATCCAAGTAACGAAATGTTTGTAATGGACAATTCAAAGTTGCCGTGCACCTCAGGACATGAATTGGCGGGTATATACGGATTAGAAATCAGAACCTTAACTGCTACCATTAATGCAAGCATACTACCAAAAGCCATCAATACGGCCAACTTTGTCAAATCTGCAGTAAAAAAACTTGACATATCTGTCCCATTGATGATAATGAAAGGGGATGGGGGCGTCACAACATTGGAATCTTTTTTACATAAACCTATAATTACTGTTTTATCGGGACCTGCTGCAAGTGTAGTTGGTGCACTTCTTTTTTTGCAGGTTTTAGAAGGCATTTTTATTGAAGTAGGGGGAACTTCAACAAATATCAGTATTATTAAAGATGGGAAGCCTGAAATGCGTTATGTTACTATTATGACTCACCCTACATGTATTAGGTCTTTTGATGTACGTATATGTGGGGTAGCTGGTGGTTCGCTTACAAGAATTTCCAGTCACAATAGAATTGTTGATGTAGGTCCGAGGTCTTCTCACATAGCTGGATTAGAATATTCTTGTTTTGCTGATCCGGATGAATTACGGGAAGGAGAGATTGTGCTCATTAGCCCATTAAACGATGATCCTTCTGACTATGTTTGCATCAAAACTCCAAGTGGAAAGTTATATGGTATTACTAATACTTGTGCAGCTAATGCATTAAATATCATTCCTAGCAATGATAACGCCTTCGGAAACGCAGAGTCTGCAAAAATTGCCTTTACCAAACTATCTGACTTCCTTGGGATGCCTTTCAAACAAATAGCCGAACAAATTCTTGACATTTCTGTTACTAAAATTGTGAATTATATATTACCTGCGATAAAAGAATACAAATTAGCAAAAGATCGGGTGGTCATCATTGGAGGCGGCGGCGGCGCATCGGTTTTAGTTCCAAAGGTAGCGGAGAAACTTGGTTTTCAATACAAAAAAGCAGAGTATGCTGATGTTATATCATCTATAGGCGTGGCAACAGGGATGATATATGAAGAAAAAGAGCGTACAATTGCCAATCCATCTCCTGAGAGTGTATCTCAATTAATAGATGAAGTTAAAAACGAAGCTATTTCTAAAAATGCATCACCTGATTCATTGTCTATCCAATCTGAATATATCAGCGAACGGGCAGTACTTAGAGTCACAGTCATGGGTAATGTTACACTGGATTTGTCTAATGCTCGCTCTAAGGAATTGAATTATGTTGAATTGACCAAAACTGCTAATGAGTTATTTAGACAAAACGGAAACATTGTTTTAGAAAGTAATATCGGAAATTATTATGTGTTTTCTAATTCATATGTGCAAAAAAAATTTTTATTTAAAACAAAAAAACAGTCAATCTTAGTACTTGATAAATTTGGCCGAGTGAGATTGTCTTTGGATTCTGGTAAATTGATAAATGGTCACTCAAAGGAGTTATCTAAAAATTTGTTACCACTTTTATCTGATCTATCGTCATCATCTTCTGGTCTTTCACCTCAAATCCATCTAATTGATGGATTTCAAATACTGGATTTCTCGAGCCTTACTGCAAAGGAACAGGTTGTTAAAGCTATCCGAGAGCAATTAGACAAAATAAACTCTAATATTCTATTGGTTGTAAAGAACTAATTTTAGGTATTTCAATTTCGGTTTATGCCAATAATTATCAAATTGTAATTAATTACGTTTTTAAGATTCAAAAATTCATTTCAAAATGTCTTGAAAGATTTAGTAGTCTTGGCCGGTCCTTCCTCATTAGATTTAGGAAATCATATTTCTGCTCGCTTAAAGTCCGTATCTATTCCAGTAGATCTCAGAATTTTTTCAGATGGTGAAAGTAAAATAAGGATTGATGCAAACCTGTTAGACAAAAAATGCATAGTAGTTCAATCTACCTATCCTCCTGTGGATTCTCACCTGTTGCAAACATTGATGATTGTTTCTTGTTGTTATAACTTGGGAGCTTCAGAAGTTATAACAGTAATGCCTTATATGGGATATGCTCGTCAAGACAGGAAGTTTTTGAAAGGGGAATTTCCTACAATTTCATTAATTGCCAGGATGTTAGAATGTATTGATGTTCATAATTTAATTACGGTGGATATCCATAGCATTAAGGCACTCTCATATTTTAAACTAAATGTTTTGAATATTTCGTCTATAAATTCACTCGCAAATTATGCTAAAACTCAATTTAATTTGATCAACCCTATTGTAATTTCTCCTGACATGGGGGGTATTTCACGAGCTAAAGAGTTTTCAAAAATAATACAATCTAATTTCTTTGGATTGAAGAAAATGAGAGACCGAGTTTCCGGAAACATTGTTGTGGATGAAAATTTAGAATTCGATGTTAAGGACCACGATATAGTTATTATAGATGATATGATTTCTAGTGGGGGAACAATTTTAAAATCATTGGATGTTTTGAAAAAAAACCGGTGTGGCAAAATCTATGTCATGTGTGTACATGCCTTATCTGAAGAAAACTCTATAAATAGATTGAAAAATGCGGGACTAACTGATATTGTTTCAACTAATAGTGTTCCTAGGTCGTGTTCAAAAGTCGATCTTAGTTTGGATATAACAAATGCGTTGTCTTCTATCACTGGTGATTGCATAAAAGATGATGGTTTTAACTGAAACATCAAATACAATACAACACCATGGCTAATCTAGATGTAACTTTTCTTGGAACATCCGCGGCAATGCCTTTGGAAAATAGGTTTCTTTCTTCTATCGTTGTTAGCAGAGATGGGACATTATTTATTTTTGACGCGGGAGAAGGTATGCAGTATAATTTTATTCGTGCTCGATTTGGTTTTAATAAAAAAACTATGCTTTTTATTACACATATGCATTCAGATCACATTTTGGGTCTTTTGGGTTTTTTTCAGACACTTTCATTACAGGGACGAAATTTACCTATAGATGTTTACGGTCCTAAATTGCTTTATGATTTTTTAAAAGAAAATCTTAGGATTCTTGGTATTAATTTGTCTTTTGAGGTACATATCCATGCTATTGATGACAAAGAAGGAATTCTCGTGACCAACAAAGACTACAAGATAGTGTTTTGTAGATCTAATCATGGCAGCGATATTTGCTCTTTTGCTTATTGCTTGATAGAAAATAGTCGTCCTGGTGAATTTGATATAAAAAAAGCTAAAGAATTAGAAATTCCAGAAGGCAGCCTATACCGGATGTTGCAAAATGGTGAAACCATAACATTTAACAATAGATTGATATCTTCTAATACTCTTGTAAGTCCAAGACGTCCTGGAAGAAAAGTTGGCATTTCGGGGGACACAAGGCCCTCAAATGAATTGTGTGAGTTTTTCAAGAATTGCGATCTGTTAATTTTTGAATCTACTTTTAAATCTACTGAATTAGGCAAAGCCAAAGAGAGCTTTCACTCTACTGCTTTGGAAGCAGCTAGTTTGGCAAAATTGGCATGCGTACATAGATTATGTCTTACTCACTTTAGCACTCGGTATAGAAACTTGATTGATTTGTTAAATGAAGCTAAAGCCGTTTTTTCGGATGTAGATATAGCTTATGATTTGAAATCCGTCTCTGTTCCATATAGAAAATAACCTAAATTTTAATCAAATGTTCAACTAATTATTTTTATAAAGTTTCTTAGTAGTTCTTTTTTATCGTTTGATAAAACCATGCATGCTTCAACAAGCTCTCTCTCTATGGTTATTTGCTCAGATATGATTTTTTTTAATTTTTGGCCATCTAATCTGTCCAATTTCTCTATTTCTCCATGATTATATGCCATGATATATTCGCTCATTAACTTTAAAATAAAAGATGGTGCATACCGTGACAATAACAATATGCCTTCATTAATTGTTGTATTGTTGGTGACCTCGTTATCTTCTTTTCTGTTAGAATTGGAATTTGAAATATATGATTCTAACAGTTTCATTCTCACTCTTATATCGCCTGTTTCTTCTATAGTTGATGCAATAATTAGACCAATATTGGTAAGTTCATAATATGGAATTCCTTCCATTTGAAGAGCTTTTGGGCCCCTTTTTATTGGTAATCTGCCTCCCTCTTTAACCACTTGGGCGGGTAAGAGCACTTCGTCAAGATCCTTAAAAATAGCCGAATAGATGTTTTGCCATGCAATGTCGTATTTTTTTGCTAATATGTGAGCTATCGCTGTTCTAGTTTTGCCTTTTGGATCTTTTTCTGTTGCAATATGGGCTATTATTCCTCTTTGCCTCTTTGCCTCTCTCGTTGACTTAGCGTGATGAGTCTTAAAAGTATCAAAAATTGCAATACGGTTACCTCTCTTCAAAAATTCCAGTCCGTTTTCTTACTAATATATTTTTATGTATTTTAATTTTATCTGATATTGCAGTTTTAAACTTAAAAAATTTTTTAAAAAAATGTATTTTTAACTGTTTCTATTTTTTGGGGGGAGCAGCACGCATTGTATCTACTTGACCGCTGTGAAGCCAGTCCTTTAGTTCCTCATGCGATGGTTTGGTGTCGTGTTTTCCTTGCAAGTGTAGGTGAAGCAATACATAGTTTACTTGATTCAATATAACCTTGTTAGCTTCGTCACCTTTACGAGCTTTTGTCTTCAGGTCTCCTGGAACAGTTGTCCACCATTCCTCGAATGTTCTCTTTTTTTGAGTTTTAGCTTGTGTACCAAATCCCTTGGGTAGTGTCATATTGCTTGTAGATTAATTGATGATGGTATTAAATGTTTTTTATAAAATTTGCAAAAAGCCGTTTGTTTATGTGATTGCTGTACATTCTTATTTTGGAATAGGGATGTTTCCATGACATTGGCATAAGATTTGCCAAATGGCTGATGTATGGATTATCCAATTCTCTTGGATTTTATTTTGTGCGGGATGGCGATAGCGTTTCCCTGTAGTTCACAGTTAATTGTCCTGGCAATAGTAATATCTTTATGACATTAAAAATATCGTATGTTTAATGTCTAATTATGATACTGAAAAAGACGTTTACTTAATTGTTCATGGTCAAAAACATTTGTTTGAACCATTAAAATCAAAACTCTCTGCCTTTGGATTTAAATCCGATAAATTGATTCCTGCCGATATGAATAAAACCGGAAATCCTGGAGACCTTGTTGCTATGGTTTGGCCTCCAATGGCCCCTAAAGAAATAATTATTGGTGAAATAATTGATTTTAACGGTAATGGTATGGGAATGGGAGCATGGGCATCACTTAACCAAAAAGAATTGGAGCGCATTTCCTTAGACTAACTAAACTGTTTTTTCCTTATTTTTTCTAAACCCATGAGTAAATTGTGAATCATAAACTTTTGAAAATTCATATTCTTTTGGTGATATGACGTCACCCACTATTATCAATGCCGTTTTTACTATTCTATTTTCTTTAACCTTTTTAGATATGGTTTCGATTGTGCCTTTTACTATTTTTTCTTCATCCCATGTAGCTTTGTATACAATTGCAATGGGGGTTTGGTTATTGTATATCCCACCTTTCAATAATTCTTCTATGACCCTATCAAGTAAATGCACACTAAGATAAAAAGCCATGGTAGCTCCATGTTTTGATAGTTCTGAAATTTTTTCTCTATCTGGAACAGGTGTCCTAAATTCTGCTCGTGTAATTATTATTGTTTGGGTTATACCTGGCAACGTTAATTCCAAATTCATAGATGCTGCCGCACCAAGCAGTGATGTTATTCCTGGAATTACTTTACAATAGAGCCCATCTTTTTCTAATCTGTCTATTTGCTCCCTTATTGTACTAAAAATACTGGGATCTCCATCATGGAACCTTATTGCGAGCTTGCCGTTTTTTGTGGAATCCCTAAGAATTTCATATATCTCATTCCTGTCTAATTTAGCTGCATCAAATAAATTAGCTTCTTTTTTTGCAAAATTTAGTATTTCAAGATTCAATAAAGATCCTGAATATATCACAATATCTGCGTTTTCTAGTAGTCTCTTTGCCTTTACTGTTATTAGTTCTGGATCACCAGGACCTGAACCTACAAAATAAACCGTATTTTTTTGCATCATTTTTTCTTTTTGGCTATCATGATTGAAAAGTATTTATCATTGTTTTCATTTGGATTCCTTAATAATTCTGATAGTTTCTTTTTTTGCAGTGCTTCGCTATTGGTAGACACATCCTGAGCTATAAAAATATCTGATTCTCCTGGAAAGCCCGATTCCATCAAAATTTCCAATACGCTATTAAAATATCTTCCATCTTTTAAAAATACCAATGTATCACAACATTGTGCAGCAGTTTTTAGTCTATCGAGGTTATAGCATGCGGGAATTATTCCTATTATCTCCTCACCCTCTCCTATCGGTGTTTTTATCTCGGCAGAAAACGAAAAAATCGATGTTATACCTGGAACAACTTCTACTTCTATATCTTTATGAGTATTAATTATCTCTCTGTAAATATAAATCCAAGTACTATAAAGAGAAGGATCACCAACAGTTAAATAAATTGCTCTTTTTCCGCTTCGTATAGAATTTGTTATCTCTGTGGTGTTATCTTTCCAATTTTCTTTTAATTTATTAAAGTCTTTAATCATTGGAAAAACCAATTGATGGATTTCCGTATCTTTGTTGAGAAATCCTTCCACTATTGATAGAGCAACACTTGGCTTTCCCTCTCTAGCTGTAGGTGTATAGATTATGTCAGCATTTTTAATAATGTTTATTGCCTTTAAAGTGAGTAAATCTGGATCACCTGGACCACACCCTATACAATATAGTTTTGGATATGCCATAAAACCACTTTTAAAATTATTAATTAAAGTTTTTGTATTTATCTGGTAGCAGAAAAAATAATTACAGGATTTCTTGAAATCATCATGGTTCCAGAGCTAGTTTTTTTTGATTTTGCTACAGTTACTTGGCTTATGTCAATCTCCAATAACTCTGAATCTTCTATTGCTTTAAGAGTTTTGTAAATCGTTTCTATCAGTATGGAGGTGACAACTAGCCTGCCCCCCTTGTTTAGGCGATCTATTGCTAGTTTTATTATTTTTTCTGTATCGCCTGTAGTTCCTCCTATAACAATTGCGTCTACATAAGGCAGATTCGGCAAAATTTCTTGTGCTAATCCTTGTATTGTTTTTATTTTGTTTTGTAATCCAAACTTTGATGTGTTTTGCTCAGTTAGATCAATTGCGTTTTTGTCACTATCTATTGCATATACCGAGGTTTTGGTTTGGATAGCTAATTCAATTGATATGCTGCCACTGCCACAACCAATATCTATAGATTCAAATCCTTCTTTTAAGCGTAATTTGCTTATTATTATTGATCTTATCTCTTCTTTTGTTATGGGCACTTTATCAACTCTATCGAATAGATCGTCTGGGATACCTGGGGTCTTGTACCCCCAAAATGATTTACCATTCATTTCAGACGATGTGTTGATTCAGTACGGTAAATATTATTACCATAAATGTTAATAGCATGAAAATAAAAGCGAAAATTCCATTTGTTACTAGTTTTTTCTTTTTATCTTTAGATATCTCCCCAGCCATTTTCTTGGCAATAATGTGTGATATATAGTAAAAGATAATTCCAACTAATATTGTAATTCCTATGGTGTTAGCTTGGTCTGCTTGAGGTTTTATTATTATTCCTAATAACGATCCTGCAATAGCAGCGGCAATAGTTCTCATATAATAAATTTTGTCTAGAACGTCCAAGTATATGCGCTATTGTTTTTTATCCGCCACATTTAATTCCTACTACTTTCTATTACAATAGTTATAAAAATATATAATACATTTCTTATGTTATTATATCAATATTGTGTTTATAATATTGGATGTCTATTTCAGAAATAGAATTAAAATTCCTTGTGAATCATATTAAGGAAATTATTGATGATGTTTATTATGTGAGCAATATTTACCCCATCACAAAGAGTTCTTTGGTCCTGAAATTCCACCACTCCCAAAAAAATGATATTTCGCTGCTTGTATCTACTTTTGGAATATGTGTTACAAAATACAAATATTCTGTAGTTGAAGATAATGATGCAATAAAAAAAATAAAGTCTGAACTAGAGCGTTCTAAACTAACGGATGTATCTGTTTTTGAGGGAGAAAGGATAGTGCAATTTATTTTTCAAAATGTCAGTGGATTAAAATATCATTTAATTATTGAATTGTTTGGTAATGGGAATGTCATATTGTGCAATGAATCATTAAAAATTCTGGCGCTTATCAATCCTATAAATGTAAGACATAGGGTTTTAAAACCCGGGTTAAATTATGCTCCACCACCACCAAGAGGGGTCAATCCGTTTTCAATAAATTTTGAAAATTTCTTATCACTGGTTAATACAACTAAAGGGGAAGGAGAAGGAACTATTGATATCAAAAAATGGCTTGGACGAAATCTTTCTATTTCAAAGAAATTTGTTGAACATATAGTAAATAACTCGGGGACTAAAAACAAAAAAATCAAAGAAATATCGGATGATGAATTTGAAAGTTTGTTTGACGAGTTAATTTTATTAATTAAAAATATTTCCAATGGTATTGGTCATGAACCTTGTATTGTTTTGGATGAAAGCGGGAATCCTGCGGATATTAGCCCTATAATTCCTTCTACTGTTGATGTAAACCAAATTAAAAAATTTAGCTCATATTCTGACGCAGTTGATGAATTTCTAAATAATCTTATTGTTAATAGTGATGCCACAAAAAATTCTGACTTAGAAAAGCGTTTGGAACTGTTAGAACATGATTTACAGGAGCAAGAAAAAGCTAAAGACCTTGTAATCTCAAAATCGGCTAAACTGAGAGATTTTGCCACATTACTTATGCGACAACTGGACGCTATGATGAACATCGAAACGCCAGTCTTTCAAAAGATCCTTTTTGATTCTAATGCAAAAATATTGAATATTAGGGGAAGATATATTTTGGAAATTGTTGACGAAAAAATGCCTTTGGATTCAGATAACTTTAATCTCCCAAAACTTTCTTCATCTTTATTTGGCCTTGCAAAAGAAAAGGAAAGAGGCTTAATCACCATTGAAAACTCTCAATTGAAATTACTGGAACAAATAGATAAACTCAAACAAAAAAAAGACAAAAAACCCTTGCATGGTGTTAAAGTGTTGACTAATAAGGAATGGTATGAAAAATATAGGTGGTTTTTTACAAGTGATGGTCTTCTTGCAATAGGCGGAAAAGATGCCTCATCTAATTCTGTAATTATACGCAAACTACTTACAGAAAATGATTATGTGTTTCATGCTGAGGTCAATGGGTCTCCATTTTTTATATTACAAAACGCTAATATTTCCAATACTGATATATCTCAAAGTATTTTAGAAGTGGCTCAAGCCACAGTATCTTTTAGTAGATCTTGGAAAAGTGGTTTGTCAAGCTCTGACGCATATTGGGTTCTTTCTTCTCAATTAAAAAAGGGTGCTCCTACAGGACAATACCTTCCTAAAGGATCATTTGCAATAGAGGGAAAAAGAAATTTCATAAAGAATTTGGAGATCAAATTGGCCATTGGACTCTCTTTTATTGATAATAAATCGCTATTTGTTGTTGGGCCATATCATGCCGTAAAAAAAAGATCAATATGCATAAGAAACTTATTGCCTTCTGGCTTAGATGTAGTTAAGGCCTCAAAAAAAATCAAAGCAGATTTTGTGGACTATTCAATTAAAAATGATTTTCCAAAAGACATAGTTGAACATCTCAAAAGTTTGTCAATAGATGAAATAGTGAGAGTTTTACCTGTTGGCCAGTGCAAATTATTACCTATCGAGAAAGGCGATTTAAAAGACAATTTTATTAAAATAACAGAAAAGTAATTAAATTCAGATTATGAAGATTTGATATGGCTAAAGATATTCGGGATGAAGACACCGGAATGACCACAAGGATATTGGTTAGTGATGTTATGAATAGTCCCATTGTTCATGCAAAACCCGACGATGATATCGTTACAATATCAAAACTTATGGGTGAAGCTAAAATTGGGAGTATTGTTATTTTAAATAATGACGTACCTTTGGGAATTGTGACCGATTGGGATATTGTCACTAAAGCCGTTGCAAAAGGTTCAATTCCATCAGGAATAAAAGCATCTGATATAATGCAAAAGCTGATAACAATCAATGGTGACGAAAGCATTACCTCTGCAGCAAGACTCTTAAGACAACATAACATAAAACGCTTGGGTGTGACCCACAAAAACAATGTGGTTGGGATTATTTCAGTATCTGATGTTCTAGCAGTTACGCCGGAATTATTTGACGTAGTATCTGAAAAAGCGTTATTAATAAGGGGAGAAATCGGACGTTCTCCTCGAAATGTATCTGGATATTGTGATGAATGTGGTGATTGGTCTGATTTTCTATTGTATGCAGATGGATCATTTACTTGTGAGGCGTGCAGAGGAGAATAATAAACTATATGAAAAAATTGAACCAATTTCTTAGATACTGGGTTATCTTTTATATTTAACACCAAAGGTTAAAATTCCATTCTATAGAACTTTTGTTGTAATGAGTTCTATCGCACCCTTGGAACAAACTATTGATAAGGTTTTATCTGAGTCTCGGATAGAATTTGTCAATAAGATAGATTCTGCATACAATGAATCCTTAAATAATTTAGAATCTTCCCGTTCAAATATAATACAAGAGTATTCTAAAATAATTAATAATGCTCAAAAACAATCCGAGAGTATAAAACGCCAAATAATAGGCGCTAGTAAAATCTCTGCCCGAAATAAACAACTGTTGTTGTTGGAATCTGCTGTAAATAATGTTTTTGAAAAGTCCAAAGGGGAATTATATGTTTTAGGTAAGGAAAAGGGATACGAATCTATGCTTTATAGAACGTTAGAAGAAGGTGTCTCAGCCATTCAAACAAGGGATATTATTATAGAGTGCAATAAAAATGACAAAAACCTAATAACTAGAATTATAAATGATTTTATTAAAAAAAACATAAATTACAAAATCGCTGTTTCAGATAGTTTTTTTGATTTTATTGGCGGTATTAGAGTAAGATCGTCAGATGGTTTGATGAGCTATGATGGGACTATTGATTCTAAGTTGGAAAGGGTCAAACCAATTATAAGGAAGAATATAGCCCAAATTCTACGAGAGTGAAGAATAGAAATTGGTAGCAAAAGGACGAATTATTTGGGTAAGTGGGCCTGCTGTTAAAGCTGATGGCATGTCTACTGTAAAAATGTACGAAACCGTCGAGGTTGGTGATTCTAAATTAGTTGGCGAGGTTATACGTTTAACAGGCGATACTGCATTTATACAGGTTTATGAGTCTACATCTGGACTTAGACCAGGGGAATCAGTCACGGGTACTGGTCAACCATTGTCAGTTCTTTTAGGCCCCGGAATAATTGGAAAGATTTATGATGGTATTCAAAGACCGCTGGGTGAAATAGCTCAAAAATCAGGATCTTACATAGGACGTGGTGTCCATACAGATCCCGTTGATATGAAAAAAAAATATCACTTTCAACCCGTAGTAAGAAAAAGTGACAGTGTGGGCTCGGGTTCGGTAATTGGATCTGTGGAGGAGACGCCACTCTTAAATCATAGCATTATGGTTCCTCCAAATTTTAAGAACGGAACTATCGTTGATGTTATTTCTGAGGGTGATTATGATATTGAACAAGTTGTTGCAACACTGGAAACCAGTGAAGGGAAAATACCTTTAAAAATGTATCATAAATGGCCTGTGAGAAAACCAAGGCCTTATACAGAAAAATATGATCCTACAGTGCCATTAATAACGGGTCAAAGAGTTATTGACACATATTTTCCGATAGCAAAGGGTGGTACTGGCGCCATTCCTGGTGGATTTGGAACTGGTAAAACTGTTACTTTGCATCAAATTGCGAAATGGGCCGATTCTAAAGTTGTAGTTTACATAGGTTGTGGTGAACGCGGCAACGAAATGACTGAAGTGTTAGTTGAATTTCCCCATCTAATTGATCCTAGATCTAATAGGCCGCTGATGGAGAGAACTGTCCTAGTTGCTAACACTAGTAATATGCCTGTGGCTGCAAGAGAGGCTTCTATTTACACTGGTGTAACCCTAGCAGAATACTATAGGGATATGGGGCTGGATGTTGTTCTTGTTGCCGACTCAACAAGCAGATGGGCAGAAGCATTGAGGGAAATGTCTGGAAGGCTTGAGGAGATGCCTGCAGAAGAAGGTTATCCTTCATACTTAGCTTCTAGATTGGCTGAATTTTATGAACGTGCTGGCAGAGTAAAAGCTTTGGGTTCTCCCAATAGGACTGGTTCTGTGACTCTTGTAGGGGCTGTTTCCCCATCAGGTGCGGATTTTACTGAACCAGTCACTACTCATACAATTCGATTCATCAAAACCTTTTGGGCTCTGGATACCAGGCTGGCTTATTCAAGACATTATCCTTCTATTAATTGGATGAATTCTTATTCTGGCTATCTGGAGGATGTTTCAAAATGGTGGAAGGAAAATGTTAGTTCTGAATGGTATGACCTTCGTGCGTATTCATACAACCTTTTGCAAAGAGAAGATACTTTGAAAGAAATTGTAAGGCTTCTTGGTCCAGAATCATTGCCCGATGAGGAAAAATTGATACTTGAAGTCGCAAGGATGATAAAGATTGGTATTTTGCAGCAAAACTCTTTTGATAAAGTTGATACATACTCTAGTCCTGAAAAACAACTAAAACTAGTAAAATTGATTGTAAATTACCATAAAGAGGCTCAAAAAGCTCTAAAAGAGGGAATAGCGTTAGCTGATATTAGAACAATGTCTATAATTCCGTCAATACTCAAAGCAAAATTTGAGATTCCTGATGAAGATATTGCCAAGTTGGATCAACTAGATAAGCAAATGCATGAACAATTTGAAAAAATCATAAATCAAGGAGTGAAATTGATTGTCTGATTCGATAAATATTGAATATACAAAAATAGCCGAAATTAAAGGACCATTGATGATAGTGGATGGTATCACAAAGGCTTCCTTTGATGAACTAGTGGAAATTGAGACACCCGATGGGGAGAAACGGTTAGGCAGGGTTTTAGAAGTAGGGTATGGAAAAGCTATAGTTCAGGTATTTGAAGGAACCTCGGGTTTGGCTATAGTTGGAACTAAAGCAAAGTTTCTTGGAAAAACCATGCAAATGCCCGTATCTCCCGAGGTGTTAGGTAGAGTTTTTGATGGTTTGGGGCGCCCAAATGATGGTTTACCTGAACCAATTGCAGATAAATTTTTAGATGTTAATGGTGAACCGATGAACCCTGAACAACGTGAATATCCTACCTCTTTTATTCAAACAGGTGTCTCTGTAATTGATGGAATGCTGACACTTGTAAGGGGACAAAAATTACCTATCTTTTCAGGTTCTGGTATGCCTCATAACATTCTAGCCGCTCAGATAGCTAGACAAGCCTCTGTAGTGGGAACCAAAGAAGATTTTGCGGTTGTTTTTGCAGCAATTGGTGTTCAATATTCAGAGGCCCAATATTTTAAACGCAGTTTGGAAGAATCTGGAGCGCTTCGAAGAAGTGTGTTGTTTTTGAACTTGGCTGATGATCCTGCTATTGAACGAATAATTACTCCTAGGGTTGCCTTGACTGTTGCGGAATATTTGGCATTTGATTTGGGCATGCATGTACTAGCTATCTTAACGGATATGACCAATTATTCTGAGGCTTTAAGGGAAATTAGTGCTGCACGAGAAGAGGTTCCTGGAAGGAAAGGGTATCCCGGCTACTTATATACCGATCTTGCAAATATCTATGAGCGAGCTGGCAGATTGAAAGGAAAGAATGGAAGTGTTACCCAGGTACCTATCCTTTCAATGCCTGCAGACGATATTACTCATCCAATTCCAGATTTAACTGGATACATTACTGAAGGGCAGATGGTATTAGGCCGAGATTTATTCAGGAAAGGAATCTATCCTTCAGTAAATGTCTTGATGTCCTTATCTAGATTGATGAAAGATGGTATAGGCGAGGGAAAAACCCGAAGTGATCACAGCGAAGTCGCAAATCAACTTTACGATGCATATTCTAGATCTCAGGAGGTTCGCGCATTAGCCGAAATAGTTGGAAGGGCTGGCCTGACCGGGATAGATCTCAAATATCTTGATATGGGAGACATGTTTGAAAATAATTTCTTAAAACAAAATTTGGATGAAAATAGATCCCTTGAAGAGACATTAAGTAGAGCTTGGGACATACTTTCAGCCTTGCCAGAATCAGAATTAACAAAGATAAAAGATAAACATATCAAACAATATTATAGACATCGAAATCAACAACAATCAACTAATGTTGGAGTTGCCGCAGCCGTCAGCAGCAGCAACGCCACATAGTAATTTTTTTTGTTAAAATGTCATTCGGAAGTTCACCTATTGCTACAAAAATTGAATTGCTCAAAACAAGAAGATCAATGCAAGTAGCAAAAATGGTGCATAAAATTTTGGATGATAAGCGCGAAGTATTGTTAAAAAAAATAGATGAAATGATTGAAGAAGCAAGCAAAGCCCGAGATGATATTTGGAATCCCCTAAATGAGATATATAGATCCATCTTTAACTCTTACTTATCATTAGGCTCAGCCACTATGGATTCCATATCTACCTCAATACCACCCAGTGTTGAAGTGGATGTTAATATTCGTAGAATTGTTGATGTTAAGGTGCCAACACTGAAGGTGACGGAAACTCAGTCATCCGATAAAATTGGATATGGCTTTATTGATACCGTTGCTTCTGTGGATAATGCATCAAAACTTATAAAAAATGTATTACCTGGGATTTATAGAGCTGCCGAGTATGAAAATGCTATTTTCAGATTAGCTAAAGAATTGGAGAAAACTCAAAAGCTAATAAATGCTCTTGAATATGTTATAATGCCCCAATACCAAAATTCAATGACCTTTATTAAATCTACACTAGAAGAGCGGGAGCGAGAGGAATTCGTAAGACTTAAGAAAGTGAAGGTAGTACTTGATAGAAGAAAGGAATGAATTTTAATGAATGATGAATTTATTAATGATTTGTTTGAAAAATCCAAACTAAAAATAAAATCTGAACACGACAATATGATAAATCGCATCAAAGAAATTCTTGAGACAAATAAATCAGAGGCGATAAAAAAAATCAAAGGTTTAGCATGATGATGAACTAATTTTTTTGCATATTTTGTTTTCTATTTATTTTTACAATTTGGCTCTGTTAACTTAGGACATTGTTTCTATATGTGGTGACTAATAAAAGGTTTAACCACTTACCCTGCTTTTGGTTCTCGCATTTGTTCTCCTTCTGCAAGGAAAATGGCCATCAAAACATTCCTATCGTGTATTTGATGTTTTATTGTTCTTTCTATAACACTTTTTCACATGGAGAAATGCATGTGATGTTTTATGTTTGGGAACCAGCAGGCTTGTGGACGCCATATACTCCCTGTTATGAAACAGGATTTTGCCGTATGTATTTGTAAAAGACGAAAACAAAGCGTTCTGATACAAGCATATTTAGTTTAAAAGACAAATCAATTTGGAGAGTTTCTTTATTCCCGGATTAAATTGCAACCCAAACCCAAACATAATGCGAACAAACTTTAACAAGCATTACATCATTCATTCACTTAAATCTTTTTTTGTTGATATCTTCTTTGGTTTGTATTTTTGGAATCAGTTTTAGATTGACATGTGGCTACTGTCAATAAACATATGTATCGCTTTTGCAGTGTTTCTATAAAGGAGAATAAGAAAATAACGGTATAATTTATAAATAATGTCTTTTAATTTTGTCGTTTGTCTTTATTTCAATATGTTTAAGCGGTTCCAATCTATGGAATTTTCTCAAGTCAACATAGCCTATAATTTATTCGTTATAGTTAAATAGGGTATCTAAACTTGCTTAAATTGTGAAAATGAGAATACACTATTTTTCTTCAATGATGATATTTGGGATTACATTGATAACTGGTGGCGGGTATTTCATAGGAGGAAATGCTTTCGCCCAGGAACAACAACCGGCAGGCCAGGCACCAGCTGAATCCGCTGGAATGAAGTTTATTGGTGCAGGTGTTGCTTTTGGTCTTGCTGCTTTAGGTGCAGGTGTAGCTATAGGTGGAGTGGGTGCAGCTGGTTTGGCCGCAATTACAGAAAAACCCGAGCTTCGTTCTCAGGCATTGGTTTTTACTGCTCTTGGTGAGGCTATCGCAATTTACGGTATAGTTGTAGCTATAATTATCCTTGGACAATCTTGATAGCTCAAGATCATTTTTTTTACTTCCCTTTTTCTACTTAACAAATCCTATCTTGAAATAACGCCTTACAATTTAATCGTTAAAAAGTCTGCCAAAAGTTATTAGATCTCTTGCATAATTACTACCAAACAGCTTTATGACCATCAGTCCATCCATTTCATGTTATTTCCTTGCTTTCATATGCTAGGTTATCCAGAAAACCAATGCTTTTCAAGTCATTCACCGGCCTAACAGTAAAGGAGTTTGACGATATTTATGATAAGGGGATATCAAAAAGATACCGCAAGCGCGAGATCAAGCAGCTATCCAATAGAAAAGATGGAGAACGGTCTATGGGTGCTGGAAGACCATTTAAGTTAGACATAAAAAACAGGTTTCTCATGCTGTTGTGGTGTATTACCGTCTTTACATAACCTACACTCTTGCTGGCTTTCTCTTTGACCTGGACCAGAGCAACGTCTGCAGGGACATACAAAAGATTGAACCGCTGGTAAGAAAATGCGTACCAATACCTCAAAAGACATGCAACAGATTAACGAAAAGGCTCAGAACACCACAGGAAGTTGAGCAATACTTTCCAGGATTTATTGCTTTTGTAGACTGCACAGAACAGCAGATACCAAGGCCAAATAACAAGAGAAGAAGAAAGATGTACTACTCGGGAAAGAAGAAAAGGCATACCGTAAAGACACAGTTGATGGTTAACAACCAAGGTGCCATCATCCACAAAACAGGCCATAAGAAGGGACGAAGACACGATTATATATTCAATATATAAAAAGGATCACCCTGTTACTCCAAAACAGGTTGTCAGCGTGTTTGACCTTGGATATCTAGGAGTAGAAAAAGACTTTCCTGGCCAAAAGTCATCTCTGCCAAACAGAAAGAAGAGGAACCATGAATTGCTTCAAGAAGAAAAAGAGTACAACCAGAATCACTCTAAAAAGAGGATAGTGATGGAGCATACCATCTGCCGGTTAAAAAAGTACAGGATAATGAGCGATGTTTTCAGGAACAGGTTAAGGAAATACAACAGGGTGTAAGACATAGTATCAGGACTGGTAAACTATCGGGTAATTAACCATCATATCTAGAAACCGATGCTATGCCATATTGAACTGCATAGTTTGTTTCTAATTATGCAAGAGTCTATTTAATTCACTATGGTTGATACTATATAATTGCATAATGATAGTCTGTTATAACAACATTTTTTATCAATTAGAATATTTTATAATAACGAAAAATATTCTGTTAAATTGTAGGTATTTTTAGCCGAGTTTATCTTTTCAAAGACGGTGATAAGGTAGTGGATTTACAGTAATTTAACTCATAGTAGTGCTCATTCAGATTACTGGACTTTTTTTTGATAAAGTTAATTTAGTAACTGAGGTAATTAAAATGAATTGTTTCATTCACTAAATTAATATTTGCATTTGCTCATTGATAATTTATCAGTTCGTTTGTTGTTATTGATCTGGCGCAATATTGACATCTTAATATTATGGATTTCTTATCTATTATTTCGATTTTAGATTTCAAACCCTCTTCTGTATTTGTAATGCATCTCAAATTTGGACATTTAAAAAATCCTATAATGTTATCGGGCAGTTGTATCCTCCTTTTTTCACTCAATGTATAGTTCTTAATTATATTTATTGTAGCATTTGGAGCTATTAATGCGAGTTTGTCTGTTTCCTTCTTTTCTAGGAATTTATTTTCAACTTTGATAATGTCTTTTTTTCCGTGTTTTATGCTTGGAACATTCAATGCAACCGTAATTACATTTCCTTCTTGCCCTGTAATATTCAGTATGTTGAGAACAAGAAGTGCCCTTGGTGATTCAATATGGTCTATTACAGTGCCGTTTTTTATCCTTCTTACTAATAGCTGACTTGATTCGGACATCTGATTGTATTTGTAGAATTTGTTCTAAATACTTTTTTGGCTCTTTATAATATTTTTTAGTATCTGCGATTTGCTTATTTTTTGTTAAAGATTTGTTTCATTTCTTCTACCCATTTATTCTTATTCTTATAGATTCTTTTTTTATTTCTTGGTTTGCATTTAGTTAGTAAATGTGCGCAGAGAATAGGGAAATATACTGATACATCTCCATATACTACAACATTTCCTTTGTGCGATGTTTTGATTTTTCCCCAACTTTTACCCTCTTGTAATGTTGCTCCAGAAAGACCTCCTGTATCAGGTCTTGCATCAGTAAGTTGTACTATAAAATCACTTCCTCCCTCCTTTATTTTCAATATTTGAAATAGCGCCGGGCCTGTTTGTTGGAAAAAATTTTTAGGAACTCCTCCACCTAATTCGATCCCGCCAGACTTCTCGCTTTTCCATAAAATTGCAGCAGATTCGGCTATATCTTGAATAACATTTAACGAAATTTTTTCATTTAGCATTAATGGTAACATGTTTAAACCAATTGACGAATCACTAAGAGCTGGGATGTACACGGGTACATCTGATTTAAAGGCAGAAACCATGAACGATTTTTCTGGATATTTGGATTTTTCGGACGCAGCTTTTCCAATAAAATATGACAAATCCGCAGTAGATCCATTTTCTACATTTTTATTTATGTGGTAAATATCCTCAATGTTCTTTTGTATTATTGTATCTTGGGATTGAAGGGTGCCGTATTCTTTAATGTATACATCATAAATTCTAACTATTTGTTTTGAATATAGTATGTCATCATCAACATCAAAATGACCCTGTCTTACTGGTAAATCGTATGCAAAATGCAAGTCATGATATGCATTGGCACCTGTTGTAACAATCCAATCAATAAAACCCTTTTCTATCATTGTTGAAATCATTTTTCCAAAACCTATGGGAGTCATTGCTCCTGCAATTGTTAAACAAACCGTGGCATCTGTCTCAATCATTTTAATCATAATGTCGGCGGCTTCTGATAATCGTCTTGCATTATAACCTGTTTTTCCAAATAAATCTATCAGTTCTGACACTGTCATGTCTGCAAATACTTCTGGAGGATCTATTTTCTTTCCTGAAAAACTATGCCGGTTATTATTACTCAATTCAGCTTAAAATTGAGTTGTTACATCTGTAATTTAACCTGTCTTAATTGATACCAGTAACTCTTGAATACATAATGTATTTAATAATAAAATTTTATATGTTTTTATGAACGCAGAAAAGAAAACAATGACAAATGTTGATACCGATTCCAATAATCTTCTGTCCAAGATTGTGCAGGACTATGATATTGATGTCTCTTCTGATTTTAAACAAATTCTTCAAAATATGAATGATTCGGGTGGGTTCGAAGGACGACATTTGGCAAATGGTATTGTTATACTTCAAAATATGATGAAGGAAAAAAACTGCACAAAATTTCTATCTTTTGTAGGGGCATTAATCTCCACTGGAAACAGGGGCATTGTTCGTGATCTAATAAAAAACAAAATGTTTAATTGTGTTATAACAACATGTGGTGCTTTGGACCATGACATTGCTAGATCTTTTTCATATTATTATGAAGGGGATTTCGGCCTAGATGATAAAGTTCTTTTAGATAAGGATATCCATAGGTTAGGAAATATTTTAGTACCGAATAAAAACTATGGGCCGTTAATTGAAAATAAACTTCAGCCTATATTACAGGGCCTTTATGATAACTCCAAATCATCTAAAGAATTTTCACCATCAGAGATCATTAATTATATTGGCAGTAAATTAAATGATACATCGTTTTTATATTGGGCTTTTAAGAATGACATTCCTGTATTTGTTCCTGGAATTGTTGATGGTGCGGTTGGAAATCAAATATGGTTATTCAGTCAAAGCCATAGAGACTTTAAAATCGATATCTTAAAAGACCAAACTTTATTGTCTGAATTGATATTTGATTCCAATATGACGGGTGCATTTATGCTAGGGGGTGGTATCTCCAAGCACCATACACTTTGGTGGAATCAGTATAGGGGAGGGCTTGATTATGCTGTTTACGTTACTACTTCTCCAGAGTGGGATGGAAGTTTAAGTGGTGCACTTGTTAAAGAAGCTATTTCTTGGGGAAAGGTTAGTACCGAAGCAAAACAAATTACTATTCACGCAGATATTAGCACAATATTACCTTTTATCTATTACGGATTAATTTCAAAATAAAATGGGTGTGTCTTTTATATGGGGGAGCCAAAGCGTTTAACTGTATAAATAGCTAATTAATAGTTATTTTTTTAATACGAGCTAAATTTGAATCAACGGGTTGATCCATTGCATTAGTCGATACATTGGCTATTTTATCAACTACATCCATTCCTTCTGTCACTTTTCCAAAAACCGTGTATTGATTATCTAGAAATTTCGAATCTTTCAATACAATAAAAAATTGTGAACCTGCACTATTAGGGTCCGCAGTTCGGGCCATGGAAACTATTCCTCTTTCATGAGGGATATTGTTAAACTCTTGATTTATTGTATATCCTGGTCCGCCCGTTCCCCATGCTTCTTTATTGCTGTCATTTTTTGTATTCGGATCGCCTGCTTGGATGACAAAACCTTTAACTAGTCTATGGAAAGCTACTCCATCATAAAATCCCTTTTTAGCCAAATCCTGAAAATTTTTGACATGCTTGGGTGCTACATCTGGTAAAAATTGTACTTTAATTTGACCTTGTGATGTTTCAATATTTGCTGTATTGGTTGTATTATTTGTGGTCATGTTGTTATTATCTAATACTGTGTTGTTGTTGTTGATAATATTAGATTTGTTATTTACCGCTATTTTGGATATTTTCCCAACAGAGGCTGCCGATGCTGCCGTTGGTTCTATGCCACTACTGTTGTTGGACCCTATAAAGTTTGAGCTATTATTGATTTGATTATTGTTATCCGATGTAAAATCACTGTTTACTTTGTACAATAATACTCCAAAAAATAGTCCGGGATTGTTGTTCTCAAAACTCTTTGAAGCATATTCTAATGTTAGGGGTTGTGAAGAATTTCCTTTAGGGTATTTTATATCTTTAACATAGAATGGAATTGAGTTTGGTTGGTATTCTGGAGCTACCATTCCGTTAGTTGGATTGAAATATCCTATGGACCTGAATGGCATCATATGACCCAAAAGGGAATCCCAATACTTTTGTTTTGGTGTTTCTCCGTTGGATTCTAGAAAATCTTTATTATCAAATCCGCCTATTTTTATAAACCAGTGTTTTTTACTCTCGTCTCCTCCAGTTCCCAGAACAAAAATGGGACTGTTACTGTTGGGATCAGATGCTGGTAGTTTTTGCCCTACCACATACACTAGAATATAATCAGCTTTTAAATTATTGGCTATTTTCCATCCTTCCTCTTCTGGGCTCATAAACATTTTTGCAATTGATTCAATTCTTGTTTGGTTGATTGTTGCATTATCCGCTAGTGATGTTCTGTTGCCCAGAGTAGTAATCCAATATCCATAATCCCACCATGATGCTATAACCGAATCCTTTGTTGTGTTTTTTGATATCCAGTCCAAACTGTCTATCCAGTCATTTGTTGTTAACCTGTAATTTGTACCCCCATTGGCAATAGATGTGGGCACATCTGCAGAACTTATCCAGTTTGTATTACGGTCATACACCATTGGAATTGTAAGCATGATAATTAATATGGAAGAGAACCCTATATACGCAAAAAAATGTTTTCTTGTTTTTATTTTATTTGTTATTGGGTGTTTGATGTTGCTATGAACTGATCCTGTGTTTTGTATTTCACTGTCTCTTCTAATTGATGTTATGCTTCTTACTATCTCATAAATTCCTATACTTGATAGAATTACCATGCCTATGGATGCAAATACTAATAACCTCGCAAAAGTTGCACTAATATAAATTCCAGTCAAACCTATTATTAATGCAAAAATCATTGTGGTGTTGCTCTTATTTTTAAATGCAATCCATATTCCTAGGCCTGAAAAAAGTGTTAAAACCGAAAACTGCCTGAAATAGTCTACTATTGTAGGCGTAGAGTGCTCTGCAACAGATTCTACTAGCGCACTTTGTGCAGATAAAAATGGGTTTACAGCATTAAGATATCTAAATGAGGGTGAGTGATAGAGACCACTTGAGATTATTGCAATTCCTATGACAACAATAGTGCCAAAGACTATGGCCGTATTCCTGATTGCTTTTTTTTCAGAACTTTTTCTCTTTACTATTGTTGATAGGAATAAAAATGCAGTACTTCCCATTAATAGCATCCCTTGCAGTCCAAAGACAAAAGATATGCCTGGCCTTGGGAATGCTAATGCAACCAATAAAACTGAAATTGTAAATAGAACAGATACCAATAGGGGATTTTTCAGATCTTTTGAAACAAATGCGAGAATGACTATAAAAATTGATATTGGAATAACAAAATACTGAGCGCCACCCCATGATGCTCCCGCCAACCCTAGTAATACACCGCTAAATATTGCCTTGGGAATCAAAAATTTGTATTTCCTCTCTTTTAGTGCGGAAATAAATAAGTATGTTCCGCCTAATCCGTAAAAAATCCCTAATGGCTCTGACTTAAACCATCCTAGATTTCCTCTTTGAATTATGGCAGGACTTACTGCAAAAAAAACTGATGCTATTAGCCCTGGGACATTTTTACCTGTTATACATCGTACTAACAAGAACATTAATACTGTGGACCCAGATCCAATTATCACCGGAAACCAAATGGTAAAATCCATCAATGATGAATTCATGCCAAAAATTTGGTAAAGAGCTGCTGCAGTTATATGCAAACCCGACTGCGAGGTTCCTGGTATGTCTCTACCCTCAGGATACCATGACATAAAATCATGCCATTTAAAATAAGCGTCTAATCCATTATCAACAATATAGTTTGTAGCTCTGTAATCAAAAAAAGGATCAAACTCGTTTAAATAAAATCCATATTTAATTGGATAAGCTCTTAAAACAAATGCGATTGAAAAGGATAAACATATTATCGCAATTATCAATAAATACCTTGTTTTTACTCTGTGATTATTTTTTTCAGACCTTGAAAACTCTTTTTCTGCCACTGTCTATTTACACTTTTCCTATTTTTTCCTAAAACTTTCTTATTTAATATTTCTTTACTATTCCTTTATGATTTTCCATCCCCATTTTACTCTGCCTTTAGTATTTCGGTTTTGCAAACATTTACCTTGTTACAAAATGTTTCTGCATCGCCGATGGAACCAACAATTGAATTATAATGCATTGGTATTGCGATCCTTTTTGGCTTGATTAATTCGTTTACCGCTTTAGCTGCTTCTTCGGCATCCATAACGTATGTTCCTGATACCGGGACAAATGCTATATCTGGATCAATGCCTTCCATTTCAGGAATTATATCTGTATCACCGGTGTGGTATATTTTTAGATTATTTATGTTTATTATAAAACCAATTTTGTTGTCTCCCTTGGGATGAAAGCTTTTGTTTGTGTTATATGCGCTTACGGCCTCTATTTTTATATCTTCAATTACTGATTTTTCTTTAGGACTGAGGGGTACAATCTCGTTTTTGTTGTATTTCTTGATTAGAGGCTGAACACATTCATAAGAGCAAATTATTTTTGTATTGCTATTTATTAAATTATCTATGTCCTCAATACTTAAATGATCAAAATGATTATGTGTGATAAAAATCAAGTCTGCATCTTTTTTATTATTGTATTTTTGAGATAATTTGTATGGGTCGATATAAATTACCTTGTTACTAGTTCTTAATCTATAGCCGTCATGTCCAATCCACTGTATATCTATTCCGTCAATCTCTAACATATAGAAAAAAGATATCGGGGATAATTTAAATTTGATTAGGTCTGATATTTGAATGCACAAAAATTACTTTATTGTTTTTTAAAGTAATGACGTCCGCGCCTCTCCCTGATGCCCGTTTCATTAGAATTTTATCTATTGTTGCTAATGGGCATTTATTTTGTAATGATAGCGCTAATAAATGCGAATCTACCGTATAGAGCGCACTGCTATCTTCCTTATCTTCTATATATTTAAAATTTTTACTCTCGACTTCTTTATTTATGACTTCTAAAGCTAAATTTGCTATCTTTGACCTTTTTATTTTCCCAGAATGCTTTATTTGTGTTAGTTCCTTGATTACTCTTGGATGTATCAAAAATATGGTTTTTCCGAATTTTGAGTCCAGGTATTCTATATTCTTGACTGGTTCGTAACATAAAACCATTAAAAAACTTGTGTCACAAATAATCTCCATTTTGATCTATGTAGTTATACCGGCACCAATTAGTCTCCATCTGTCAGCTATCCTTCTGCTTATTGCTACTTTGCTTTTTGACATTAGGCAAACAGGTTTTTTCACCTTTATTTCGATTCTCTGGTTTTTTGAGCTTGTAACAGTCCCTGTTGTTACTGCTGTTCCAATATTTAGCCTAAGGTTTTCTTTATTTTTTATTGGATCCACTTTTACCATATCCTGCGTTCCTACGGCTGTATCGAATAAATTGATGTCAATTGTTATTTCATCAACTGTATCCGGCAGTGAATTCGGTTTTCCAATAACTGAACCTATTAGAGAATCACTTTTTATAAATGACGGGTCTAATCTTGAACCAATTGCAACTAAACCCCCTGGTTTTACTTTGTCTACTATGCCGGCACCAGTAGCTAATGATGCAATTTCAGTTAAAATGGGCTCATACTTATTCTTTTTATCATTGTAAATGCCGGGAAGTATTTCTATTTCACTGCCTGTCTCAAATTCCCCTTGGATTAATGCTCCTCCAAGCGCTCCGCCTTTGATGTTTTTAATTGGTGTACCTGGTTTATTGATGTCAAAGGATCTTAAAATGTGCATTATCCCGGTATCATTATTGATCCTCTCTGGCGTAGGTATGAATTTTTCAATATTTTCGATCAATACATCAATATTTATTTTGTGTTGGGCTGAGATTGGTATTATGGGGGCATTCTCTGCAACACTTCCACTTACAAATTCTTTGATTTGGTTGTAATTCTCTATTGCATTTTCTTTTTCTGTTAGATCTACTTTATTTTGAACAATTACAATATTTTTTATTCCCAATACCTGTAAAGCTAAAAGGTGTTCTCTAGTTTGGGGTTGAGGAACTTTTTCATTTGCTGCAATAACTAATATGGAACCATCCATCAAAGCACCGCCCGAAAGCATGTTGGCCATTAAACTTTCATGCCCAGGAGAATCTACAAAGCTAACTACTCTTGATAGTTGTGCATCGGAATTGCATGATTTACAGGTAGGTTGAACTGAATAGTTATAGGGTGGTTCGCAATTTGGACATTTGTAAAAGGCCGCGTCTGCATACCCCACCTTAATGGTAATTCCCCTCCTCAGTTCCTCACTATGACCGCTTGTCCATATTCCTGTAATAGCTTCTATTAACGTAGTTTTACCGTGATCAACATGTCCTGATGTGCCTATGTTTATACATGGCTGAAACCCGTATTTTTGAATATACCACTCAGGTAAAGTATCCTTCCAGTGCAATGTTATTTGTATTTTTTCTTTCAAATATTAATTTACTTAAAACTGAATTTCCTTATCTTGTGATGTATAAATATAGATATAAATATAGATATAGATATTAAATTAAAGTTTACTATTGATTAATTACTGGTGTTATTTTTCTACCTGGATAGTTTCGGCCTTCTCTTTTTCAGGTAGTTTTGAATCGATTAATTGACAATTTAGCTGATAGATTTCCTCTGTAATTAGATTTCCTCTAACTAACTTTCTTTTTCTTTCACCTGGACCCATGTTTCGTAATCCTACACCTCTAGTCATGAGAATATATTTTTTTGTTCCTCCATGGAGATCTGACCGCATTGGAGTACCTGATTTATCACTGCCACCTGTTATCTTTATTTTTCCTTCATTAAACCCAAAAACTGAAGAGTCTATGCTGTCGCCTATTTTAGAACCCAATAAGGGTTGTGCACTTTTATCTTTAATCTCTTGACTAATACTACTACCGTAAGAATCTGAAATAACTACTTTAAACTCTACCAAACTCCTGTACAAATGAATTTTTAGCCTTAATTAATCTTGCTAAAATATTTCGGTTTTGCTGTCTTATGTATAACATGAAGAACAAAAAAGTAAATGCCTCGTGATCTAATTTAATATGGTGTATTTTGAGTATATTATTGACCTGTACTAGCGATGGAATTAACATATACATATACATATACATATACATATAGAGGGTTTTTTGGTGTTAGGCAAAAAAATTAGAATCCGGATTTTTCCCAATTTTCTTGAACATTATCTGCCATGCTTAATGTCTTCTCCGTCATTATCTCTATATATTTGTCATAATCAATTTCTATGTTACACTTTTTACAAATTATTCTACTATTTTCAATATCATAGTTTGCTTTATCATTGCAATTAATACATCTTGCATCCATAATAACTAATGATTTGCCTTTTATTTTTTCATTTTCCTGACAAGTTTTTAGGTTCTGTACAATTATTCGGTGTTAATTTTGGATGTTCGGGAATTGGTGGAAAAATACCATTATAAAAGATATATGGTTATCTGTTACTATATTCTGTGTTTAGTTAACCCAAAGTGGCAGTAGAAAGTGACCCTTTACCAAAATTTTATTATCCGCCTATCACGGACTCAAACATTGTTATGATTTAACTTTACTTTTGCAACAATACAAAGGCAAGTAAACTCTATCGGTTACGTTGGATTATGCCTTGGGACGTTATATAACATTTAAATAGGATCAGACGTAGATATATTTAAGGAAAATTATTAAACATTTTGTCCTCCTAGTGCTACAGGTGTTCTCCAATACAAATGCAACAATATCATAATACCATAATATATATATAATCTAGTATTACTTGATGGGTGTTTTGAATCGGCGTAGTTTTTCCAGTAGTTTTTTCCTCACTCCATTATGAGCACCCAAAAAAAAAACACACCAAGTGAAGAAACCAAGCAACTAGTTTAACAACGCGGATGGTTTCAGCATAACCATATATGGCACAACCTTGACACCCAAAAATATCAACCGAAGAGTGAACATGATCAGTGAGGATGAATTTCTCATCAAATACATAATATTGTTTCTCCAAAATCAATTAGCCTTTTTTGGATATGTATAATTGGATAATTTTCAATTCAATCTTTAATTAACTGAGTGAATTTAAAAGATGTCTTGAAACATCTCTCTTTATACTAGGCGACAAAAATGAAAATTCAATTATGTTGGACTTGATATAGAAAAAACTACTCTACTTATAGTTGCAGTATCGTTTAACTTTAGATTTTGACGTTTTTTGTGACTCTAATTAAAAACGATGTATATCGCTGTTATGTTTAAAATAATGCCATATGGGAGAAGGATTTAATTTCGATTTCTATGTAAAAAGAAAAAGAAATTTAGGAATTGTATGGAAAACCAAAAATATATGTGAACTGATTTTTTTAATATTTGAAAACAAAAGACTTGATAGATGGTTGCATTGTAGGTACAGGCACTGATTATGTCGTAATACAAAAAGAAAGAAAACGCTACCTGATAGAAATAATGCCTAATACTATTAAAGAATTAAAAAATGCGTCAACGCCGTATGGTTCACAAATCGATTGATTATTTATAAATTTCCATTTATATGTAACATTGATAAAAAACGAATAAATCAAATAAGATGCTTATATATGTATTTGAAATCTCTTAATCCTGCCACATCCGTTTTGAAACAAGACGAGCGAAAACCTCCAATTAATCCGCAACAATCCGCGAAAATGGATAAAAATAAAATTATCTATAACAAAAAGGCAGAATCTGAATTTTTTGTTGATAATTCAGCTTTAGCTGGTTTCACTGGGGAGCGTATATTATACATGGCAGTTAGGGAGTTGATAGAAAATGCTTTGGATTCATGTGAACTATTTTCGATTTTACCCTCAATTAAAATCTCGCTAAAAACATTTGATCAATCCAATGATCTTTGGATATTGGACTGTGAAGATAATGGCACCGGTATATCCTCAGATAAATTACCTGTTGCCGTTTGTTCATTCTTAACATCTGCAAAATACATGGAAAAACAACAGCGGGGGCTTTTTGGCGTTGGATTGAAAATGGTTGCGGCATTCTCTACCAAGGATACCGATTTTCCAATTAAAGTGTGGAGTAAATCGATCGAAGAGTCAGATGAATATTACTTTGAGCTGAGAACTGACATTGGAACTAATAAACCAATAGTTTTATTGAAAAAACAAGTAAATAAATCCGAGTCTCATATTGATGGGCCCTCTGGTTTCAGAATACGGGTTGTCCTGAGAGCGAGACTTGTGCCAATCACCAAAAACAAGGTTTATGATTATGTTACTCAAACAAGTATCGTAAATCCATATGCTTCTATAACTTTTGAAACAGATGATGGAATGTTTTCCTTTGATAGGCGAACTTCAATAATGCCTACCCCAGCAAAGGAAATTTTGCCGCATCCATCAGATATGGACCTTCAAACACTGAAAAAAGCTATCTCTAAACATTCTGGGCAAAAAATAACATTACCAAAAATATTGTGTTACTCTTTCCAAAAATTATCTTATGAAAAGGCAAAAGAAATTATATCTAATGCAGATTTGGATTTTGACCTAAAGGATACTAAAATTAGTTTTAGTGAACATGATCTCATAAAAATAGTAAATATCTGCAAGAAAACAAAATTTCAGAATCCTAATACCGATCATCTTAGCCCGATTGGTCAGGGAATTCTTACGATTGGAATGATGTCTGAATATACCATTGTTTCCAATAAAAATATTGAAACAACAAGTTCTGATAACAACAAACGTGATGCTATGATGGTAAATGAGTTTAAAAAACTACATCATGACAAAGAAGATAAAAATATTTCAAAAACCGAAACAAGCAACGTTGGAGTATCTAAACCTAATTTTTCTGTTAGAGTTTTACAACCTGTACTTACTGCATATACCTCAAGAACCGGTATAATAAACAACAGGCCAACAATTATAGAAACTGGATTGGCGTACGGTGGGGATATTAATTCTTTTAAACTATACCGATTTGCTAATAAAATTCCTTTGCTCTATGATGAAGGCTCTGATGTGGCAAGAGAGGTAGTATCAGAAGTAGAGATAAATAAATTGGGTATTACCAAAAAACAGGCTAAAGAGCAGTTTTCTACCAATAAGGAGTCAAAAAGGGATCGTGTTTTTGAGGTTTTGCCAATACACATCTTCTTCCATATCTGTTCTACAAAAATACCTTATAAAACCGCGGGTAAAGAAAGTATTGCATCGGAAGGGGAGTTAAAATCCTATATGAAATCTTGTCTTTCTGAACTTTATCGAAAGCTAAGTACACAAATAAGAAAGGAACTTAAATTAAAGGAAGCGGAAAATAAAATGAAGTTATACAAACATTATTTACCCTTCATAGTTGGCGCTATAACGGATTCATTAGGCATTAAAAACTCTAACTTAGATGACTCCTTCTCTTCAATAATTGAAAAACATTTGACAAAAAAACCAACAGGTGTTGGGGATGATGATAATGTTGTTAATGATTCTGAACCACCACATTCTGATTTCGTGCCTAAATCTTCTTTATCTTTATCTAATAAAACTGTGGATTTGGAAAAAAAGAAAAAATTGACGATTTCAAAAAATTTTAAGGATATTAGAGATAAATCTATAAAAAATACCAAATTAAATAAGATACTATCAAACTCATCAAGCAATTCCAGTGCATCTTTTATTGTTTCAGATAAACCTAAAGAAAAAGAAGGAAGGCACAAAAATGATAAAAAAATAAAAAATCAAAAAAAAACTAATTCTTGATAGTGATGAGATGCTAAAGATGCGATTGGAGAAACGCACAATAAACTTAATATGGTGATTCTGAAAAAGGCAATAAAAAAAGATCCCGATGTTCAATCTACGCCATGTTTTTATTATAGAAGGATAAATAAGAGAAAAACGGAGTAGATGATAATACATTTGTCATCTGAAAAAAAAAATGAAGTTATACTGATAATTAAAAAGATAATGAAAAAAATTTCTGAGGATGTAATTATCCAAAAACAAATGCCAATTTTAGATTTACCCAAAATTGGATATGATAATACTGTATGGTCTAATGAAAAGAGAATGCTCACTATAGGGGATAAAAAAATTGAAGTTAGCCCAGATAGTGTAAAAAAAATACCCACATTTGCCCAATACCTTGTTATGGCAAATGCCGTAAAAAAATTGCTTGATGAGGATATGGAAAGTACAATAAGAGGGATGTATTATGCCACCCTTAGCAATGTTGGTGATGAAAAAAATAAGCAAAAGTTTTGGAATAATCAGGATAATTCCGATGATGCTATCAAAGCCGTAGAGTTATTGACTGGTATACCTAGAGAAGAGTTTTCTGTAACATCAAAACCAAAAGGTATGATTTCAGGACCAATAAAATTAAGGGTTGGTGGTGATATAATTGATTGCAATCTGGGAAGCCGGTCTACTTCTCAGCTTATCCCGACAAATATTGGGGATGTACAAATAGAGGATGTAAAGGCCGATTTTGTAATGGTTGTAGAAAAGGATACTGTTTTAAGTAATATTCGAAAATCTGGGTTTATTCAAAAATACAATGCTATTTTAATGACAGGATCAGGGGAACCAGATAGAGCCACTAGAATCATGGTTAAAAAGTTAAACGAAAGTTGGAATAAACCTGTAGTAGTTTTTGCTGATGCTGACCCCTGGGGATTAGGCATTGCTTTGAGGTATAAAATTGGTAGTGAGTCACTAAGTTATGATAGCGATAGATTGGTAACTCCAAATGCCCAAGTTCTTGGGATGATGTTTTCTGACATATATGAATATAATATTCCTGAAGTGGCCCGTTTGACGGCTACTGATGAAGACATTAACAGAGCCAATGATATGAAAAAAAAACCTTGGTTGCAAGATAAAAAGTGGCAAAAAGAACTTAATCTTTTCTTAAACAAAAAGGAAAAATGTGAACTAGACGCATTTTTTAAACATGGTTTTAAATATTTGGCGGAAACCTATCTGCCTCAAAAGCTTAGGCAGATTGGATTGATTTAATGCCTAAAAAAATATCATTCTCTTTTGAGAGTATTTTTTGTATTTATACTCTGGATTTTTGAAATTATTTTCTCATCTTTTGTTTTTTTATCATGGTTAAGAATTATCAAATCATAATGATCTTTTCTCTTTTTTGAATCGCAATTTATATTTCGCGAGGATTTTATTTTTATTATGCCATATTTTTTGTATAGTTTTTTTATATAATCTGAATTTGAGTTGGATAAAATTACATTAGCTCCGATGTTGCTTAACCTTTCAAATTCCTTAGCTAATTCATTATGTTCTAATATTCCAAAACTCTCTTTGGTGTAATCTGTAAACTTTGATGTTTTTGATATGGGAAAATATGGCGGATCAAAGTAAATAAAGTCGTTATTTTCGCATTCTGATGTGGTGTTTTTATAAACCTTGCATGATATTTCTACTTCGTAAATACGCAGTAGTTCGGAACACTCCGTTAGTTTCTCTCTATTACAAATTTTTGGATTTATGTATCTTCCATGGGGAACGTTAAAGTTGCCTGATTTGTTGACCCTGTATAATCCATTATAACAGGATTTGTTCAAAAAGATGAACCTTCCTGCAAGTTCAGTGTTGTTTTTTGGAACATATACATCTCTAATGTAGTAATAGTATTTTTCCATGTTTTTGTTGTAGTTTTCTTGATGTTCATGCAAAATTTCTATTAGTTCCTTTACATTTTCTCTTAATTCCTTGTACGTATTGATTAACTCAAAATTGGAATCTGATAAAATAGCTTGAAATTTTTTCCTTGTCTGAACCAAATAAAAGAAAAAAGCCCCGCTTCCTAAGAAAGGCTCAAAATATCTTTCCATGTTTTTGGGTGTGAGTTTATCCAATATGAATACTAGTCCTTTTTTCCCCCCCGCCCATTTTAGGTAAGACGATGTGATGGTTTTGTGCAATTGATATTTTTTTATATGTTAAATCAATCATTAAATGATTTGATGATTTTATCTATTATCAACTTATGTTAAAAAACAATAAAAAGTTTTTATTTCTTATTTTTTGTCATCCCACGTAATGTAAGAATAGGACTCTTTTATCCTGTTTGAAACATCTGAAAGAAACTGATCTCTTATGATTTTTCCATAGTGTGTTATATCCCTTGATAACATTTGTAACCTGGGAATTAATTTTGGATTTATTATGTTGCCTTCTTTGTCAAAGTCGTGGGAACTGGTTGAAATTCCATATGGCATGCTCCATCCATAGCATTGTCGCACTACTGTTCTCATTTGCTCCATTACTGTTAATCCTTTCTCATATGATGTACAAATATAACCAAAGGTTTTTCCGGTAAACTCTTTCCAAAAATAGTCTAAAAAATTTTTTAATACCCCAGACATTGAACCATGATAATCGGGAGTAGTAAGAACTATTGCATCAGCCCACTGGACCATCAGTTTTGCCTTTTTAATGTTTTCTTTTTCTACACCTGTAATAAGTGGATCTTTATCTGGTTTTGGATCATAAAATGGCAACTTGTGTTTTTTTAAATCAAAAATCTCTATTTCTGAACCATAGGTATTTTTAGCGTCATTTAAAACATACTCTAATGCTTTGAGACTGTAGGAACTTGTTGTCATGCTTCCTGAAATCCCTAACAATTTTATTGACATTATTTTTTATAAATCATCTGGTAGATTGTCCATATATATATTGAATTACATTCTGGCAAATACTTTGGATAAAAAACTACAACTTAGCTGTTATAGTTTTCAGCACATTCTTTCATTTCCTTTGATGATATATAATTTCCTTTGTCTTCTGCTCTCTCAAAACATGCTTTTAATAGTATTTTTCGTTCTTCTTTAGTTACAGTATTTTCATTATACACTTTTTTTTCGTCATTGTCATTGTCATTGTCGTTTTGCATGTTAATCTTATAAGTAACAGTAGGCGTAAAATAATTGGAGTGTGAGTAAGATGCTGGTTGTTCATCAATATTGTTTGAACCATTTAGATTTATTACTTTTACAGTACCTAAACCTGAATCTTGCTGGAAATCTTGTCGCGTGTTATATGTTGAGGGTGGATGTTGACCTTGGTTTGATTGGTACCAATTAGGATCATCATTTGTTGTTGTATCTTTATTGCAGACGTAAGAACTAGGTATAGAGAAGGATGTAGATACATAGCTTTGCATAAAATTCACAACACAATCAATATTTTGTAATGCAGACTCTTTGTCAGGTGGTGTATCTGGGGAGGTATAAACATTATAGTTGTTGTTATTGTTTACAAGATAATCATAGCCATAAACTGCTTTTGTTTGTAAGGAGCTCAAACCATAAGATGTCAAACCCAGAAAAACAAAGAACATGAGACTGATTTTTATTTTATTGAAATGCATTGGCATAATATTTTAGTTTATATTGTTTATGAAGATTGTTTTGGATAACTACGTAATTGTTTCTTTCTCAAAACTTTAATTAGATTATGATGGTAAAATGCGTTGTTTAATTCATCAATCCTTTTTCACACTAACTTTTAATATTCGATGGATTAAAAGGCAATTTCAACAATCCTTTATTATTTTATTGAATTATATATTCCTCTGAGTTTATAATTTAATTTGATGTATCCAGTTTATGATTATTTAACCTATTGAAATGGTATGCGTTTTCATGGTCGTAGTTTCATCACATAAAATAAAAATGAGTATTTTAACCTTTATTTTTTACTACTACATAATATAATATTGGTGTTAATAAAAGAACAACAATGTTATTACCGATTTTACATTATGCGTATAATTTGTAACTCTGTTTGATTTTCGTAGTCATGCTTTTGCTCCAAATAAAGCAGCCAAAACTGAAGTGATTTTTTGCAAGAACAAGTCAAAATGACAATATTTTTGAAAATGCTGGTAAGACTGATTGTTTGGATTGGATGAGACTGATGCTTATTCGGAGGTTTGAAATGAGAACTTGCAGGTGGTATTGATGCCGGTATCTTTAATTGTGAAGTTGGCAAAGATGCAATAACTGATTACAATCCTGCAGGGGGCACGACATTAAATTATCAAACTATGAAGTTCTTTACCTATTCCTATACCGAAACCAACACCTCAAGAGGGTTATGCTCTGTAGCCAATGCATAGGCCAATCACAATCCCTAAACCAACTTACAAGATGGATATCCCAAAAAAGGTGCTATTGCTCCACGTAACAATACGGGCCTATAAAACCAACTGACACTTGAAACAATGTACTAGCTCAAAACTAATTGCTTTTTTTTCTTTTTATATTTATGCTAATATAAATTGCTTGATGTTAAAAGAATTCATCGAAAGCTATCATCAAAAACTTGATTGCCTATATGAAAATAAGGCTCTAAACGAAGAAGAATTTCATCATTTTAAAAAAAGGGGTGTCCAATTATTCGATACCAGTAAAGATCTAAATTGTAGTCATTTATCTAAGATTCTCCCTTATGTAGTGCTGGGAGTATCTGATGAATATGTTAATAAAATGAACGTTCCTTACCAGGCTACAAGCTTTATTGCTGGAGAAGTGTACGCACCCAATAGTGGATTGTATGCTTACAAAATACATGGGCAACAAGGTGGCGGTGTTACCCTGCTGACTGGTGGAACCAGAAAATTGGGCGATAACGTTTTTGCATCTCTGCATCGTATTCTTGTTGGAAATAGCGCCATCATTGTAACAATAAATAATATGATGGAAAACCATAACCAAATATGGTCATGGGAATTCTTTGGAAAAAATGTTGACAAAAATAATCCGCTCATTTACCAAGATCTTTGGAATTTATCTGCAATACATGTAGATTACAGTAAATTTCATTTTATTGTATCTATTAGGACAATCAAAAGTGTAATCGGCTCTAACTTCATTGAATTATACAACAAAAATGAAATTGCGATGTTAAATCCTGAGAACAAGGTAAAAGTTATTTTCATTACTACGTTTGAGGTTTATAATTACCTTTCCAAATTTGTCAAGGAGTCTTCACTAATTTCATATATTGTCACTGGTAAAAGTTTTGAGATCCAAGTCGGGTTAGAAATATTGAGAAAAAGATATGATGTAAAGTACCTATTAAATGATGGCGGGAGAATAATGTCCAACTCTATGAGGGCATGTGGTATTTTGGGGGAGGAGCGTATAACGTTGGAGCCGTTTAATTCTTTAACACTAGAATACACTGTTAGTAGTGATTGCATTCTGGGTAAAAATGGCGGTGGACTTGATAACTCTGAAATAGAGTATTCTATTTTGTTGAATTCTACGCCAGTTAATGATGAAAAGACAAATGTTTATCTTTATCCTATGGATGAATCTAGGATTTTCTAAACCGCTAACTTTCTCTTTTTTCTATTGTTTAATCTTATTTGCATCCTGTTTTCTCCTTCTGCATATCTTTCCTCCTCTTCTTTATTTTGTAAAATCAATTTTGGCACTTCGATAGGTTTTCCTTTTTCGTCTAGTGCCACTAAGCTAACATAGGCAGTGCCTGTGTAAACTTTTTGCGATTTATTTAGATCTTCTGCCTCGATATCCACTTCTACCTCCATGGAGCTTCTTTTTACATAATTTAGTCTTGCTTTTAGTATCAATGCGTTTCCTATGTATACTGGTTTGGAGAATGTCATACTGTCCATACTAGCTGTGACTATATTTGCATGGCCAGCATGTCTTTTTGCTACCAAACCTGCAATCAAATCAACATGTTTTAAGATCATTCCCCCAAAAACGTTTCCCAGGGGATTTGCATCTGAAGGTAACATTACTACAGTGGTTTCAGCTGCCGATTCACTTACTGTTTTTCCTGCTTTGTTGTTTTGGGCTTCTATTGTATCTGTCAATTATATTAAATAAAACTGTAATTAGAACTAATTATTCTTTTTTTTTGGGTTGAGTTTATATCAATCAATTCAATTACTTACTATAAGGTTTATTCTTTTTGAATGAGAAAAATGAAGGTTAAGAAGAATTTTATTATTGATATTATTGTGGTGATTTTTATTGATGTGTTTTCTACAAATGCTGTTACCGATATCGCAATCCAAAATAACACTACAGAGGGTATAGACTTTCCATCAACATGCACTTTTGTCATAGTCATAAACAAAATCACCGAATTATCGTCTGAAGAACACGAACACACCTCCTAATTTTTAGGAATACTGCATCCATTAGTTTATCCTAAAATTTTCATTTTAGCGTCAACTAAGCCATAAATTCTGGTTCTGCCCTTTTTTCTGACAACCGTATTATAACTTTTAATGTTAATAGATGATGCTATATTATGTTTTAACTGTATCAACTATGTGATTAAAATGTGAATGCAAATGTGTTTTTTTTGAATTAGAGAAAATGCTTTGAATAGTTTTACATTTATCTATTGTATTACCTGTAAGACTAAATTTGTTTTTAAATATGAAAAAAAATAAAAATTTGTGTGTTATAGTTAATTCTATTAGATTTTTTTGCTAGTTGTCGCTAGATTCTTTGTCGTAGTTATTTCTTCTGCCTAGTGGTTTGGTTATTCCTTTTAACCTTGATTGATATCTGTCCTCTTTGTCATAACCACTACCGCCACTACCGCCACTGCCATAGTTGTTTCTTGGCCTGTATTCTCGGTTGCCATAACCACTACCGCCACTACCGCCACTGCCATAGTTGTTTCTTGGCCTGTATTCTCGGTTGCCATAACCACTACCGCCACTACCGCCACTGCCATAGTTGTTTCTTGGCCTGTATTCTTCAGAATATCTGTTTTGTCCATATTCTCTTCTTTGGTAGCTTGATCTAAAGCGATTGTTTCTTGGACCTGCACCGCCAGTGCTGTCCTTAAAGTCGACTTCTATTCCTAGTTCTGCATTTAGATTTTTTAATGAATTTTGGGTAATATTTTGAACTTTTCTCAAGATGTACATATCGTTTTGGGATACAAAGGATAGAGATGTACCTTGGGCACCAGCGCGTGCAGTCCTGCCTATTCTATGGAAATAGGTTTCAACATCATCTGGTAAATCATAGTTAATTATGTGACTTACAGTTGTTATATCCAATCCACGTGAGGCAACATCTGTTGCTATCAATATGTTAAACTTTTTATTTCTAAATCTTGACAGTGTATTCTCTCTCTGTCTTTGGTTTAAATCGCCATGAATCGTATCTACAAAAAAGTTTTCATTTCTCAGCTTAAATGAAAGATCCCTTGTTCGCTGCTTTGTAGCTGCAAAAACAATAACATGAGTATCTTTGTTTGTTGAGATAGGCTTCAAAGTGTTGACAAGTTGTTTGAACTTGTCTTTTTCATAAATAAGTAGATATGATTGATTGATGTTTTCCTGTGAAATCGTTTTTTCGATATTCACTTGTTTTGGATTCTTCATATATTCCTTAGATAAACGTACTATTGATTCTGGCATAGTAGCGGAAAAAAGACAAATTTGCTTTTCAGCTTTAATATATGAAAGAATATCTTTAATGTCTTCAATAAAACCCATGTCTAACATTCTATCTGCTTCATCAAGAACAACGAAATTAATTTTATTTAGTAAAATTGTCCCGTGACTTATATGATCTAATAGTCTTCCTGGAGTTGCAACTACGATGTTGACTCCTCTGCTAAGTATTTTCTTTTGGACTTGAAAATTTTGGCCACCATAAATTGCAGTGGCTTTTATAGGACTATATTTAACAAATTGGTTGATTGTATCTGTAATTTGTATAGCTAATTCTCTTGTTGGGGCTAATATCAATCCTTGCAAGTAATTTTTTGGATCAATTTTACTTAAAAGTGGTGCCACAAAAGCAGCTGTTTTACCGGTTCCAGTGTTTGATCTACCAATAACATCTTCCCCCTTTAAAATGAGAGGAATTATTGATTCTTGTATTGGAAAAGGTTGTTCAATTCCGTTTTCCTTTAGTGCTTTAACTATAGATTTTTCAATACCAAGTTCTTCAAAAGTGCTCAATTAATTTATCAGCTCAGGTATATAACCTTCGGTTATACCCTATAAAAAGCAATGCATTATGAATTGACCTTTATAATTCTATAGTAATTTTTTGCCCTACCATGAATTTTGACTGGATTTGTTTATTTTCAATATGCCACTACTAGTCTACATTATTTATTCTTATGGTGCAAGTAGTGGCAATAATAAAAATTATAATTGTCTTTTGAGTATATAACTTGTAACTGAGTTTTATTGTGGATTTGAATATTGAGTGGAAATTGTGAATGGTGCAGCAATTATACGTTTAATTTGATGGTTTTTGGAAATTATAAAAGTAAAGGTTTTATTCAATACGGTCTATCTAATTTAGAATTTTGAATAGTTTAAATTTTGTAATATTGGGGGATACATCTATTGCAGGCAATTTAGGCAAGAAGGGGACTTCGACAGATATTTCTATTTATGACAAAAAGACCAATGATCAAATCTTCTCTTATTGTTTCTCTAACACTTACCCTGAAAAATTACAATCTCTTCTCCAATCAATAGCTATTTCTGAATATGCTATTTTGAATATTACACGTCTTGACTCTTTTTTAGGGGAGCAGATATTAGCACTTGATATATTTAATCTAAAAAGGGGCTTTATTTTATATAGTTTTGAGATTGACATAGAGAAAGTTAAGAACATAATAAGAAAAACAAACCTATCGTCCTTTCAAATAGTAGATAGTCTTGAACAGCTTAAAAAACATTTATCGGATTTAAAACCAGATGAATATAAAGAAAATGAAGTAACCAGTAGTGATACTGCTACTGCTACTAATTCTGTTTATATCCCAATTGATCACGTTTTTGATGTTAAAGGTGTTGGCACTGTTGTTTTGGGGTCTATTAAGCAAGGCGAAATTAAAACATATGATGAATTGGAAATAAGTCCTTTGAATAAACCTGTGGTTATAAAATCCATTCAAATGCATGATGACCACGTAAATCATTCAAAGAAATCATCGCGTGTAGGACTTGCTGTTAAAGGTGTTTCTGCAAAGGATATTTCAAGGGGGGATATTATCACATCACCGGGCTTATCAAAAATCATTAGCGATAGCTTCCAAATCAAGTTCACCAAAAATCCTTTTAACAAGGAGGATATTATCGAGACTCAGAATTATATGATAAGCGTCGGTTTGCAGACCCGCACCGTTAAAATAAAAAAAATCGGAGATAATGAAATTATCATTGCGCTAGAAAAACCAATAGCATATATTAAAAATAACTTGTGTATTGTGTTTAGCCCCGATTCAAAAACTATGAGAATTATGGGATATGGTTACATGAATTAATGTTGTTTTCTGATGAGCAAATTAATGGTAAAACCGTGAAATAGGGCAAAAATAGGGAAAATCTTTGGTTATACTTTAATATTCCATTTGTATTTGATATATTATTCTTCCTTATGTCTATGCGTAGTTTTTTCCCGTTTGATAATATTCGATCAAATCAAGAGAAAGTGCTTGGTGAAATTGATCAAGCCTTAAAATCAGGATATAAATATATTTTTTTAGAAGCTCCAACTGGATTTGGAAAAAGCGCCGTTGCTGTTGCCCTATCTAGATTTCTTGGGAGCTCTCATATCTGTACATCGACAAAGGATTTGCAAACTCAGTACTCTAAAGATTTTCCTTATCTATATGAAGTAAAAGGACGAAATAATTTTCCTTGTATCGTCAAAGAAGATATGGGTATTAAAGAGAGTTGCGATTATGGTCCATGCCTAAAAGAAGATGAATATGACTGTTTATACAAAACAAGGTTAAGTGACTATGAAACCAAACTAGGGGGAACTATCTATGAGAATATTGACATAGCCAAACATGCCCTAAAAAAATATCATGATAAAACAAAACAACATTCTCAACTTGTACAACTTCAATGGAAACCTTGTGAGTATTTTCACCAAAAATGGATATCTGTAAAGTCTAGTCATACTATTTATAATTATAAGTATTTTTTATCTGATTTATTTTATTCATCGGGGGTAAATAAAAGAAAGCTTTTAATTTTGGATGAGGCACATACATTAGAATCTGAAGTATCGACTTTCAAAAATTTTACAATAAATAAAGAATATCTGAATAGGTTTTTTCCAAAACTGAACCTGCCCGAAAATAAGCCTCTTGATGTTGACACATATGTTGATTTTTGTACACACCTAAAAGAACGGTTTCATGATTATATACATAAAGGCGAAAGTTTAGTGGGAAATGGTGAGGATAAAAAGAAAGCGATTGATGCTAGTGAAAAAAATTTAATTGATGCATTAGCATTTGAAAAGAATTTATCTGTTTTTTTGGATGATTTAAAATCCAACAAGGATAATTGGTAGGGAACTACCAAGAAAAAAAATGATAATGAAAATAAAATAAGCTGGATCAACATGGAGCCACTAGATGTTTCAAATTATTTTGTTGATATTTTTGACAAGGGATCTGTATCTTTGTTGATGAGTGCTACTATATTAAGTAAAGATAACCTTTGTAAAGCTGTAGGGCTAAAAAAGGATCAGGTAAAATTCATAAAAATCGAAGAATCTGAATTTCCTGTTGAACATAGGCCTATCTATCTGATGAACGTGGCATGGTTAAGCGCAAAAACTATGAGTGAGTCATTGCCCCATATAGCAAAGGTTATTGATAATCTTCTCTCTGTACATAAAAACGATAAAGGCATAATTCACACCACATCGTATTCCCAATTACAGTTTATCAAAAATAATGTCTCTAAAAACAATTTTGTTAGGCTGATAGAGACAAACCCAAAATTAGATAGAAATGAGATGATTCTAAAACATTTTGAGAGCTTGAAACCAACTGTTTTAATCTCTCCCTCTATGTATTTAGGGATAGACCTTAAAGACGACCTTTCTAGATTTCAAATTATAGTTAAAGTTCCATATCCTGATTTAACTGATAAAAAAATATCTGTGCTTAAACAACGAAATCCTAAATGGTATGAATGGAATACTATATTGCGATTGATTCAAGCGTATGGACGAAGCATCCGAAATTCAGAAGACTATGCTAATACCTATATCTTAGATAGCAGCATATCCTTTTTGTTAAAAAATGGAAAAGATATGATACCAAAATGGTTTTCAGAAGCGATAGTTTCAAGATAAACAATAAAAACAAATATAATCAAAATGTGTTGGTTAATCTTGTGTCATGACTTTGCCTTGTATTACATAAAAATATAGCTTGCGTTTTGCTACTTACATAATTATGCCACAACCGTCCAGTTTTATTCAGGATTTGCTTTTTAATGGTGTTCTTACTACCCCTCTAATTAAACCTGATATTTCGTTTGGGAATTATTTTTTAGAGTGGCACGAGAAATCTCCAGGCCTTTACCCTAATGAGATTTTAAAATTTAAAACTTTTGTAAAGCATATGATACCTTATCTTGAGCCAATGATGAAGATGATTGATATTCCTCGGCCAAATAAAGATCCATTCAGAAAGGTTATCACTGATAAAGGGAAACTTTCTATATCTGATAAATACAATGGCCATATCACTTTTATACTGAATATGGATGCTAGTGGCTCAACCGTTCTGTTTAGAGAGGAGCAAGTTTTAATCAGTGATGAATCATTTGAAAAATTACAAGTTCATTATGACTCTAAGGATTTAGTCTTATTCGACAAATTAAAAGACCTTAATAATGATGTTTCTGTAAAGTGGATAATAGGTAATTTGTTGTTTGACCGTATGGAACATAACAAATAGCAATTAGCAATTAGCAAAAAGTAGTCAAATACCATATGTCCTATATCTTTTTATTTTGTATTTGTTATCAGATACAATACCCCGCAGTTGGACAATCAATTAGCTAAAAATTTTATTAATAATTGTTATATTAAAAGATAAAGAGTTGTGGGTTTATTGTTGCACTTAGGCGTTGCTGCCTGTGTTGAGATTGAGTTGCAAACCTACGTTGTTGCAGTTTAATGCTGACACTGTTACTACAGCTCCGCTGTCTCTACATTCTGAGCTTTGTTTGCTTACCTGAGTTTGGTCAATTGATTGTGATGCTCCATTGGTGTTTGATCTCTTGTTTTCATTGCTTTTGCCCTTATAGTCGTTTTTGTGAATTTGTTTGTATACGGTTGCTAACGCGTTGTCAAATCCTGATACGGAGATTGTTCCCAACATTAATGCTGAAGCAATGAAGATTGCGAATAAACCAGCTTTGTGGTTCTTTGTAATGATACTCATAATAGTCAGAATCTATGGTTCAAATTAGTTATATCAGAGTTTGGATACTTGTTACTGTTCAAGTAAATCCCTTATATTCTTATATTATTAATCTTATTACTTATTTCTATGATTTTTTTATATATTTCTCTTGGATGTTTTTCTACTGTATAATAAATTAAAGACTACAATCACGGCTCTGTTCACTTAAGGAAATCTTATAGCTTGAAGATGCTCTATCTCATATGTG